>NZ_DATHGC010000199.1:0-18172 GCF_035317785.1 Pedobacter sp. | reverse complement strand
GTTTTTAATGACATACAAGGCGTAAAGGCCGGCAATAACGTATGGTTTTCCGGCGTAAAGATCGGGACCATCAAAAAAATCCAGTTTTATGGGACCTCACAGGTACAGGTATTTTTAAACATTGAAGAAGAGGCGCACAAGTACATCCATAAAGATGCATCGGCAAGCATCAGCTCTGACGGACTGATCGGCAACAAGATCATCGTGATCACAGGCGGTACCCCAAAATTTCCGTTCGTTGAAGATGGCGACCGGCTGAGGGTGAATACTACCCTTTCGACCGACGACATCATGAAAACTTTCCAGGTCAACAATAAAAACCTTGTAGATGTGACCTCAGACTTTAAGATCCTGGCCAGAAGCCTGGTAGAAGGAAAAGGTACAGCCGGTACTTTACTTACCGATGAGCAGGTTGCTGCCGACTTTAAATCCATTGTCGTAAACCTGAAAAACACCACGGCATCTGCCAATAAAATGGCAAGGGAACTCGATGCTTTTACCAGAACGCTCAATACCAAAGGCGGCCTGGCTGATAAATTATTGACAGATACCGCGGTATTCGCCAAACTGGAAGCTTCTGTAAATGAGTTACAGAAAACCGCCAGTTCTGCATCAGCACTTTCTGAAAATCTCAACAAAGCGTCTGCAAAACTGACCCAGACAGATAATGCCGTCGGTATCCTGCTGAACGACCAAAAGACTGCAGACCAGGTAAAATCTATTGTGAAAAACATGGAGACCAGCAGTCAGAAGTTGGATGAGAACCTGGAAGCTTTGCAGCATAATTTTCTATTGAGGGGATTTTTCAAGAAGAAAGCGAAAGAAGAAGCCGCTGCTAAAAAGGAAAATTAGTTCATCATGATAGCCGGCCTAGTTAAAATAGATCCTGAAGGTCGTTCCTTCATCCAATATACTTTGAACGGTCACCATACCGTTCATGGCATCGATTTGATTTTTAGAAATGAAAAGTCCCAGCCCTTTTGAATCAGGGTTTCCGGTAAAGGTTTTATACATTCCAAAAAGCTGATCGCCAAATTTATCCAGGTCAATCCCGATTCCGTTATCCGAAACCTCAAGCACCATCTGGTCGTTCTCGGGGTAACTGTTTAGCCTGATGAGCGGCCTTCGATCCGGATGACTATACCTGATGGCGTTAAAGATGAAATTCAGCAAGACGCTTTCCAGATACGCTGGATTATAATTTACCATGGTATCAGCCGGGACATCATTACGAATATCTACAGATTTTACATTGATCTGGTCACTCAAAACATCAAGGGTCCGCCCTATATAATCCCTTAGGTTAAGCGGCTCGGTGATCACATCTATGCTGGTCTGAATATTGACCACCTTGTTCAGATTGACCATTGTTTCATCCAGTGAAGCTGATACCGTTTTCAGCAGCACGACCAGCTCTTTCTTTTCTTCCTCAGAAGAACTTTGCTCAATCAGGCCCGCAATTGCCTGTATGTTGCTGGTATGAGACCTGAGGTTATGCGAAACAATGTAAGAGAAGTTCAGCAAGCGCTTGTTCTGCTCCGTGATCGTTTTTATAGAATTGTTCAGATCAGTCACATCTTCTAAAATCATAATGTTGCTCTCAGACCCGCCTGTCTCGTCCAGCAGAGGCGTTTCTATAAGATTTGCCCATTTTACGCTGCCATTCTTATGAATATATTGCTGCTGATTCTGACCATCGGAGTTTAGATCTGTCTGCCCTTTCAGATTACCCGGTAATTTCTCAGCAGGATAACTGATGTTTTTTAGACTTAGTTTAAAAAGTTCCTGCTCCGTATACCCCAGAATCTTACACATCTTTTTGTTCACCTGCAAAAACTTTCCGTCAACAGCACTCATCAGCGCTATTCCGATTGGCGCTTCCTCAAAAATGGTTTTAAACTTCATCTCAGTCTCAATGAGCTTGGAAGCCTGGTTATCGACCACATTTTGGAGCTCAAGTCGCTTCTTCAATAGCTTGTTGATGAGCAGGCTGTTCAATATGGCGAGCGATAAACCGAATAACAGCGGATATATAAGCTGACCGATGACATCATATCTGTTCTTTGAAACCAGGTAGATCTTCCAGTTTCCATCGGGAATAGTTACAGAATCGTAAGTATGACCGGAAAAATCAGTTTTACCCGGAAGAAAAAACTCTTCTCTTTTATTCGAGATATTGTACTTGGAAAATTGAAAATAGAATTTTTCATGCTTCTGGTTGACAATCCCGGCATCTTTTAAAAAAGTATTTATTCTGATAACAACCGCAGAGAAACCCCAGAATTTGTCCTTTTTGTACACAGGAAGCCTGCCGACAATACCTACTCCGCCCTGCTTCAGCCGATTGGGCCCCGTAAAGTACATCTTTCTGGACCGGATAGACTCCCGCGCCCTCATTGAATGCTCACTGCTTACCGTAAATATGTTTGCATTTAAAGCCCCTTCATTGCCCTTCAATGGATAGATGTATTTAATTATGCCGTTGGGAACCAGCTGAATTGCAAGGAAATTGGAATTAGAGTCAATCAGCTTTGCGGCAATGGCTTCAAAATTCTCCGGCTCACCATTGTCTTTAATGGTAAGCGCAAGCGTCAGTGTAGTAGCATAACTGTCCCTTAACGTCTGCTCCACATTCTGTTTCACCACATCAAGCACATGCGCCATCTCATGGTGCTCGGTCTCCTTTATAAAGTAATACCGCTGATTGGTGAGCAGTCCAATAAAAACCAGCAGGAAAAGGAAAACAAGTAATCCTGTGAGCGCTGGTCTGCTCATTAGCCAGCCCGTTATTGTTACCGTTTTTTTTACAGCGTCCATGATAGGTTACAAGTTATGCCGATGACCCCAATACATCCTCATAAACCTAGTCAAACAACAGCAATAATGCAAGGGATATGAGTTTTGATAAGCTGAATTTATTATTTTAGCGATTCAGTGAAAAATATGATCTCAATAGAAAATGAATATGTTAAAGCGGTCTTTTCAGCCAAGGGTGCTGAACTACAAAGCTTTAAAAGCAAAGAAACTGATACTGAATACCTGTGGAACGGAAATCCTCAGTACTGGGGGAAGTTTAGTCCCGTGTTGTTCCCCATAGTCGGCGGACTTAAAGACAATACCTATTTCGTCAATGGTCAAAAGTATAAGCTCCCGCGCCATGGCTTTGCAAGGGACCGTGAGTTTAAAGCAGACCAGGTCAGCACAACAACGGTTATATTTACCCTTACTCATGATGAGGATACTTTAAAAGTATATCCTTTTAAATTCAGCCTGGCCCTGCACTATAAAATTGAAGGCAAAAGCCTCTCCTGCACTTACCATGTTGTCAACACTGATCATAAAGACACATTGCTGTTTTCAGTAGGCGGCCACCCGGCATTTGCCACTCCGGTAGATCCGGAACTCGCTTACGATGACTATTTTTTAGAGTTTAATAAGGACATCGAACTGGTTTACCATAAAATAGACAGTGATCTGATCACCGACGAAACCGATACGATAAAACTGGAGGAGCATGTTTTGCGTCTGAATCATAAACTCTTTTACGAAGATGCGCTGGTATTTAAAACCTTAAAAAGTGACCGGATCACCCTGCGCAACCGAAAGAATCCACATGGACTGCATTTTAACTTTGACAGCTTCCCGTTCTTTGGGATCTGGGCGGCAAAAGACGCAGATTTTGTATGCCTGGAACCATGGTGCGGGATTGCCGACGGTACAAATCACGATCAGGATTTGGAAACAAAAGAAGGCATTATTGGCCTGCAGGCCGGTGAAAACTGGGAACGCAGCTGGTCAGTCAGTTGTTTTTAACAGCTACGGTTTCTTAATTAATGCAGTACGTTTGCTGGAAGTATACGCATTAAACACACCCAATGCCCCGTTACTGAAGTTTGATGGTGGATTTTCCGGAGAGACCGGCGGTCCGCCATCTCCCGAGATCTGTTCCAGGGTAAAGAAGTATTTGTAAACAGGCCTGTCTATGCATTGCAATTCCACCTCCAGAGTGTCCCCGTTTGCAAGATCGTCAAGCTCATAGTACAATACATTCGCCGCATGATTGCCGTTGTTAAAACGGTCATCACTGACCGCATCTTCCTCTACTTTGTCCTTAACCTTCAAGATATACCTGTACTGATCCGCTGTATATCCAGGATCCTCAAAATTAGCAGCGATATAAGTATTGATACTCCCGAAGAAATCAAACTGTTTGAAAGTCAACGAGTCAAGTGATACTTTGAAAGGCATCGCCGAAACCGAAACATAAGTCTTACCCTCCACCGTCACCGTCATGGTATATTCCACGCCGGGTTTACCACGCATTCTCGGGCTTCTGTAAATCCCTTTTGACGCAGTCTCACTATAATTGATAACATCTCCATCCATAGTCGTCAATACTACTTTAGCTCCGCTGATCCCATTGAATTTATTGCTTTCTGAAAAACTGTAAGTTTTGGAAACTCTTACGATTTGATTCTCAAACTGATCATTGACATTGGCATCGATAACTATCCGCGGATCCGCATTGTCCAGATCCAGCGTGATCACTTTTTCACAACCTGCAATAGCCAGCACACAAAGTATTGCCCCGATCAGGTATGTTCTTTTCTTCATCTTATTAAAATTTAAAATTCCAGGTTACTGAAGGAATGATCCCAAACAATGTAGTACGCACCACCTGGGTTTTGGTTGCATCGTCAGGGTCATCCTTAAAGTCAATTGCGAAAGCATTCTGGCGATTGTATAAATTATAAATACCAAACGACCAGCTGGACTGCAGCTTCCTTCCGGGCTTGCCCTCGAGCGTGGCAGACACATCCAATCGATGGTATGCCGGTGTACGGTAACCGTTTTTATCGGTATAATAAAATACGGTGCGCCCGTTGATCTGGTATTTTCCGCTCGGGTAGGTCACGGCATTTCCGGTGTTGTAGACAAACACCGAGGAAAAAGTCCATCTTGACGTGGCCTTGAAAATGCCTACCAAAGAAAGATCATGCGTTCTGTCCTGCTTTGCGTTGAACCATTTGGCGCTATTGATGGCATCAAACTTACGTTCTGTTTTTGACAGGGTATAACCTATCCAGCCATTAAACCGTCCATATTTCTTTTTCAGGAACAGTTCTATACCATATGCCCGCCCCTCGCCGTAGAGCAGATCAGCTTCGACATTACTATTACCCCTCAAATCTGTTCCGCTTCTGTATTCGATCTGGTTCTGCATCAATTTATAGTAGATTTCAGCCGAGAACTCGAATTTATTGTCATTAAAATTCTTAAAAAAACCGGTTGCGATCTGATCGGCAATTTCAGGTTTCACGTTATTGCTGTTCATGATGTACAGGTCTGTAGGGGAAGTTGAAGTAGAATTGGACATCAGGTGTACATTCTGGACATTCCTGGTATAGGCCGCTTTCAGGGAGCTGTTTGGGCTGATCTGGAAATTCGCTGAAATCCTCGGCTCTGCATTGATGTAATTTTTAATGACCTGTCCTTTTTTGTAAGGGATAACTTCGATGGTATTCCCATCTTCATCGTAGGTTTTAAAATTGCCCGGGCCTGTTGGTGAAAAACTGCTCATCCTCAGGCCGTAGACCACGTTTATTTTATCACTTACCGCCCATTCGTCAGACACATAGGCCGCCAGCTCAATGCCTTTCCTGCTTTCATAATCCGCCTGATTTACACTGGATTCGCCGGTAGTATTGATCTTACCGGGCTCTATGGTATGGCTAATGGCGTTGACACCAAACTTCAGGCTGTGTTTAGCACTCAGGCTATATTCAAAATCCTCTTTTAGATTGTAATTTTTGATCGCGGAATTGACTTCAAAGTTATTTTCTTCCATCAGGTTCCTGATCACGTAGTTATAGTTGCTGTAGATCAGTGAAGTATTGGAAAACAGGCGGTCGCTGAACAAATGGTTCCAGCGCAGGGTAACCGTTGAATTGCCCCAGTTGAAGCCGAATGTTTCATTTATCCCGAGGTTGTCTCTGCCGAAATATCCCGACAGGAATAAGGTATTCTTGTCATCAATCTGGTAATTGGCCTTGGCATTCAGATCATAAAAATACAGGGTATTGCCCCGCACGGAACTATCCGGAGACAATGCCAGAAAAGCATCAATATAGGTCCTTCTTGCACTGACCATGAATGACCCTTTGTCTTTTACAATGGGCGCCTCTACCTTTAGCCGCGAAGAGATCAGGCCAAGCCCGCCTTCGGCGGTAAATTCCTTGCGGTTTCCCTCGTTCATTTTAATATCCAGAACAGAAGAGAGACGGCCTCCGTATTGCGCAGGCATACCGCCTTTATAGACACTTACGTCCTTGATCGCGTCAGAATTAAAAGTCGAGAAAAAGCCGAGTAAATGTGAGGCATTGTAGACCGGGGCTTCATCCAGCAGGATCAGGTTTTGGTCTGTAGAACCGCCCCTTACATAAAAACCACTGTTGCCCTCTCCTGCAGATTTAATACCAGGCAGCAGCTGCAAGGTCTTCAGCACATCACGTTCCCCAAGCAGGACAGGCACATTATTGATCTCTTTTACAGTGATCTTTTGCAGTCCCATTTGCGGATTGACCACATTTTCATTTCTTTTTTCGGCCGAGATGACCACTTCATTCAGCTGGTTACTTTCCGCCAGCGCGATATTAAGTTTCAGCGATTTACTCAGTTCAACAGTTTGTGTGTCTGTTTTGTAGCCGATGAAACTTACCGCAAGCTCATACTTTCCGGCTGGTACACTGATCGAATAAAACCCGTATGAATTGGTAACCGTACCGGTGGTAACGGGGCCAACAAGCTTTACACTGGCTCCGATCAGCGTTTCACCTGAACCTGAATCGGTGACATTTCCGTTAATTGTTAATTTATTTTGTGCTGATGAGAACTGGCTTAAAGATAGAAGTGTAAAAAAAATCAGTACAAGTCTTGGTATATTTGGCATTCGTTATATCTTAGGTGGTAAAAATAATGAAAGAAAACTAGAACACCATATCTATCTATTTTATTTCTGATCAGGACGAATTGTAAACCCTTTGCCGTATAGGAGAGAATCTCCTGCAGTATAAGTTTGTAGATCCTTGCTTAATCCTTTGTAGATCCTTTGTAGATCCTTGATAGATCTATAGTCTTATAAACAATCTATTACAAATTAATAAACCTCATTATAAATTTCATACAAATTACCAGGCAGATTAAAAGCAACCATGAGGGAAAAAGGCTTAAAACTTTATTTAACCTGCTGTTGTTGTTAGCCAATGGCACTCATTACTTTCACCAATAAAGGAATATACTGTGCACAGGGCGGCTTTTACATTGATCCCTGGCGGCCGGTTGACCTGGCAGTGACCACTCACGGCCATGCCGATCATGTAAAATGGGGCAATAAGGCCTATTTGTGCCATGAACTGACCAAACCCATTTTAAACCAGAGACTGGGTCCGGACTTAAATATCGAAAGCCTGCCTTACAACAAAGAGATCAATATCAATGGTGTAAAGGTAAGCCTTTTTCCCGCAGGTCATGTCATTGGATCTGCACAGATCAGGCTGGAATACAAGGGCGAGATCTTCGTGGTGTCCGGTGATTATAAGACAGAATATGATGGCATCAGCACACAGTTTGAACCTGTAAAGTGCCATACGTTTGTATCTGAAAGCACTTTTGGCCTCCCAATATACAAATGGCAGCCCCAGGAAGTCATTTTCTCACAGATCAAAGATTGGATAGCTGACAACCATGGCCGCAGCAAGACGAGTGTGCTGGTGGCTTATAGTCTTGGCAAAGCGCAGCGGCTAATCAAAGGACTATCGGGATATACTGATGTCTACGTGCACAACTCCATTGCCAATCTGAATGAAGCTTTTATCAATGCAGGCGTAGATTTGCCGGAAACCATCAGGATCAGCCCGGAGACTAAAAAGGAACAACTGCAAAAAGGAATAGTGATTGTACCGCCTGCGCTGGCAGACGGACGCTGGATCAAAAGCCTGCAGAGTCCGGCAACAGGGATATGCAGCGGCTGGAGGCAGGTAAGGGCCGGCAGAAGGTGGCGCAGCGCCGATGCCGGATTTGCATTGAGTGACCATGCCGACTGGCCTGGCTTGTTGTCGGCGATCAGGGCTACGGATGCCGAAAAGGTGTTCGTCACACACGGATATACCGCTACGTTTTCAAAATATCTCAATGAAATTGGTATCGGAGCCGAGGAAGTGAAAACGCAATATGGCAATGAAGAAGAGGAAGAAAAAGCAGAAATAAGCGCGGATGCTGAAAGCAAAATACAGGAGGATACCGCATGAGGCGATTTACAGAACTGATCCGACAGCTGGAGATGAGCAACAAGACCAACGACAAAATAGCCGCCCTGGTCGATTATTTTACGGAAGCTGATGATCTGGATAAGCCCTATGTGATCGCCATGTTTACCGGAAAGAGGCCTAAACGACCGATCAGCACCGCTTTGATCAGGCAATGGGCGGTAGAACTGAGCGGCATCCCGGAATGGCTGTTTGCGGAGAGTTATCACAATGTAGGCGACCTCAGTGAGACCGTTGCGCTGGTATTGCCGGAGGCGAAACATCTGACCAACCGTAAACTCCATGAATGGATCAATGACCTGGCGACGCTCCAGGACAAGTCTGATGCCGAAAAAAAAGAATCTATATTGAATGCCTGGGACAGTCTGGAAACCCAGGAACGCTTTATTTTCAATAAGCTGATCTCCGGGAATTTCAGGATCGGTGTGTCCAATAAAATGCTGGTCAATGCGCTGGCCAAACAAAGCGATACGGAAAGCAGTAAAGTGATGCACAGCATTATGGGCAAGTGGCAGCCCTGGGAGATCAGCTATGAGGATCTGATGGCCGGTGCGCACGTCAATACCGACAATTCATGGCCTTACCCCTTTTGTCTGGCCTATGCACTGGAGGCCGAGCCTGCATCTTTGGGTGCAGTAACAGAATGGCAGGCGGAATGGAAATGGGATGGCATCCGCGGACAGATCGTGAAGCGCAATGGGGAACTTTTCATCTGGTCGCGCGGGGAAGAGCTGGTCACAGATCAGTTTCCGGAATTACATTTTTTAGTGGATGAACTCCAGGACGGCACTGTGCTGGATGGAGAGATCCTTTCGGTAAAGGATGGCAATGTACAGGCATTTAGTGTGCTGCAGCAGCGGCTGAACAGGAAAACGATCAATAAATCGCAGCTGAACGATGCGCCGATTGGTTTTTATACTTATGATCTTTTGGAATATGAGGGGCGCGATTTGAGAGAAGAAATGCTGGAAAAGCGCAGGTCTTTGCTGGTTAAAACCATCAGCGGTTTGAAAACCGCGAATGTCGTGGTCCTTTCTCCTGTGGTGGATTTTGCCAGCTGGGAGGAACTGGCTCTTATCAGAGAAGGTTCAAGAGACATCAACAGTGAGGGGATTATGCTCAAGAAACTGAATTCTTTGTACCATTCCGGCAGGAAACGGGGCGACTGGTGGAAATGGAAGGTCAACCCGTATACGGTGGATACCGTGATGATCTATGCGCAGAAAGGCAGCGGCCGCAGGGCAAATTTCTTTACGGATTATACTTTTGCAGTGCGGGATGGTGATCAGCTGATCACGGTGGCAAAAGCTTACTCGGGCCTGACCGATAAAGAGATAAAAGAAGTAAATTCGTTTGTGGTAAAGAACGCGATAGAGAAATTTGGCCCGGTAAGGACAGTAAAACCGGAACTGGTATTTGAGATTGCTTTTGAAGGGATTGCGGAGAGCAAGAGGCATAAAGCCGGGCTTGCTTTGCGGTTTCCAAGGATTTCGAGGTGGCGAAAGGATAAAAAGGCGGATGAGATCAATACGCTGGACGACCTGAGACAATTGCTGCAATCTACTTTATAGCGCTGTCGAAATGGAAAAAGAAACGATATCTAAAGGGGTGGCATTGAAAAAAAAGACAACGGATAAACCACTGCCACTGGAAAAAAGCAAGGGCTATAAGCAGGTGATGCAATGGCTGAAATCCGGTAAGAAAAAGCCGTTTAAGTTTCAAACGGATGCCTGGGCGTATTATGCGGAAGGCTATAGCGGACTGGTAAACGCCCCTACCGGCTTTGGAAAGACTTTTTCTTTGTTTCTTGCAGTGGTGATTGACGAGCTGAACAAAAGGGCTGATTTGGGGTCTGCGGAAACAGGAACTAAAACCGCTAGGCCAAATTCGCAACAGCGGATAACTAAAGACCTGAAGGCGGATTTCAGTAAGACAACCGGAAATACTAAAAAACCAAAAACTACCAGCAGGAAAAGGCAGGATACCGGATTAAAGCTGATCTGGATCACGCCCTTACGTTCGCTGGCCAAGGACCTTGCCCGCGCCATGCGCGAAGTTTGTGAGGAACTGCAAATGGACTGGACGGTAGGTGTACGCAACGGCGATACTACGCAAAGCGAGAAGCTGAAACAAAAGAAACAAATGCCTGAGGTGCTGATCATTACCCCGGAAAGCATGCACCTGCTGCTGGCACAAAAGAGTACTTTTAATTATTTTGAGCAGCTGCAGTGTATTGTTGCAGATGAATGGCATGAGCTGCTGGGCAGCAAAAGAGGTGTGATGGCTGAACTGGCCATTTCCAGGATCAAGGGGCTGATCAATAGACAGCATCCGGAAAGACTGCTGCTCATCTGGGGCATTTCGGCCACCATTGGCAATATAGAACAGGCGCTGGACGTGCTGGTTCCTTATGAGGATGTTTTGAAAACGGTCATTAAAGCCGATATAGAGAAAAAGATCATCATTAAGTCCATTATGCCCGATCACATCGATATGCTGCCCTGGGCGGGCCATTTGGGGCATAAACTGGCGCATAAGCTGCTGCCCATCATTCACAAGAGCAAGACTACACTGATCTTTACCAACACACGCGGACAGGCGGAGCTTTGGTACCAGACCTTACTGGCCAAAGATGAGAACCTGGCGGGCCTGCTGGCCATTCACCATGGTTCTATTGACCATGAGCTGAGAAACTGGATCGAGGATTCCATACATACAGGGGCTTTGAAGGCTGTGGTAAGTACCTCGTCACTGGATCTGGGCGTAGATTTTAAGCCTGTGGATACGGTGGTGCAGATCGGATCGCCTAAAGGTGTTGCCCGCTTTCTGCAGCGGGCGGGCCGCAGCGGGCACTCGCCTTATGAAACTTCAAAGATCTATTTTCTGCCTACGCATGCGCTCGAACTGGTCGAGGCGGCAGCCATAAAGGAGGCTGCCCGGACGCAGGACATTGAGAGCCGGGAACCGGTGGTGATGTCCTTTGATGTACTGATCCAGTACCTGGTGACTTTGGCTGTGGGTGATGGCTTTGACGATGAGCAGGTCTTTTTTGAAGTGAAACAAACGCATGCTTTCCGGGAGTTGTTGCCCCAGGAATGGAGCTGGATCATGCAGTTCATTACTACAGGTGGTGATAGCTTAACTGCTTACAATGAGTTTAGTAAAGTTTCCAAAGTTGATGGACTCTGGAAAGTGGAAAGCAGGCAGATTGCCCTGAGGCACAGGCTGCACATTGGCACCATTGTGAGCGATGCCATGATCAAGGTCAAGTACCTGACGGGTGGTTTTGTGGGTATGGTGGAGGAGTCATTTGTCGCGAAAATGAAACCGGGCAGCAATTTTACCCTGGCCGGCCGGGTACTGGAATTCATCATGATCAAGGAAATGATGGTGCTGGTGCGCAAAAGCAAACAGAAAACAGCCATGAGCCCGAGCTGGATGGGCGGGCGCATGTCACTGACCGCAAACCTGGGCGCTATCCTGCGCAAGAAGTACAATGAGATCTTGTATAAAACGCATGATGATGAGGAACTGGACTTTATTTTACCTTTGTTTGAGCGACAGGCTAAAGTATCGCATGTACCTAAGGATGATGAGTTTCTGATTGAACTGATCAATACCAAAGATGGTTATCACTTCTTTGCATATCCTTTTGAAGGCAGGCAGGTGCATGAGATCATGGCTTCTTTGATCGCTTACCGGCTGGGCCGTTTGAAGCCCATTACGTTTTCTATTGCCATGAACGATTATGGGTTTGAGCTGCTGAGCGAACAGCCCATCCCCCTGGATGAAGAAAACCTCAAATTGCTTTTCACTCCTGAGGGGCTTTCAGCGGACATCATCGCCAGCATCAATGCGACGGAAATGGCGCGCAGGAAGTTCAGGGATATCGCCTGTATTGCAGGGCTGGTTTTCCAGGGTTATCCTGGTAAGTATGTGGCCAATAAGCACCTGCAATCTTCTGCGGCATTATTTTTCAACGTTTTTAGCGATTATGATAAACATAACTTATTATTGCGGCAGGCTTATGACGAGGCTTTCTATCAGCAGATAGAAGAACCCAGGCTGGCAGCTGCCCTGCGCAGGATCCAGGCCAGTAAACTCGTCATTGTGAAAACGGACAGCTATACGCCTTTGTGTTTTCCGATCAAAGTGGATAGTTTGCGGGACAACATGAGTTCTGAGGAACTGAGCCAGAGAATTGAAAGAATGACTGCCGAGGCAGAAAAGAAAAATACAAGAAAGAAAAATGATCGTTGAGTGCGGCGGAGAGCAATTGGTACTGAATAAAGAGCGGGCGGTATACTGGAAAAGGGAAAAGATGCTGATCATCAGCGACCTGCACATCGGTAAATCTGCACATTTCAGAAAATCGGGGATACAGGTACCGGATACGGTTGGCCTGACGGACCTGCAAAGATTATCAGCGATTTTAAAAGAATATCCTGCTGAAGTACTGCTGGTTACAGGAGATATGTTCCACAATAACATCAACAGTGATGCGAATGCTTTTCTGGAATGGCGCGACAGGTATCCTGTTTTAAAAGTAGTTTTGGTAAAAGGCAATCATGATGCGCTCCGGAATGAGGACTATGAGGCTTTGGGTATTGAGGTGCATACCAAAGAACTGTTGTGTGCACCTTTCCGGTTTATCCATGATAAACCCCGTGAATTTGACGAATACTATAATATTACCGGACATATCCATCCGGGGGTGGTGATTTACGGCAGAGCCAGACAGCAATTGAAGTTTCCCTGTTTTTATTTTACTGAACATTGCCTGGTCATGCCGGCGTTCAGTGTGTTTACAGGGCTGAAGATTGTGAAGCCGGAGCCGGGGGACCGTTTTTATGCGATAACACCGGGGAAAGTAGTGAAGGTTTAAGCGTCATCCCGCAACGCCGGTCAGGCGATTTGCTTGCTCAGGTTCAATATCCAGTCTTCAAACATCTCCTGTTCTATTTTGATCACGATCTCTGCGTGTTTTTCCCAGTCTGGGGAGAAGGTTTTCAATTGATTGAGCATTTCTTCCAGATGACCTTCTTCTTCCAAAATAATAGATTTGACGGTAACACGGCTCCCGGCGCTGGTCAACACATCCTGGTAGACAGGATAGAGTTCATCTGCACGAACTTCAATAGCATAGGTTACAAACAGGTAAGCGGCGAACTTTAACTCATAACCGCTCAGGTTAAAATGCCGCTTGAGGTAGCGGCAGACTGCCACATCGAGTGCGTTGAGGTAAAACTTGGTATGGTTTGGGGTCAGCAGTTCATCATTGGTATAGGTTTTACAAAGCCCGCCTTCCAGTTTATCCAGCTGCTTTTTCAGGTAATAGGCATGACGGTGCTCTTCTGCGGCATGCTTGAGGATAATCAGGTTTACATTTTCCTTATGCTCAGATGCGGAGATCTTTTTGGCACCTGCATTTTCCATATAGGAAAGGGTGTTTAGCCATTTGGCATGTAAGGTGTTGTCGTTGACTATGTTTTCTAAGATCGGCTTGATGTTCATCACTGTTTGTTATATGTTCTACTATCGTCCTTTATTCTTGTCTTAGTATCAGGTTAGTACATTCGTCATTGCGAGGAGGAACGACGAAGCTTGTATGTCATGAAGCCTATATATCATTTAGTGCTTCAATAATAGTTTGGTAAATATAGTCCAGGTCATCATTACTGATGACATACGGAGGTAAAATATACAGCACATTTCCCAGTGGTCTGAGTATAATGCCACTTTCCAGGAAATAATTGTACAACTGGTCCCTCAGTCCGCTAAGGTAGGAAGTATCATTGCCGGTTTCCCACTCCATAGCCAGTATAGTGCCCGTTTGCCTTACTGCTTTGAGCTTGGGATGGTCCTTGAGCTGCGCTGCAAATGCTTTGTGCTTTGCCGAGATCCTCTGGATGTTGGGCAGGGTTTCTGCACTCAACAGAATATCAAGACTGGCCAATGATGCGGCGCAGGCCACAGGGTTGGCGGTATAAGAATGGCCGTGATACAAAGTCTTCAACTTATCATCGCTCAGAAATGCATCAAATATCCTTGCGTTGCAGGTGGTGACGCCCAATGGCATAGTACCACCCGTAATCCCTTTGGACAAGCAAAAAATATCAGGGCTATTCTGGAGTGCTTCGCAGGAAAACAGTCTGCCTGTACGCCCAAAACCGGTCATCACTTCGTCAGCTATGGTCAGTATGCCGTGTTTCTGGCAGGCGGCGATCAGCTCGTCCAGATGTCCTGCTTCATACATGACCATTCCTGCTGTACCGAGCACCAGTGGTTCAAATATAAAACAGGCGACTTCGTTGGACAGGTAGCTGATCCTCGATTTGATCTGCTCGATGTTCTTTTCATTGGGAAGGTCTATAAACTCGACATCGAAAAGCAGGCTGGCAAAGGGATCCGTAAAAATACTCCTGCCACTGACCGACATGGCACCGAAAGTATCGCCATGGTAGGCTTCTTTAAATGCCAGGATCTTGGTGCGCGGTTGTTTTGTGGTATTTACCCAATATTGCAGGCACATCTTTAGCGCTACTTCTACCGCCGTAGAACCATTGTCTGTATAAAAAACTTTCTCCTGTTTGCCCGGCAATAAAGGCAAGAGCCTTTCGGCAAGCTGTACTGCTGGTTCATGGGTGAAGCCGGCAAAGATCACGTGCTCCAGTGTTTTGAGCTGCTCGGCCACCTTGGCCGCTATGTACGGATGCGCATGGCCATGTATGTTTACCCACCAGCTGGATACTGCGTCAATGTATTTTTTACCGGATTCATCAAACACGTAAACACCCTCCCCCCTTACAATTGGTATGTGCGGCAGCGGATTTTTCATTTGCGTGTATGGATGCCAGATTACTTTTTTATCCCGTTCTGCTAAGTTCATTGTTTTTCTTTTAGTAATAGTTCTATCGCGGTTTTATCTGTTCTGAAGGTCACATCATCGGTGCTCAGGTCTTTCAAACTGATCCACCTGAAGGACTGCAGGGTATTTTCATCAAAATCAAAGACCACAGTTTTATAGGTGAGCTGCAGTGGCCTGGTTTCTTTGACCAGGTAATAAATGCTCAGGATCTGGCTGTCATTGAAAGAAGACTGCTCATAAAAATCGGTGGTATACAGGTGACGGATCACTTCAATCTCTGCATTGCATTCTTCCATAAACTCGCGTTTGAGCGCATCAATGATGCCCTCTCCGATCTCCACTCCACCTCCGGGAAATTTGCTGAAGGTTCTGCCGCCAGACTGTTCATCGCTGATCAGCACCTGGTTTTCCCCATTGATCAGTAATCCGTATACCCTTACATTAAAATAGCTCATTGGTCAAAATGTTTTTGGTTCTTGGTGGCATTCCTTATGGTCCATTTGATCTCGTCACGGAAGGACTCCTGTCTTACAGGGCATTCTTTCATATGGCAATAGTTGCAGCAGGCAGGCAAACATGGGTCTGCATGTATAAAGAGCTCAGTCTTGCGCTGCGCACTCCCGTTGATCATTTTGTCAATGGCAGAGATTTCCTGGTGTACCTGGTTCAGGTCGAAATAATAAGGCAAAGTAAAATGGCAGTCGATGTGCAGATCTGAACCGTATTGCTGGGCCCGCAGGTTGTGTACATCGATCCAGGGATCTCTCCTGTTCTTTTGCATCAGATCAATGATGTCTTTGACAAGGCTGATGTCACTTTCATCCATCAGGCCGCCTACCGAGCGCCTGGTGAGCTTGTAGCCATTGTAAATGATATAAAGGCCGAGTAAAATAGAAATGACGCTGTCCAGCCAGTGAAAACCGGTCAGTTTGATCAGGATTACACCCGCAACAAGTCCTGCACTGGTCACTGCGTCAGTAATCAGGTGCTTGCCATCGGCATCAAGTGTAATGGAATTTTGCTCCTTGCCGGTATTGATCAGGTAATAACCCACCAGCAGGTTGACAAAGCCGGTGGCACCTATGATAGCTGCTCCTTCAAAAAGTTTCAGAATAGGCTTTGGATAGAGCAGATCATAACCTGATTTAGTGATGATGATTACCCCAGCTATGGTAATGAGTGTTCCCTCGAGGAAAGCAGAAAAATACTCTACTTTTCCATGCCCGTAAGGATGGTTGGTATCTTTGGGGATGGTGGCCAGGTAAATGCTGTAAAACGCAAAGCTGCTGGCCAGTACGTTGACGATACTCTCCGCAGCGTCGGTCAGTATGGCGTTGGAATGCGTGATGAGGTACGCTACAAATTTTGCAAGCATGAGCAATATGCTAATGCATAAAGCGATAAGTATTGCTTTCTTTTTAGGTTGCAAATGATTGAGTTTAGCCGTCAAAAATACGCTTTAGCTATCGAATTCTATTAAAAAGTATTTTTTTTAGTCTATAATCCCATGAGGTTCATATATTTGCATCCGCACAAAATTTTATTTGCTTTCGTACCAATTATTATGACATTTTTATCCAAAAGAATCAACAACCTATCTGAGTCACAGACCATTAAAATGGCCAAGTTAGGAAGAGAACTGTCCGCAAAAGGGATAGACGTTATTAACCTGAGTTTTGGTGAACCAGACTTTTTTACACCAGAATTTGTAAAGGAAGCAGCAAAGGATGCGGTAGACGAAAATTACTCGTACTACACCCCTGTTTCAGGATATCCTGAACTGCGCAAGGCGGTTGCTGAAAAGTTATTGAGAGAAAATGGATTGAGCTATAATTTTGACCAGATCGTGGTATCTACAGGCGCTAAGCAATCACTGGCCAACGCGGTAATGTGCCTGGTAGATCCGGGAGATGAGGTAATTGTGCCTACTCCGTACTGGGTGTCTTATTCAGAGATGATCAAACTGGGAGAAGGCGAAACTGTTTTCATCAATGCGACCGTTGAGAACAACTTTAAAATTACCGGAACACAGCTTGAAGCTGCAATCACCGCTAAAACCAAATTATTCATGTTCTCTTCGCCATGCAATCCGACAGGGTCTGTATACAGTAAAGAAGAACTGGCTGACCTGGTTGCGGTATTTGAAAAACACCCAAAGATCTTCATCATTTCTGATGAGATCTATGAGCACATCAACTTTGTAGGCAAACATGCTTCTATCGCTGAGTTTGAATCTATCAAAGACAGGGTGATCCTGATCAATGGTTTTTCTAAATCATACGCAATGACCGGCTGGAGAGTTGGGTATATGGCTTCGAATAAAGAGATTGCAAACGCCTGTGATAAACTGCAGGGACAAATTACTTCAGGCACTTCGTCTATCGCCCAGCGAGCAGCTCTTGCAGCCTACAACGGCGGCTTAGATACGGTTAAAGTGATGGTCGATGAATTTAAAAAACGCAGGGACATTGTTTATGCTTTGCTGACTGAAATCCCGGGTGTAAAAGTAAACCTTCCAGACGGGGCGTTCTATTTCTTCCCTGAGATCAAATCATTCTTTGGAAAAAGAAACGGTGATTCGGTGATCAACTCTGCTGAAGACCTGTCTCTATACCTGCTAAACGAAGCCCATGTATCAACTGTAACCGGTGAAGCATTTGGCAACGAAGACTGCATCAGACTTTCTTATGCGGCTTCTGAAGAGCAATTGAGAAAAGCGGTAACCAGGATTAAAGATGCTTTGGCTAAACTGAGCTAAGCAGATTCAATAATTATACGAAAAGGCCGGTTTCATGATTTGGAACCGGCCTTTTTTATGGCATTTATTTCTACATGCTTTTTGTCGATTCCTAAAAGAGCTATACACTAAAAACAGTGTATGGAAACAAAAGAAACAGAATTCATTTTCACAGAAAGGACAAATAAGAACCAATGTTTTGATAAGCGTTTAATCAAATATATTGTAGCTCTTGCAGAACAG
>NZ_DATHGC010000198.1:0-3466 GCF_035317785.1 Pedobacter sp. | reverse complement strand
TTTTACCCTTGCTGCTGACGTGCTCAATGCGACCTGCCGTGTAACCAATGTTGTGACAGGCAGACAGGTTGAACGCATTTCGATAATCATGGGGAGAACTACGATTGTAGACGATCCAACTAAACTTGCACCGACTCCTGTCGATCCATTAAGTACGAAGCCGGGTGCCGGCCTGGACCTCTCACAACCGATTACATTAAGCCAGGATTTAACAGTGCCGCTTTTGGCCAATAGCCCTTATCTTTATGCAAGGATCGCATTGAAAGTTGTCGGAGTGCCTGAGTTGCTCTATTCCGACGTTTACCCTGTGAAAAGATAGTTCCATTAAAAAAGTCTTACTATGAAGAAAATTACCTGTTATCTGCTCCTTTCGTTAACTATGCTGACACCGGCACTGCTCAGTGCGCAGACCAAAAGCCAAAAGCGGCCCAATGTCGTGATTATTATGGCTGACGACCTGGATACGCGCCAGTTGAGCTGCTATGGCGGAAAAAACATCCATACCAAGTACAACGACCAGCTGGCAACTGAAGGTTTACAATTCAATAACATCTATGCCTCAAATGCCACATGCGTTCCGACACGTGCATCCCTGTTTACGGGTCTTTATCCGATCAGACATGGTTCTTTTCAAAATCATAAGCCGGTCAATAAGGACATGAAGAGTATAGGTCATTATCTTGGTGAAGTGGGTTATAAAGTTGGGTTGACTGGTAAGGACCACAGTACCAGGCCCCGTACTTCATTTCCATTTGATTTCATCGAAGGCTTTCAACCCAACTGCGTGGCGAGTAAGGATGACTATAGCCTGACTGCTATCGACAAATACATGAATGCGGGTGACAAACCATTTTGCCTGTTCATCATGAGTATTAATCCCCACAAACCCTGGGATTTGGGCGATCCTTCAGAATTTGACCCGGACAAACTTGTTTTGCCGCCTTACATGGTCGACACTAAGGAAACACGTGCACAGTACTGTAAATATCTGGCAGAAATCCGCAGATTGGACGATCAGGTGGGTGATGTGATGCAATTGCTAAAAAAGAACGGGCAGGATAAGAATACCATCTTCATGTTTTTGGGTGAGCAAGGTGCACAGTTCCCGGGTGGTAAGTGGACTTGCTGGGATGCCGGGCAAAAAAGTTCAATGCTCGTGCGATGGCCGGGGGTCATCAAGCCAAATACGAAAACCGATGCTATCGTACAATATGAAGACATCACACCGACCCTCATCGATATTGCCGGCGGAATGGCGATCGATAGCCTGGATGGCAAGAGTTTTTTAACGGTGCTGAAAGGTTTATCCCAAACGGCCCGTCCCTATGCCTTCGGGATGAATAACAACATTCCTGAAGGGCCTGCTTACCCAAGCAGAAACGTGCGCGACAACCGGTATAAGCTGATCCTGAACCTAACGCCGGAAAAAACCTACGCAATAAAATGGTACAACAATCCAGGTGATCTGGGCGTATGGAATTCCTGGCAGCAAAAAGCAAAAACGGACGAAACAGCGAAGTTCTTGTATGAACGGATAAGTAAGCGGCCACCCGTAGAATTTTATGACATGTCGAAAGACCCGTATGAGTTAAACAACCTCGCCGGCAATCGGGCTTACACAAAACAGATTGACAAGTTGACCGGGGTTTTGAAAGACTGGATGAAGCAGCAAGGCGATGAAGGCGCTTCGGTAGATAGGGTTTACAGTAAACAAAACTGATATGGATAAAGTCATCAAGCTAGCTTTTACCGGTCTGTTCTGCGCTGCGGTTATCATGTCTTTAACGGCTTTGCAGGTTCCGGTCAAATCACCTGAACGACCTGCAAACCGGCCGCCAAATATCGTTCTGATCATGGCCGATGATCTGACAATGACTGACATTGAACCATACGGAAGTACGCAGGTTCATACACCAAACCTTGCACGCCTTGCTAAAGAAGGTGTTTGCCTGGACAATATGTTCAACATGGTGCCGGTTTGTTCGCCGACCAGGCAATCGCTGCTTACTGGCCTCGGTCCTGTAAGAAATGGTGCATATCCTAACCACACGATGATCTATGATGGTATAAAAACGTTGCCCGCTTATCTAAAGGAGCTGGGTTATGAAACAGCCCTGATTGGTAAAAGACATTATGCGCCGGTTTCTTCATATCCTTTTGATTTTCTTGGTGGCAGGGATGGTGACAATGGCCAGGGACAGGATGTAGACTTGAGTAAGGCAGAAGCTTATATCAAAAAATCAACAGGTAAGCCTTATTTTCTGATGTTTACCAGTAATCAGCCGCATGAGCCCTGGAACAGGGGCAATCAAAAAGCTTATGATCCTGAGCGGATAAAACTGAACCCGAACATGGTCGATACAAAGATAACGCGCAGACAGATGGCGAAATACTTCGCGGAGATCACCTATCTGGATAGCCTGGTTGGCGCTTGTCTGAATATCATTGAACGTTCAGGCGACAAGGACAATACCATTGTCATGTTTGCAACCGAGCAGGGTAACTCTTTTCCTTTCTCCAAGTGGACACTCTATGATCAGGGGCTTCGATCGGGCTTTGTCGTGCGTTGGCCAGGTAAGATCAGACCGGGGACCCGGAATCTGGCAATGCTTCAGTATGCGGATATTACCCCGACCCTGATTGACCTTGCAGGAGGAAATCCGCAAAAGATCAATACCGGTTCAAAGGATGGCAATGGCAATACCGGTTTTGACGGCATGAGTTTCAAAAAAGTACTGTTGGGCGAGACCAATCACATGCGCGACCATGTATTTGCGGAGCTTACGACTAGGGGGATCATCAGAGGTAGTGATGCGTATGCGATCCGGTCGGCCAGGAATGACAAATTCCTATACATCCACAACCTGAACCATCAAAATGAATTTCAAAATACACTAACCAATTCTGTGCTGTTCAAAGAATGGCTGGCTGCTGATCCTAAACGGGCAACGGCCTACCAGAAGCGCCCGGAGGAAGAATTGTATGATATCCTCAAAGACCCATTTAATCTGAATAACCTGGCGGCTGATCTGAAATATGCAGGGGTAAAAAAAGATCTGGCGGTTAAGCTGGCCGGGTTTATGAAACAGCAGAACGACAAAGGTATCGCTACAGAGATGGATGCGTTATCACGTCAGCCAAAAAATATAAAGGAACACTAATGAGAATAGCTCAAATGAACACACAAAAACTGAAACTGACTATACTGTCGTTGCTCTTGATCGTCTATGCCGGTCATGCGCAGGTTCGAAAACCCAATATAATCGTTATTCTGACTGATGACATGGGATTTGGGGATGTCGGGACATTTGGCGGCAATTTCGTGCCTACACCGCATATTGATGCGCTCGCAAAAAACGGCCTGAAGCTTACACAATACTACAGCGCTGCACCAATCTGTTCACCTTCCAGAGCTGGTCTGCTAACGGGGATGTTTCCTGGGAAATGGAACTTTAGTACCTATCTG
>NZ_DATHGC010000197.1:0-18355 GCF_035317785.1 Pedobacter sp. | reverse complement strand
CGAAGCAGCCAGGTATATGAATTTAACTAAAACCGAAAAGAATATGATAAGCGCTAAAACTAAACAAAGATGGGACTATTACAGTGTCCTGGAAACAGCAAAGGAGATGGGCGAAGAAAAAGGAAGGGCTATTGGTGAGGCCCTAGGCGAAGCGAGAGGTCAAGTCAAGGGTATTCATGAAAAAGCAGTAACCGTGGCCATTAAATTAAAGGCCGAAGGATTCAATGCAGAAAAAATAGCAGAATTGACAGAACTTACCGTTACTGAGATAGAAAATCTATAAAAGTTTGAAAACAAGCAGAAAGTCTCTGTTCTTACGCCCATCGCCGCTGCGTTGATTGGCTTCAGGCAAGGTGAATTGACCAAATGGAAAGTTCGTTGCTTATGAAATTTGTCAGAAATCAGCGTCAATGATAAATAAAATTTGCCGTTTTCAGGCCAAATGTATTTAGAACGCTACAATTTCAATCTGCATGACGAACTACTATAGGAGTCTGTAAGAATTAATTTTCGTTTAAAGTACTTCGTTTCCTTTCATCTTCTGCGCCATTACTCTTTTTAGTATTTTTTATTGTTCCCCCAAAATTATAACTGAAGTTCAATTTCACCATTCTGGTTTCAAACCGGTTGCGCCACAATTGCTGTACAGCTCCACTGTTTTGTTGGTAGTAATTCCGGTATGATTTAAATAGATCAACAACGCTCAGTTGCGCGGAAGCACGTTTATTTAAAAACTGCTGCCTGACACCCGCAGTTAAATAGGCGAAGGCTTGGTTGGTAATCGTACGGTCCATATTTTTGCCATTGTAACCGAAGAGAAACATCAAAGAAAAGTTCCTACTGAGCGAGAAACTATTGAATGAAGTTGCCGAAATACTGGGAATGCCATCGCTCTGTAGTAAAATGCCATTAAATTCACCTTTAAAAGATCGTTTCGATAAAATAGCATTCGTACTCGTATACCACCGTGGCAGCACTTGTTTGCCGTATATGCCCTGCAGTGTGAAATAATCGCTATAATTGGCATTGCCAGGCAATGTAGAAATGATACCGTCATTTAGCGGAACAGAGAGACTGGTAAAATCATCAACACTATGACTGTAAGTAAGACCGAAGAGCAATGCATTTTTATAGCCATACCACGTGTCGGCGTTATAGGCAATTACAGGTTGAAGTGCTGGATTTCCCTGTTGTAAATTGTTACTGCTAATGATGCGTACCAGCGGGTTTAAACTCTCATAACCCGGACGTTCTATTCTTTTGTTGAGCCCTAATGTGAGGTTGTGGTTTTTACTAAGTTTATAATCAAAATGTAGTGATGGAAATGGTTGGAAGTAGTTCCTCGTAAAACGGTTTGTTCCAAATTGCTGCTCACCTTGGCCATGCGTATATTCGCCTCTTATGCCTAACTGATACGAGAACTTTTTGCCAGTACGACCATAAGTTAAATAGAGCGCGGAGATACTTTCTTTATAAGCGAATAGATCGGTTTGCTGACTAGCCATATCCTGATAAAAATTAGAATTTCCAGAATTGACATAACTTGTTTTCGTGCCCATTTCTAATTGGTGGTCATTTTTTAATGGATGAGTATAATCCATTTTGAATGCATATACATCAAAAACACGGTCCTGTGCGACCACACTTGGCAGATCTGAAATGGGATTGAACGTGAGGGCTCGATTATCTTGATCGTTATAGTTTCCATTACGGTAATAATCTAAATCGACAGTTAGTTCTCGTCCTGCAGTATCAAATTTATGTTGCAGGCGCAATCCTGAAGAGAAATTGGTGGCACAAATACCAACCAGATTGATAAACCGGGATTGCGCAATGACATTTCCTGCCTGATCAGCATTATAAATATTAGCAACGCCATTACGGTTAAAGGTTTGAAATCTAGGTTTAACTGAAGCAGACAAGGTAGTGCCTTTAGAAAGGTAGAAGTCTACACCCAGGTTAGGTGTATAATTGGAATTGGTTCTGGTGCTTTGAATATCAGAGACAGATTGGCCGATTGTTGTTCTGTTGGCATCAAGGAAGGTGGAAGCAATGTAAATGTTGTAAAAATAATCATTGTAATTGTAGTCCAGGTTTAATAGTAAATTATAAACTTCTCCTTTGTAATTTAGGTTCATGCCGCCATTCGCTTTTCCAAATGTCCCTTTCCCACCGCCAGCATAGATATTGCCGTTCAATCCGGCTTTATAATTGCGTTTGCGGATGATATTAATGATGGCACCATTTCCGGCAGCATCGTATTTGGCAGATGGTTGAGCAATGAGTTCTACTTTTTGAATGGCCGATGAAGACATACCTTTTAACAAGCCGGTCAATGCTTCGCCAGAAAGGGTGGTGGCTTTTCCATCGATATAAATCTGGACTGATTTCCCATTTAAGCTAATCCGGTCATCTGGTGTCACGGCTACACCGGGAAATTGGTTCATTACCTCCATTATTGACGCACCCGAGCCCATTCCATTCAGGTTAACGATAAGTTTATCAGCCCTTCTTTCTACGAATGGAAGGGGTGCAGAAATGTTTACGGCGGCCAGTTGTCTCGCAACCGGTTTAAGCCGGATAACGCCGAGTGATTCAGTCCGGGCAGTAGCAATATCGAAAACTTTCGAATAAACTGCGGCGTACCCCATCATCTTCAGCTCGATCAAATATTTGCCCGCAGGAATTTCGAATGCAAAGTGTCCCTTGTCATCAGCAAACACAACTTTAACAGTGCTGGAATCCCGGCTATTTTTTAAAGTCGCCTGTGCAAATGGAAGCGCAGCGCTATTTTCATCCACTACTTCACCGGTAACTTTGCCATGTTTTTGCTGGGCATCAACAGCTATCGTGCTGAAGAGTAAAGCGAAACCTAAACAGGAATAAAATCGGGCGGATTTGAGAATTGAAGCAAGCATAATGTTTGGATAAATTTGAACAACCCAAACATATAACTAATTACTTAGTCATACAACTAATAAATTAGATATAACAACTAAATACTTAAATGTATCACCTATTTATCTGATAATCAGATTGAAAATTTATGCCAATTTGATAAGCTGAGCGTACTTTTTTTCCATTCTGCAAGGCTGGTTCCCACTTCGGACTCAATTTAATGACCCTTAATGCTTCTTTATCGCTTGCTTCATCCAAACTATTTTGGACCTTTTCATTGGTAACTTCTCCATTGGTCTCTACAGTGAAACTCACCTGCACCTTCCCGTCTTTATTGGAAACTTTTCTAGCGGTTTTAATCAAATACTTACTGAAGGCTTCAAATCCGCCTGGGAAACTCGCTGCCTGATCAATTTTGTTCGTGCCGCCACTAATAAAATCTGAAGCACTGAATGAGCACATGACCGCCATCAAACCGATCAATGGCATACACAAGGCGTATTTCCACAAGCGATAGGTATTAGATTTTTTGCGTTGCAGCATCCTGATCCTGACTTCCAGTAATGACGGATTGTAAAAGGTATTCGTCAAAGCTGATCCGGCTTTAAAATTCTGTAAAAAGAGGACCATCGCATATTGTTTCTTGCTTCCTGTAAAGTTCGCAGCATGTTCATCAGCTAGGTATTCGTGGATAACCTTTAAACTGCTACGGTAACAATAAATTAGCGGATTGAACCAAAAGAAAACCCTAACCAGTTCAATCAATATTACATCTAGTGTATGAAGCTGTTTTACATGTACGTTTTCATGGGCATCAATCGCGACAAAATCAGCAAGCCCCTGGTCGATTACTTTTGTCCTCCAAAACGAAAAGGCGCTTCCCTTTTCCGGTAATTTCATTTGTTTTTTTACACCCGAAAGTTTCATCAGTAACAAAGCTGCAGTAAACATTACACCAATCCAGTAGATGACAGGTAACCAGTTGAATTCCTGTTCGGTTACAATCGCCAGTTTTCCACTACCAATGACTGATAATGTCGAATTTATCAATTCTGTTTTTGGCAGTGCAATTAAGGTGGAAAAATCTATCAAAGGAAGCACCATCGACACACATAGTGCGGATAGCAAGTAAATTCTATTCCACTGAAAAAAAGTTTCGCGTTTGAGCAGCACCATGTAAAACAGGTAAAATATCGTCAGCGAAATGCTCGACCAGAAAAAGTAAAGCTGAGTTTCCATCGGTTTAGTCTTTAATTTTATCAATCATTTTTAGCAATTCTTCCGCATCTTTTAAGTCGATTTTCTTTTCACGAACGAAAAAAGAAAACATATCCTGCACGGAATTCGAAAAATAGTTACCCAGAAGCTTATCCGCTTCGTAACGCATATATTCTTCTTTTGTAATAAGCGGATAATAACGATGGGTTTTGCCAAAAGCTTCATAACTAATGACGCCCTTATTTTCTAATATTCTGATAATGGTAGAAACGGTACTATACGCGGGTTTGGGCTCAGGTAGCTCATTGATGATTTCCTTGACAAATGCTTTATTTAATTTCCAAAGCACCTGCATCAACTGACTCTCTACCTTGGTTAAATCTTTTATATCCATCAACTATTTTTATGACCAATATCAGCTAAAAAATTAGTTGTTGCAACTAAAGAATTATTTTACTTGATTAATTATAAGGCCGACTCCTTCCTATGTTGATGCGTGATCACCGCCAATAAGCTCTTCGTGCGCAGGTAAAATAGAAAGCTTTAACGTTTTAGAGTATGTGAAGTTAGAAAGAAACTTCTGCTGAACGCTTGTTACATTGATTCATCACCTGAACCTTCCACGAAAAACGCGAGTAATAATAATCGAAGGCTTCCCTGGCACTTTTACCAGGAATACAGTTACCGGTGTAGCTCATTCTAAATTCCAGAACACCCTCTCTTAATGTTCCCGAAAAAAGTTTCACATAGTAGGAATTCGCTGCCACACTAAAATCCGGACTATCTCCAAACGAATCCCTGATTAATAAACGCGCGGGATAACAGTTCTGTTTGAGATCACATGTACCGGACCCGCCGCCCACCATCAAATCGGAACCTGCTGAGGTAAATGAAACATAAATTCCGTATTCACCCGCAGCGTTACACTTGAATGAAATGTCATTGATAACCGGGGCAAGCGACTGGGAACAAGGCATAACCGCTTTGAAGCCAACTGTCGAATTGGGAATAGCCGAACCATCTTTACTTTTGGCTGTCGCCTCAATTTCCTGTTCACCCGATCCACCCAGCGTCCAGCTTGCTTCTGCCAGTCCCGATGCGTTCGTTTCCGTATCCGAGGCAATGAAGCCATTGCCACTTTTAACAGACCAACTCACCGGCCATTTGTTTACAGGATTTCCTTCGCTGTCGACTATTTTTATAACCAATGGATTCTTGATCTTTTTACCATACTCACCATCCTGGTTTTGTCCAGAATAAATAGAAATAACAGGAACTATCCATTTTAAACTGACTTCAAACGTGTTTTTTCCGGGTTGGTTTTTAAAACCGTATTCCCCTGTTAACTTCGACGTAGATTCCAGTTCCGGAATGTCAGCAATATTGATCAGGAAGGTAGCATTGCCATCTACTTTGCTGGTATACTCAATTTCATCATAAACTATAGTGTTTCCTTTCTTAAGTGTGACCGTAGTCAGCCCACTATATAATTTGTGAGGCATATCAGTGTTTGGATCCGTAAGACTGAGGACAACCTTTACATATTTGTCCACCCCTTCCTGATAAACCAGATCGGAATTTGCTTCTGAAAGCTTAAGCAGACCCTTAATTTGATTGTCAGCCTCAAATTTTTTCAATAACTTTTGTAACCATACCATTTGATCAAATGTACCCATGGTCGGCATGAGCTGATTGATGGCCGACTTCATTTTGGAAAATATAGAGGTAAATGACTCGCCGCTATTTTTAAGATCGGTAAATTTGGCCACTATGTCATCTGTCTTTGGCAAGTCTTTAACCTTCCCGTCCAGTACAAGCCAGGGTTCGTTGATCGGATGAGTGCCATTGCATTGTATGTGCTGCAGAGAGTTATAGAGAAACTTATCCTGATCGCTCTCATTCTCAGGCGCTGGTGTACCACAATCTTTCGTCCAGGTGTTTACCGAACTGGTTGCTGCGGCACTTGTTTTTGCACTGCCTGAACTTTTTACAGCGGATGTCTTTACAGGGATATTATCCTTATAGGTCACTGCAGCAAGCAATTCGCTGGTACCATTCACCCAATCATAATTCAGCAATGAAATCTCTTTCATGGTTGCACTAAATAAAGTAGTTTTTGCAACCAATTGGTCTTTTACGCCATTTCGTATGTGATAGGATATTGTAGAGGCATTGTCGTCGCCATATTCTGTTACAAAATATTTCCCCGCTCCCTTCGACACCATCACGGTATGCAGCCGGGTTATTTTCGCTTCCGCATTCGAACTTCCGAAATAGAATACTGAATCACCATTATATGCCAGTTTCGCAATCAATTGTGTGGCCTGACCGGGTAAAAATGATTTTGAAATAAAGAAGTTTCCCGCACCCGGCAGAATCCCGTTGTTGTGTTTTGCGGCAGTGTTGTCTTCTTCCTGCGCTTTTTGTTCTATATTTTCTTTGTTCTTTTTGCAGGCAAAGAAAATAGTGGCTACAGCAATAAAGATAAATAATATTGTTTTAGTGAGATTCATGATCCTGATGTTTTCAGCTAAAATAATCTCAAGATCCAGATCGTACAATACCTCTTTATGGGTATTTATTAATATAGATCAAAGCGCTGATGTTCATCGCTGTAGTAAAGATAACTTACTTAATGATCTTGTATAGCAGGATAATCCCAATGAAACTTGTATTATAAATTAACCACCACTTTTTTAAGTACGCTGGAAGATGCCTGCTTTTCCCCATTGACCCAAACCATAAAGCCTTTTCCTTTTTTATACCTCGTTCCAAACCTATCATACAAAACGGTGATCTCTTTTCCATGGTATGA
Organism: Pedobacter sp.; assembly: GCF_035317785.1. GTDB lineage: Bacteria > Bacteroidota > Bacteroidia > Sphingobacteriales > Sphingobacteriaceae > Pedobacter. The sequence continues at coordinate 11,424 of NZ_DATHGC010000197.1, read as the reverse complement.
TATTTTATCCAGGCAGAAATAATCCCATTTACCTTCCGGTAAAAGTGGGTTTATAACCAGCTGCTTGCCTTCCGAGGGCCGCAGTCCGATCAATCCCGAAATGATCAGATCACAGAATGTGGAATGGTTATAATCCTTCCCGCGCTCCACACCCCCCTTGTCTTTAGCCCAGGTACCATTTGCCCAGGTCTTTAGCCGCGTACGCGAAATCCAGTCGCCGGTAAGTGGGTTAAGATTTTCATCTATCCAGGGCACAAGCTTCCCATCCTCAGTCTTCAATTGCTGGCTGACTGCATACGTCTTTAACAACTCATAATAATCATTGCGACCAACGACACGCTGGCTGTAATTATTCAGCAAATTAGCCATGGCAGTTAACGTGATTGAAGTTGAGTATGGCCAGCTTGGTCCATTCCACTGACATTCATGCCCCTCGTAAGACAATTTAAATCCCGGATGGTTACGAGCAACACTTGCAGGGCCATAAGGGGCTTTAAAATAGTTACTATCGATAAGGTACTGCCATGCCCGGGAATACCCGGCATCAGGCATATTAAAGTACCAGGGGGTATAACCCAGAAGTTCCCTCGCATCGCAAAGAACCGAGCCCGGCTGTTTGGATTTCACTTTAAAAAAATTCGCACTGTTGTCCCAAAGCTCTCCCTGCACCTTGCTTTTGAGCTGTTCTGCTTTTTGCCTGTAAATATTTGAAACAGCGCTTTGTCCCCTTTTGCCCGCGATTTTGCTGATGGCGACTGCATCACCATACATATACGAATTGATGGTAGGCCTGTATCCGCTTCCGCAAACAGAAACCTCCATTCCATCCCGGTCGTCCACCTGCCAGAATAAACCATTGGCATCCAATTTTTCTTTTTCCCAGCTGGAATAGTTGCTGATGAGATCCGGTAATAACTGCCCCGCATTTGCCGGATCACCGCTGACAAGGTATTGTTTGTAAATGGCATCGGCTGCCCAAAAACTATACAGCCTGGGGTTGCCTCCTCCTTTAAACCAAAATTGTGCATAATCGTTTAGGTAAGCATGGTCACGCAGCCAGCGGCCTTCATAGAAATGTAAGGCAGCAGGGCAACTGATCGTATTGTATTTGCCGGACCAGGGTACATCCGGCAGAAATTCAGTGATCACATAACCTTCAGGCGTTTTTTTGATGTGTTTTCTATACGTCCACCACCTAAAGTAATACGTTCGCTCTATGTCCTTATCCGGGCAGTCCAAAAGCGGGATATTGGCAGACATAAATGCCCAGCTCTCGTTATTACCAATAAAATTGTGATAATATTCCTCATCCCCCTGATTAAAGCCCTCGACATAATGCTTAAAGTCATTGGTTTTTAAGACCTGCTGCGCCAGTAAAGGGCTCCTAAAACCGAATATAAGGGCAAAAAATAAGAGGTACCTGATCATGAACTAGCTTTTATTTGTTAAATCCCAGGTCCTTACCTTTATGCAGGACAACCCCGATTTGTTCCTTCCCATCTTTCCTTCCGTTATACCACAAGAGCCATTGTTTCCCGTCGTAAATGGCATAAGGCTTGTAAACCGCACTGGAATCCCATCCATTACCTGGCCTGATGATGGGATTTTGCGGATGCCTTTCCCAATTGTGTATGCCGTCCGGAGACCTTGCGATGCCGATCTGGGCATAATCAACATCCCGAAATCCGATATAAAACATCAGGTAATGATCTTTTTCTTTAATGACCTGGCAGGCCGTAACCTTTGCCTGTTCCCATTTATTCAAAGGATCATGACTGAAGATGGGATCTTTTGCTATTTTTTTCCAGTTGATCCCATCGGTGCTGGTTGCATAGCCAATTGCATCCGGTTCATATTGCTCTCCGCCAGAATACCACATTTTGTATATTCTGGCTTTTTGATCCCAGATCACACTGGGGCACATTACCGATGTTTTCTCCCAGGCCAGCTCTGCCGAAAGTACCGGTGTCTTGCTTCTGTGTGTCCAGGTTTTTCCATCAGGACTGGTTGCGTAACCAATCCATGATTTTCCCTCTGCCTGTCCGGTATACCACATGTGATAAACATTACCCTTTTTGATCACGCAGGGACGGTTCAAGTCTGATTCCCATTGATTGTCCGGATTTGGGCCAAGGACTGGTACCGGATCAGTCCATTTCAGACCATTTTCACTGGTAGACAATGCAATGCTTTTTTTTGGTCTCCAGGAACTCCACATGCTATAACCATTGGTTTCAGAAAGAACGCTGATGTCAAATATGGTCCCAAAGTCGCCGCCCAGTACTGGATTTTTATCGTATTTAATCCAGCCAGATACAGTCTCCCGTGTTGAAATGGCAGATTGTGCCACGACAGAGGTGCTGAACAACACCAAAAGGAGAAACAGATAAAAACGTTGATAATGCATACTACAAGGTAGTAAAAAGGGTTGCAAAACCAATAGGCATTCATTTGCTGTATACAGGAAACTTTGGCTATGGTAATATGCAATACATAGTACATGGTTTAATTACCATCCTTGTGTAACATATTACTATATGGTGGCGTCAAATCACCAAATAGTATCCTTATGAAACAGAAAATTATACTCACTTTCATTACTTGTCTCACAGGTTTTTATACCGCGGTTGCACAGATCACTCCAGGAACATATAGTGTTAAAGGTTATCTGATCGACTCTGCGTCACAGAAGCCGATAGAATTTATCACTGTGTCGTTGAAAAATGCAGATCAAAAGACAATAAAAACACAGCATAGCAAAACAGATGGCGGTTTCCTGATGGACAAATTACCGGCTGGAAAATTCAAAGTAACGTTCGTATCCGTCGGCTATGTGATGAAATCCATGGAAATCTCTCTGGATAAGGAAACTCAATTGCTCGACCTGGGAAGGATCGCCATTGGTGCCTCTAATACACAACTTAAGTCTGTGGCGGTCATGGCGGCGCGCCAGGTCATTAAACAGGAAGCTGACCGTCTTATTTACGACCTGCAGGCAGATCCTGACAGCAAATCTAACAGCGTGCTGGAAATGATGCGTAAGGTCCCCTTGCTAACTGTCGATGCCGACGACAACATCAAATTGAGCGGAAATTCGGCATACCGGATTTTTATTAATGGAAAACCGTCAAGTATGATGGAACGTAATCCTAAAGATGTGCTAAAGAGCATGCCGGCCTCTACGATCCAAAAGATCGAAGTGATCACTACCCCATCCTCCAAATATGATGCTGAAGGGTTAGCGGGGATCATCAATATCATTACCAATAAAGCAGTAGATAATGGATATAATGGCAACATCAACCTGAATGAGCGCTTCCCTTTGGGTGGCCCCTCTATTGGCGGCTCTTTTACTAATAAATCGGGTAAATTTGGTTTGTCTGCATTTGGTGGCGCCAGCCTCGCCAATACGCCGCCGACAGGGATCACCATATATCGTGTCAGTAGTGATGCCGTGCCTTCTGAGCTTTTCCAGACTGCCGATCGGGAAAGCGACAATAAAACTGCCTACATGGGTACAGAATTGAGTTATGAGATTGATTCGCTGAATTTGATCTCCGGACAATTTAACCTGAATGGCAGTAATGGAAGCGGGGAATTCTTCCAGAACTCAATACTGCGAAACAGCACTGTCATCTTACAGCAGTACGATTTGCTGACTGATGAAGGCAACTCAGGCACAGGTGCGGATGCAGCTTTGAACTATCAATTAGGCTTTCACCGGGACAAGAACCAGTTGTTGACGGCCTCATACCGTTATTACGGTTTCGTAAACGATCAGAACACTGGCCAGCTCTTTACAAACCGCACAAATTACAGCCTGCCCGACTTCCGGCAGGTCAATGAAAGTGTCATGAGTGAACATACAGCACAGCTGGATTTTGTATACCCAGTAAAAACACTCAGTATTGAAGCTGGTGTAAAGGGGATTTTCCGTACCAATGAAAGCGATTTTAAATACTTTTCCCGGGATATGAATGACAGTTACATCATCGACCCATCTAAAACCAACACCTTTAACAACAGCCAATCCATCCTGGCGGCTTATAATTCCTACCAGTACAACCTGAAAAACTGGTCTGTCAAAGCAGGTGTCCGTTTCGAAAACACAGTAGTTGATGCCGACTTCGTAACTACTGCATCCCAGGTTAAACAGGATTATTTTAGTATCGTGCCTTCAATCGCTATCAGCCGTCGCTTTAAAGCCAGCGGGATCAGCTTTGGCTGGAATCAGCGCATTCAGCGTCCTGGCATTAACCAGCTGAACCCTTTTGTAGACCGTTCAAACCCAATATTTGAAACGACTGGTAACCCTGACCTGCGCCCTACCAAGGGTAACCAGTTTCGGCTTGGTTACGACTGGAATAAAAAGGGTAACCTGAATGTAAGCCTGAGATACAACTGGATCCGCGGGCTTATCTTCCAGGTGTCCAATTATGATGCGACGACAGGAATCACAAGGACGCGGTTTGAAAACACCGGTGGCGCAAAGGCACTCGGAGGCAACGTGAATTTCAGCTACCCGCTGAGCCAGATTTGGAACCTCAGCGTCAACGGAAGTCTGATGCATGGCTGGGCCGACGGGATCAGTAATGGCAAGCCTATCAAAAATCACGGTTTTATGTTTTATTGTAATATGACATCAGGGCTGCGCCTGAATAAAGACTGGCGGGTAAGCGGCAGCTTCTATCTGAACGGTGGAGAGCTGACTGTACAGCAACAATCAAATGCTTTTGTCAGCACAGCATTTAACGTAAATAAAGACATCATCAAGGATAAACTCAGTTTTTCTGCTTTCACCAACAATCCTTTCATCCGGTACCGGATGAATGTCACAAAATCTTTTGGGCCAAATTTCAATCAGGAGAACAACAGCCAGCAGAACTTCCGCACGATGGGTGCCAGCCTTAGCTATCGGTTTGGGAAATTGAAAGAATCCATTAAAAAGAGTAAACGCAGTATCAGCAATGACGATGTGAATAATTAAGGCACCAATGTATCGGTAAGTGAGCTACCTCATTAGTGAAGCGCCGCTATAGAGCATCACTACCGCTATGCTGGTAAAAATGGCAAATAACAAGCCTGTATCAAATGCTTTCCCCGCAGGGTTATTGGATTCGCAGATAACCTCGTGCAGGCGAAACTGCCAGTCTTTAGACGCTGATGGTGCCATATATCTTATGGTTTAGCAAGTTAGAAAATTTCACTGGTTAAATGGATACCGCTTGAGATTCACATTTCCCATTGCGCTCTTTTCATACAAAGCGATGCATCCTGCATTGAAAGCCGGATCAAAATTTATCTTCCCGGGGCCCGGCTTAAGTGGATGCTTTGCGCCTTCCATAAAATAATAGACCTTGGTATTGCCGCCTTTGTGATGTGGTTTGTAATTGCCATAGATCTCCAGGTCAGCCCAAAGTGTATCCTTTACTGTCACAATGAAGACGTACTGAACAGGCCCGGTATTATTTTCATTTCGATACATAGCAACTTCAGTAATCCCTGCTTTAAGGTCATTGGCTGATGGCTGAAAGAATGCACTCTTGAGCATCAAACCCAGGAGAACTACTGTGACAACAATTAATATTATTGTGGTTTTTCTGTTTTTCATATTTTTATTCAATCTCCCATTTCTATTAACCTGGCATCAGTCAGCGATAACTTGCTGGGCGTAGCAGCTAATCGTCATCAAGCAAAGCGTAAAGAGCAGAAAATATTCGGAATTGAATATAGCAAAATGATAGTTGTATTTGGTTTGGTAACTGGATTTAAATATTTCGTATATTGGATAAACCAAATAACCTGTCATGCACCACCCCTATGTTAGTGATTTAAGCCATTTTAATGGATTAAACACAAATCCAGTTTTAGTATATGTCTTCAAGAACAGCTTATTTGCGGAGTGGCCAGTATGCCCACCCTCTTTTTGATATCTTCAGAATAGACACTCAACTATAAATAAAAACTAAAAATGGAAAAAATCTCAGCGGAAGTCTATGGAAAAATAGACAACGATCTTTACAATGCAGATGGTGATATCTGGTGGAAACCCGACTCTGTACTGAACCTTTTAAAAACCGGCGTTAACCCATGTCGCGTCGGTTATTTCAAGAAAGTGCTTACCAGGTTAAATATAGACCCAGTGGGCAGGACGGCTTTGGAAGTTGGATCAGGAGGAGGAATCCTTACCGAAGAAATAAGCAAATTAGGCTTTGAAACAACAGGCGTAGAACCTTCTGAGAACTCAATGAATACTGCCATAAATCATGCTAAACAAAGCGGCTTAAATATAAAATACGAACAGGGGTTTGCAGAAAATTTACCTTACCCCGATCAATCCTTCGATTGTGTGGTATGCTGTGATGTACTGGAGCATGTTATGGATTTACCTAGGGTCATTTCAGAAATATCAAGGGTACTAAAACCCAACGGACTATTCTTTTATGATACGTTAAACCGGACTTTTGTCAGCAAACTGGTAGCCATTAAAATTTGGCAGGAATGGAAACGCTGGGCTTTTATGCCTCAAAACCTGCACAACTGGGATATGTTCATTAAACCAGAAGAGTTAAAAACCTTACTGGCCAAAAACAACCTGGATTGGAAAGAGCACAGAGGTTCGTCTCCAAGTGTTCCAATTCCGACAATGTTAGGTTATTTGCGAAAAAGAGCAAAAGGGACATGGACGTATGCTGAACTTGGAGAGAAATTTCTGCTGGTAGAAAGCAACGATATGAATATCTTGTATATGGGTTATGCAGTGAAGAAATAGCTCCTCATCAACGCATAATAAATACAAATTCACCGCCTTCATCACCAACACCTTTTATGGCTGCGTATTGGGGAAATGTCTCCGTGTTGTTAATAATCGCCTTATAAAAATTATTAAAGAGATCTTTGGCGGTCAGGTATTTCACCTTGTTTTCTTTTAGGTTTTTATTGAGGTAATAGATGAACTTACTGTTGTCAGGCACAGGCTCCATGTTGCCGCTGGCCATAATTTTACGGCTGGGATAAGTATACTGAACTTGTATTTCTTTGGGCGCATCGTTGCTGATAGACCTGGTAAAAGCCCCGCTGAAACAGGCATCAGCGATGACGAGAATGTGTTTGGAATTACTCCGTTTCAAGGCTTTGTTGATGTCATCGGAAGAAATGTAGGTAGAGCTCACCCCCTTCTTAGCTGAGGCAGGTATCCAGTAACCGTCGACATCACCAAATTTGTCCTTTTCGGCGATACCATGCCCTGCGTAAAAAATTAACAGGTTATCATTGTTATCCAGGGAATTCGCTTTCTGAATAATGGCCTGCATGATTTCTTCACGCGTTTTGTTATATACGGTCTGAATATTATTGGTTTCAAACGTATAGTTACTCTGCAATATCTGTTTTAGTGATTCTGCATCCCTGGTTGGGTTTTGCAGGTCATCTATGGCTGGGTCCTGGTAGTCATTTGCTGCGATCAGGATGGCGTGAAAGACAGGCGGCTTGTTTACGTCTACAGGAATGATCGCAATTTCCTCTTTTTTCCCGGTAACTGACGGCACGGAGGCATTGAGCTGAAACGTCCTGGTCCCGGTGTTGTTATTTTTGTCTGTGGCAATCACAGTGATGGTATTTTGACCTTCCTTTAATGCTATGGTGGTCAAAAACAGGCCATCTTCTTCTACTTTCTGGACTTGCGCGCCATTTACGGTAATGCTTTTTATTCCTGATTCGTCCTTTGCCCTGCCTACTATCTCAATTTTGGATTCATTCTTTACGATTTGCAAGCCCCGGGCAATTTGCGGACTGATCAGTTCAATTACCGGCTGGGTATTGTCCTTCTGCTTTGCAACTCCCTGCTTCTGGGCAAGGCGTTTAAGTGCTTCGCTGACATCGGGCTGATCTGGGTTGATCACTGTTGCCTGGTTATAAGCATCGAGTGCTTCACCATCACGGTTCAGCTTTTCTAATACATAACCTTTTAAGGCAAGTACATCGGCATATCCGGATTTATTTGCTGTTTTAATTTCAGAACCATATTCTTTTAGGGACTGATCGAGGCTGCTAAGGGCTTCCTGGTACTGTCCGGCGGGAATGTGTTCGGTAGCTGCCCTGAGGTAGTGGATAAAAAACTTCCAGTCGTCATTGGTGATGTAAGAAGTGAATCCTTTTGCCTGGTAGTCTTTATAAACTGCCCTTGCCTCGCTAAACTGACCCATTCTGATCAAAGATGGCATCATATTGATGTATGCTCTTGATTCTTTCGGTTCAAGACCGATCAGTGTTTTATAGTCGGTTACTGAACGTTCATACTGGCCTGTCCTTGCAAATGCCCAGCCTCTGTTGTTGAGCGAACTGATGTCTTTTGGATTCAGTTCCAGGGCAGTATTCAGGTCATTTATCGCCTTTTGGTATTCGGCGATATTTACGTAAACCGACCCCCTCTTGGCCCATTGTACAGAGTTTTTAGCATCGAGCGTTACGAGCGTACTTAAATCCTCCAGGGCTTTTATTTTATCGCCAGAGTTGTTGTAGGATGCTGCCCGGTTGGTCAGGGCCATTTGATTTTTGGGGTCAAGCTGCAACGCTTTGTTGTTGTCTTCAATGGATTTGTCGTATGCCTTCTCGCTAAAATAGGCATACCCTCTGCCTGTTAATGCGGTGAGGTTTTGAGGCTCCAGCCGTAGTGCTTCTGTATAATCCGCGATTGCGCGGGCCCTGTCCTTCTTTAAATTAAAGGTGCGCGCCCTGGTGATGTACAAATATGCCAGAGCAGGGTTCAGTTTAATGGCTTCATTGACAGCGGCCAAAGCCTCGTCATATTTACCTGTAGCGTTATATCCCACGGCACTTGAATTTAGAGCCGATGCTGTGTTACTTTGACCTATAGCTACAAACGGAAAGAGGAAAAAAAGAACTGCGGTAATCTTTATGGTAGCGTTAAATATTCTGAGCATAATTTTGAAACACTTTTCAACTAATTTATTCAAAATACTTCATCAATCTAGCGTATTTCAATAAAAATATTAAAAGAGATGAATGCAATTGAAGATTGGATTTACCTCTTCGGCGTAATGCGGATCACCATATCCGGCTTGTTCAGCAACACATAAACTGCACCGTCCGGTCCTGCCTTGATATCCCTTACACGCCCATAACCTTTGAAGATCATTTCCCTTGAGACAATCTTGTCTTTGTCTATGACAAGTCTCTGTAGTTCCTCATAGGCCAGTGCGCCCACAAAAAGATTGTTCCTCCATTTAGGAAACAAGGGGCTTGTGCAAAATTCTATCGGGCAAACTGCTATAGAAGGAGTCCACTGGGTAACGGGCTGCTCCATGCCTTCCTGATGCGTCTTATCAGAAATTATTGCACCGCTATAATCAATGCCATAGGTGATCACAGGCCATCCGTAATTGGCACCTTTCTTTAATATATTTAATTCATCCCCTCCCCTTGGTCCGTGCTCAGATGTCCAGATTTTTCCGGTAACCGGATGCTGGGTGATACCCTCCACATTACGGTTTCCAATGGAAAATATAGCCGGCAATGCTTTTGGGTCGTTTAAAAAAGGATTGGTTTTAGGCACAGAACCGTCCGTATTGACGCGGAAAATCTTGCCGGTAGGCAAATGTAAATCTTGTGAAGCCATGGCCCTGCCCATATCTCCTATAGAAAAATACAAAAGCCCTTGTTTGTCAAAGAGAAATCTGCAGCCCCAGCGGTCACCACCGCTCACTTTCAAAGAATCTGCTACCTCAAAAAGTGTTTGCTGGGCTGTCCAGTTATGTCCCTTTATCTTACCCCTTACAATCCTGGTCATCCCCTTTGCCGATTTATCTTGGTTGTCGCCATTGGTATGGCTGTAAGCCAGATATACCCAGCCGTTGCTGGCATATTTGGGATCTAAGGCGATGTCCATCAACCCTGCGGTACTGCTCAGCAAATAGGGCTGTGGCAGCCCTTTTATAGGCTCAGGATCTAATTTACCATTGACCAGCCACCTTAACTTGCCGGATTTTTCCGTGATCAAGGCGGTATTTTTATTGACAAATTCAATCCCCCAGGGAGTCTGCAGGTCTTCGGTAACCAGTTTCTCCACATTCAGCGTATAATCTTTGGTAGTTATAGTGGCCGGAAGGACCTTCTTCGCATCTGGTTTCTTTGTCTGGGCAGAGACAATGAAATCTGTCACCGCTTTTATTTCATCGTTTTTTAGAATCTTGCCCCAGCCAATCATTTCTGTTTTTGGAACACCCTCTTTGATGGTCTTAAAAATGTCACTGCTTGAAGATCCATGCACCCAGTTCTTTTTGATTAACGGGGTGGCTGAGTTACCTTCCTGGCTTGAACCGTGACATCCTGCGCAATATTTTTTGTAGATCTGACCGCCCTGTTGTGCATATGACAGCGTAGAACAAAATAACAGGCAGGCTGTCCAAATCAAAGGTAAAGTCTGCTGAGGTTTAGATGAAGACATGAGGAGGGTTTTTAATATTGCTGCAATAAATTTAATATATATTATTTATTCTATTTCCTTCATTTTCACTACAGGTGTCTATCCTTTCTATCTTGCTGAATCTCACCTTATTTTTTTATTTATATTCTTTTGAATTTTCTTATCTTTCCGCATCTAAATCAAATTAACGCTAATGAAACAACTCAGCTTTTCTGTTCTGCTGCTGGCAGTAATTCTCGTAACCAGTTCCTGTAAGAAGGTGGTACAATCTAATTGGTCAGATTCTAAAATCAGCTTTAAAATAGACGGTGTGACGAAAGAAGCCAAGGGAGATCAAAACGTACTGGCTTTTCATATTAAAGAGCAGTCGATGGTACAAATAATTGGCAATATCGGTGGTTCAGGTACACAACAGATCGGGCTTACCATCGCCGATTTTCATGGGGTGGGAGAATACACAGCTGAGGAGGGAGAATTTTTAGGAAGTTACAGTTCACCTGAATTGGGCGAAACTGTAATTGGTATCGAGGGCACAATAAAAATCACTGAATTTACAGAAGGCAAAAGTATAAAAGGCGAATTTCAATTTAAAGGGCAAGGCCTTATCGTTACACCAGATGCGGATATCAACCCGGGGGAAATCAGGATTTTTACTGAAGGAAAATTTGAAGCAAAGGTTTCTGCCTATTCGGGCCCTATTATAGAACCGGGGTAAAATATTATCTTGAAAACGGAGCAAAAAATATATCATACATTACGTATAGCTTCTGCAATGTGCCTTATCGGTCACGGAGCTTTCGGTATCATCACTAAGGCGGTTTGGTGCAACTATTTAGCGGTCTTCGGCATCGGTCAGGACATGGCTTATCATTTGATGCCGATAATCGGATCAGCGGATATCCTGATGGGAGTCAGCCTTTTAATTTATCCGGTCAGGGCTGTTGCTTTATGGCTGGTGGTATGGGGCTTGGCAACAGCAT
>NZ_DATHGC010000196.1:0-6189 GCF_035317785.1 Pedobacter sp. | reverse complement strand
CCTGAACCTACAATTGAGACCCTGACAAACATGATGTCGCAAATGCAAAAATCAATCTCGCAGCTGAACAAGAACTGAGCTGACATACCCGCGGCCGCAGACACATTAAAAGATTAACAGTTCAATGAATAAAGAAAGCAGATTATTAGTCTGCTTTCTTTATTTTTGAGCATAATGAATACAGCCGAGCAGTTTATTAAAGACAGGTTAGAAAGCAGGGCCAATGATGGTGCGCTAAGAAAACTGTCTTCCAGCCATCTTCCCATAGATTTCTGTTCAAATGATTACCTGGGCTTTGCCAGGTCGATAGCACTAAAAGAGCAGATTGACCAGGAATTAAAAGAAAATGATCTTCATCAAAATGGGTCCGGCGGCTCAAGGCTGCTTAGCGGAAACACTGCATATACAGAAGAAACTGAATTTTTTATCGCTGCTTTCCATCAGGCACAGACGGGCCTGATCTTCAACTCCGGTTACGACGCCAATGTAGGACTGCTTTCCTGCCTTGCACAGCGCGGCGACACCATCATTACAGACGAGCTTGTTCATGCCAGTCTTGTAGACGGAGCCAGACTTACTCATGCCGGCAGGTATACTTTCAGGCACAACGATTTAAACGACCTGGAAACCAAACTCAAAAACGCCAAAGGCAACAGCTATGTCGTCACAGAAAGCGTCTACTCTATGGACGGAGATATTGCCCCTTTAACAGAAATAAACGCCTTATGCGAACAATACAACGCCAATTTCATTGTAGATGAGGCCCATGCTATCGGTATATTTGGCCAGCAAGGCAAAGGACTGGTTCAGCAGCTGGGCCTTCAGGATAGGGTTTTTGCAAGAATAGTGACCTTTGGTAAAGCATTGGGCTGCCACGGCGCGGCCGTACTCGGCAGTCCGGCATTACGTCAGTACCTCATTAACTTCGCCAGATCATTCATCTACACTACCGCCGCGCCGGTCCATACAATAGCCTCGGTAAAATGTGCCTACCAAATGCTTACGGCAACTGACTTTACAACGCTCATCCGGAAAAAGATCAAACACTATGCTGATTTACTAAATGACACGGGTCATGATCATGCCACTCCAACTCCCAGCGCCATTCAAACCCTGTTGTTTCCGGGCAATGCAGCCGCCAAATTAGCTGCAGCACTATTGCAGGACAAGGGGTTTGATGTCAGGGCCATCCTAAGTCCCACAGTGAAGTCCGGTCAGGAACGTCTCAGGATTTGCCTGCATACTTACAATACCGATGAAGAGATCAGACAACTGGCCAGTGAAATATCCCAATTGAAGAACAATGAGTAATACATATTTTGTAACAGGAATAGGAACAGGAATTGGCAAGACCACCGTGAGTGCTGTACTTACGGAAAAATTAAATGCCGACTACTGGAAACCCATACAATCAGGTGACCTGGACATCAGCGATAGCCTGCTCATCAAAAATCTGGTCAGCAATACAAAAACGGTAATCCATCCGGAACGCTACAGACTCAGTCAGCCACTGTCACCTCACTTGTCCGCGAGGATCGATGGCATAGAGATTAGTACCGCGGATATACAAATACCTCAAACAGACAATGACCTGATCATTGAAGGTGCAGGTGGCTTAATGGTACCACTGAATACTGAAGAGTTGGTCCTCGACCTCATCAAGAACCTAAAGGTCAGGATTATTGTGGTGTCGCAAAACTATCTGGGCAGCATTAACCATACCCTGCTTACCTTAGAAGTGCTCAAAGCTAATCAGATCGAGATTGAAGGTTTGATCTTTAATGGCGCTTCAAATCCCGAAACAGAACATTATATTGAATCTTTCAGCAAAATAAAAGTCCTGGGCCGGATCCCACATATGAGCGTGATAGACAAAGAAAGCGTCAGAGAAGCTGGCCGGCACATTACCTTATAAATCCATATACACGACACAAAAAAAGGGAGCCTAAATTAGGCTCCCTTTTCAATATCAGATAATTTTTATCTATTTTACTGCATCAATTACCGCTTTAAAAGCTTCCGGATGGTTCATCGCTAAATCAGCTAAAACCTTACGGTTCAAACCGATATTTTTAGTGGCTAGTTTCCCAATCAATTGAGAGTAAGATATACCATGCTGACGTGCTCCAGCATTGATACGCTGAATCCACAATCCGCGGAATTCTCTTTTCTTAACTTTACGGTCACGGTATGCATACTGCAAACCTTTTTCTACCGTGTTTTTAGCAACGGTGAATACCTTACTTCTTGATCCCCAATAGCCTTTGGCTAAATTTAAGACCTTTTTCCTTCTTCTTCTCGAAGCTACTGCGTTTACCGAACGTGGCATGTTTTAATTGTTTTTGATAAACGGTGTTGCGTTTTACAGCAAACTTATCTACCGGTTACCTGGTTAAAAATTTAATTATTTACCGATTGCAAGCATACGTTTAACGTTGCCCATGTCAGCATCAGAAACCATTGATGTTTGACCTAAGTTACGCTTACGTTTAGTCGACATCTTAGTTAGGATGTGGCTTTTGTATGCGTTCTTTCTTGCGATTTTACCTGTTCCAGTAAGCGAAAAACGCTTTTTAGCACTGGAATTGGTTTTCATTTTTGGCATAACCTGTGTTTATTTATTTAATTTATTTATTTCTTAGCAACTTTTGGCGCAAGTGTTAAAAACATACGCTTTCCTTCCAGTTTAGGCAGCAATTCTACCTTACCCACATCTTCCAATGCCTGGGCAAATTTCAGCAACAAGATCTCTCCCTGCTCTTTGTATACAATAGCCCTGCCTTTAAAGTGAACGTAAGCCCTTACCTTTTCGCCACTTTCTAAAAAGCCGACCGCATGTTTCAGTTTAAACTGAAAATCATGATCATTGGTATTAGGCCCGAATCTGATCTCTTTAATAACCGTTTGTTTGGCATTTGCCTTAATCTCTTTCTGCTTTTTCTTTTGCTCGTAAACAAACTTGCTGTAATCGATTATTCTGCATACAGGCGGCACTGCATTCGGAGAGATCTCTACAAGATCCAGCTCCAATTCGTCTGCTAGTGCCAAAGCTTTTGCCAGAGGATAAATCCCCGGTTCAACATTATCCCCAGCTAACCTTACCTCTTGTGCCCTGATAAACTGATTAATATTATGTTCTGCTTCTTTTTTCTTAAAAGGAGGACGTGGTCCCCTGTTAAATCCTGGTCTGCCTAATGCCAAATGTATATCCTGTTAAACTGTTATTTCTTTAATTAATAATTCACTAAACTCATGCAGGCTCATTTCACCCAAATCTCCCTCACCATGCTTCCTTACCGACACCTTTCCTTCTGCACTTTCCTTCTCTCCAATGATCAGCATATAGGGTATCTTTTTCACTTCTGCATCCCTGATTTTCCTTCCGATCTTTTCATCTCTAAAGTCAATCAGCCCGCGAATATCGGAATTATTTAGTTCATCTGAAACTTTTTTTGCATATTCTTCGTACTTTTCAGAGATAGGCAGGATAATAAATTGTTCCGGTGACAACCACAGCGGGAAATTACCAGCGCAATGTTCTATCAATACTGCAATAAAACGCTCCAAAGAACCAAATGGTGCCCTGTGGATCATCACCGGTCTGTGTTTAAGGTTATCACTTCCTGTATATTCCAGTTCGAAACGTTCCGGCAAATTGTAGTCTACCTGGATTGTGCCCAGCTGCCACTTTCTACCCAAAGCGTCCTTAACCATAAAATCCAGTTTCGGGCCATAAAACGCAGCCTCTCCGTACTCTACAACTGTAGGCAGTCCTTTTTCCGCAGCAGCCTCTATAATCGCTGATTCTGCAAGATGCCAGTTTTCATCACTGCCGATATATTTTGACCTGTTTTCAGCATCCCTTAAAGAAATCTGGGCAATATAATCATCAAAACCCAAGGACTTAAACACGTACAATACCAGGTCGATCACCTTCTTAAATTCCTCTTTCACCTGGTCCGGCCTGCAGAACAAATGCGCATCATCCTGCGTAAACCCACGTACCCTTGTCAGGCCGTGCAGCTCACCGCTTTGTTCGTAGCGGTATACAGTCCCAAATTCTGCAAAACGCAAAGGAAGGTCTTTATATGAACGTGGTTTTACCTTATAGATCTCACAATGGTGCGGACAGTTCATCGGTTTAAGGAAAAATTCTTCTCCTTCCTGCGGTGTCTTTATAGGCTGAAAAGCATCCTTGCCATATTTCTCATAATGACCGGAAGTAATGTATAAATTTTTATGACCAATATGCGGAGTGACTACCTGCTCATATCCGGCCTTAGCCTGTGCTTTTGTTAAAAACTGAACCAAACGTTCACGCAGTGCAGCACCCTTAGGCAGCCACAATGGAAGGCCCATCCCCACTTTTTCAGAAAAAGCAAACAGTTCCAGTTCTTTACCCAGCTTCCTGTGGTCACGCTTTTTAGCTTCTTCGATCATATGAAGATATTCTGTCAGCTCGCTCGCCTTAGGAAAAGTAACACCGTAGATCCTGGTCAGCTGTTTTCTCGTTTCATCCCCGCGCCAGTAAGCACCGGCGACATTCATCAGCTTTACGGCTTTTACAAAGCCGGTATTTGGAATGTGCGGGCCACGGCAAAGGTCGGTGAAGGCACCCTGTGTATAGAAAGTGATTTTTCCATCTTCCAGGCCTTCCAAAAGATCAAGCTTATATTCATCGCCCTTTTCATTGAAATAAGCGACCGCATCAGCCTTTGAAATGGCCTTGCGCTCAAACACTTCCTTCTGTCTGGCCAGCTCCAGGATCTTATCCTCAATGGCTTTAAAGTCATCCGAAGAAAACTCCCGGTCCCCAAAGTCAACATCATAATAAAACCCGGTTTCTATGGCAGGGCCAATTCCGAATTTCGTACCCGGATAAAGTGCTTCCAGTGCCTCGGCCATAATGTGCGCCGAAGAATGCCAGAAAGTAGCTTTACCCGCAGTATCATTCCAGGTCAATAGTTTTACAGAAGCATCAGACTCAACCGGTCTTGACGAATCCCAGATTTCTCCGTTTACCTCAGCGGCTAAAACATTGCGGGCCAGGCCCTCAGAAATTGACAATGCGATTTGATGGGCAGTTGTGCCCTTTTCGTACTGACGGCTTGAGCCATCAGGCAGTGTAATGTTAATCATCTACAACTATGATTTAAAAAATTAAAAAAATGTATGTTACCAGATCACCTACAATGTGATCGTTTGAGGCAAAGTTAACTAATATTCCGTACTTTCCAGCCAGCCATTTGCCAAAACATCTGCTAAATGCATTGTTTTGAGCGGAATATTATTTTTATCGATATAACCCTGCAGGTGCATCAAACAGGAAAGATCTGTAGAAATGATATAGTCGACTTCCTGCTCCAGTGCGTTATTTACTTTCTGTTCAGCCATCGCCGATGAGATGGCGTCAAATTTAACAGCAAAGGTGCCGCCAAATCCGCAGCACATATCAGTTTCCTTCATTTCCACCATTTCCAGTCCGTGGACTTTAGACAGCAGCAAACGGGGTTCATCTTTAATTTTACATTCACGAAGACCACTGCAGGAATCGTGATAAACCGCCCGCCCTTCAAGTTCAGCGCCAAAATAATCCTTTTTCAAAACATTGACCAGAAAATCAGAAAGCTCAAAAATATTGGCCTGTATATTTCTGCATTTGTTGTGCACAATAGTATTGGTAAACAAATCATTAAACCCATTTTTCACCATTCCGACACAGGATGCTGAAGGGGCAACAATATAATCTGTTTCAGAAAAATCTGCCAGAAACTTATTTCCGGTCTCTTTCGCCTGTTCCCAGTAACCGGCGTTATAGGCAGGTTGTCCGCAGCAGGTCTGCGCAGCATTGTAATACACTTCACAACCTGCTTTTTCCAGCAGTTTAATGGTATTGAAAGCAGTTTCAGGATACAACTGATCAACAAAGCAGGGCACAAATAATTCTATTCTCATCAATCAACTTTAGTTTCAACTCTTTTCAACAGCAGCAAAAATACCAAACCTATCACAAAAAATGATGCCAAAGCAATAATAGAATTCCTCATACTTCCTGTTACCTCTTCAATGAATGCAAAACTGAAAAGACCAATCACAATGGCCAGCTTTTCGGTCACATCGTAAAAACTAAAATACGAAGCAGTATCCGGTGTATTCTCAGGTAAAAATTTTGAATAAGTAGATCTTGAC
>NZ_DATHGC010000195.1:0-17005 GCF_035317785.1 Pedobacter sp. | reverse complement strand
AACCCGGTGGTGAGTAAGGCTGATGCCAATTCTGACGCCGTGATCACGATGACCGTGCAGAGCGATAAACGCAACGTAATGGAGCTGAGCGATTATGCTGAAAACGTAATTGCAGACCGCCTGCAGACCATAACAGGTGTGAGCAGTGTACAGATCCAGGGGCAGCGTAAGTTTGCAATGCGCATCAGGATAGCGCCGGATAAGCTCGCCGCTTATGGAATGACCACACAAGATATTGTTGCCGCACTGGACAGGGAAAATGTCGAACTTCCTTCCGGTAAAATTACCGGTGCCAATACCGAGCTGATCGTAAAAACACTTGGCAAACTAACCAATGCGGAACAGTTCAACAATCTGATCCTGAAAAGTGATTCAGGCAATGTGGTGCGTCTGAAAGACATAGGATATGCAGACCTTGGTTCTGAAAATGAAGAAACTGTACTGAGGGAGTCAGGCAAGCCCATGGTTGCAGTAGGACTGGTGCCGCAGCCAGGGGCCAATTACCTCGACATTTCCAAAGAGTTTGACAAGCGGTTTGAGCAGTTGCAAAAGGATATTCCTAATGACATCAAACTAAATATCTCTTTGGACACTACTAAGTTCATCCAAAAGTCGGTGACGGAAGTAGCAGAGACCATTATATTATCGCTGATTCTGGTGATCCTGATCATATACCTGTTCTTCAGAGACTGGGCCATTGCCATCAGGCCATTGATCGACATCCCGGTTTCTCTGATCTTTACTTTTTTTATTATGTACATTTTTGGGTTTTCCATTAATGTATTGTCACTGCTGGCCATAGTGCTGGCTACGGGACTGGTGGTGGATGACGGGATTGTAGTGACTGAAAACATCTTTAAAAAAGTAGAGGAAGGATACTCCCCTTTTGAGGCCGCCATAAAGGGCTCTAATGAGATCTTTTTTGCGGTGATCTCGATCTCTATAACCCTGGCAGCAGTATTTTTGCCGGTAATCTTCCTGCAGGGATTCGTAGGCCGGCTCTTCAGGGAATTTGGTATTGTGATTGGTGCGGCGGTGCTAATCTCCGCATTTGTGTCACTGACCCTTACACCAATGCTGAATGCTTACCTGATGAAAAAAACAGGGCATAAGAAATCTAAATTCTATGATCTGACAGAGCCTTATTTCGTAAAGCTAAATGACGGTTACGCAGAAAAACTTGACAGGTTTCTAAACCACAGATGGCTGGCTATACCGATCATTGCTGTTTGTGTCGGTCTGATCATGTTGTTTTGGAATATATTGCCTAAGGAAACGGCACCTTATGATGACCGCAGCGCCATAAACATGAACCTGAGCACCCCTGAAGGTTCTTCGTTTACCTATACAGACCGGTTTATGATGGAACTGCAGCAGATGATCGCCGATTCTGTTCCCGAAAAAAAGGTCAACATTACCATCACTTCGCCTGGATTTGGCGGTTCGGGCTCTACAAACAGTGGATTTGTGAGAATGGGATTGACTGATCCTGAGGACCGGGAACGCTCACAAGCCGACATTGCTAATAAACTGACTGCCATAACCAGAAAATATACACAGGGAAAGGTAGTGGTAACCCAGCAGCCAACCATATCGGTGGGCAGACGAGGCGGCTTGCCTATCAATTATATTATCCAGGCACAGAACTTTGAAAAGCTCAGGGAAAAGGTGCCTGTGTTTATGGAGGCTGTTTCTAATGATCCAACCTTTACCACATCGGATGTAAACCTCAAATTTAACAAGCCGGAGATTGATTTGACCATAGACAGGGATAAGGCGAAAACCCTTGGGGTTTCGGCTGCTGACATTGGCTCAGCATTGCAGCTGGGTCTTAGCGGCCAGCGTTTTTCTTATTTCTTTATGAACGGCAAGCAATACCAGGTGATCGGACAGTTTGAGATAAATGACAGAAAAAGCCCGCTCGATCTGAGTTCTGTATATGTACGGAACGATAAGAACCAGCTGATACAGCTTGACAATGTGGTATCTGCCAGAGAAGAAAGCAGCCCGCCTCAGCTGTACCGCAACAACCGTTTCATCGCAGCTACTATTTCTGCCGGTCTTGCACCAGGGAAAAGTATAGGTGACGGTCTGGAAGCCATGGACAAGATCTCTGCTAAAGTTCTGGATGAATCTTTTTCTACCGATCTGGGCGGAGAATCAAGGGATTTTAAGGAAAGTTCTTCGAATACCCTATTTGCGTTTGGACTGGCCTTGCTGCTGGTCTACCTGATTCTGTCGGCGCAATTTGAAAGTTTCATTGACCCGATCATCATTATTCTGACTGTGCCAATGGCTGTTGCCGGCGCTTTCCTTTCCCTTTGGTTGTTTGGACAGAGCTGGAACATTTTCAGCCAGATCGGAACGATCATGCTAATCGGTCTGGTGACTAAAAATGGGATTTTGATCGTTGAGTTTGCAAATCAGCTCAAGGAAAAGGGGGCCAGTATCCATGATGCGATCAGGGAAGCCTCGGTATCCAGATTAAGACCTATTTTGATGACCAGTCTGGCCATCGCTATCGGCGCCCTGCCTATTGCTATGGCATTGGGTGCAGCCGCAAAAAGCAGAATGGGCATGGGTATAGTAATTGTAGGCGGAACGACATTCTCTTTGATACTGACTTTATTTGTAATTCCCGCGATCTATTCTTATTGGTCTAAAGAGCACAAGGTAAATGCAGATCTGGATGAATCTTTAAAATCAATCACCGATAGTGAAAAAAATGAAAGCGATAAATAAGGATTGGATAAAACAGCTGCTTTTCATAGCGCTGATGAGCATGGCTCAGGTTGGTCTGGGACAGGAAAAATTATCGTTGCGTGATGCTGTGGCTACTGCGCTAAAAAACAACTACGATATTAAACTGGTGAACAACGAAGTTCAGATCGCCAAAAATAATGTCAATCCCGGGAATGCCGGTTTGTTGCCGCGCCTGGACGGAAGTTTTAGTGAGGGCGGCAGTCGCCAAAATACCACAAGGACACAGAGCAATGGTGCCGAGCAGACACTAACAGGCGTGAGAAACACCAATATGAGCTATGGGGCAGCATTGGGCTGGACGATCTTTGACGGGATGCAGATGTTTACCAATTATGAAAGATTAAAAGAACTGCAGAAACAGGGTGAGGTCAGTGCCAGAGCCACCATCCTGACCACCATTAGCGGTGTCATCAATGCTTACTATACGGTATTGAAAGAACAGCAGCTCGTGACAGCCAGGGACAGTGCCCTCGACATCTCACAACTCAGGCTGAGGATTGCCAACAATAAGCTTTCTATTGGCCGGGGCTCCAAACTGGATGTAATCACCGCTCAGGTCGATTACAATACAGATACTTCATCGTACCTGCAGGAAATAAATCTCCTGAAAAACGCGAAAACAAACCTGAATCTGGTAATGGCAAGGGACCTTAATACTGACTTTCAGGTTGATGAGCTCATTGACATCAGCAGCGGACTTGATTATGCCACGCTGGCGGGACAAATGGAGCAAATGAATCCGGATCTCCAGAATGCTTTCATCAACAAAAAAATAGCAGAATTGAATCTAAAGCAAATAAAAGGTCAGCGTTACCCGGTAATTGGCGTAAATGGAGGGTATGAATATCAGAAAAGCAGCAGTCCTACCGGCTTCAATACTCAGCAGCGGGCCAATGGCTTTACTTATGGGATCACTGCGAGCCTGAATATCTTTAATGGATTTTTACAGCGCCAGAACGAGCGTAATGCTAAGATCGGGATCAATTCGTCTGAGCTTACTCTTGAAAAGACAAAACAGGACATTAGTGCACAGCTAATTTCCGCTTACCAGAATTACAAGACCAGCCTCGAACTGCTTGAAGTAGAGGGCAATAATGTAGAGATCGCAAAACAAAGCCTGGATATAACGCTTGCGAAATACAGATTGGGAAGCATAGCTCCTTTAGAGTTCAGAGAGGCTCAAAGAAATGCGATTGATGCCATTTCAAGACACCTTGAAGCACAGTATCAGGCAAAACTTACAGAAATTAGTTTAAAGGAGCTCAGCGGGACTTTAAATTTCCAATAATTTGCTATTTTTAGCTCATGATTCTAGTAGCAGACAGTGGTTCTTCAAAAACCGATTGGATGGGGTACAGTCCTACCGAAACAATTAGCTTTAGCACACAAGGAATTAATCCTTATTTTTTAAATGCACATGATATCTTCAAGCTTTTTTCCAAAAAGAAGGAGATAGCTGCTTATGCAGAGAAAGTCAGGGAAATTTACTTTTTTGGGGCGGGCTGTTCTTCGCCGGATAAGATAGAGGTGATATCTAACGGGATTTCGTCCTTTTTTACCAATGCTTATGTTTCTGTAGAGCATGACCTTATTGGTTCTGCATATGCAACATGCGGAAATACAAAAGGACTGACCTGTATATTAGGCACAGGGTCAAATATTTCTTATTTTGATGGCACAGAGGTTCACAATGGCTCACACGGGCTAGGTTATGCGCTGGGCGATGAGGGCTCCGGAACTTATTTCGGACGCAAACTCATTACTGCCTACCTTTATGGCCAGATGCCTGCGGATCTGGGGATTGAATTCGCTGCAGATTACGATATCGACAAAGAATCCGTGATTACGAATGTTTACCAGAAACCGGCACCAAACATTTATCTGGCTTCGATCAGCAAGTTTATGGCGGCTCATAAAGAGCACCCTTTTATTCTGGCTATACTTCGGGAAGGCTTCCAGGAGTTTGTAGACTCCAACATTAAAGACTATCCTAATTACAAAAGCCTGGATGCCCATTTTGTGGGTTCTATTGCATTCTATTATCAGGATGTCCTGAAAGAGGTCTGCCTGAATAACCAGGTAAGAGTCGGCAAAATACTGCAAAAACCTATTGAAGGGATTTACAATTATATCCTGAAGAAAGAGGGCATCCTGGTGTAGCTCACCGGCGAATTGTATCTTTTATTTTTTTGACACCATAGGCGGCTCCTGCTAATAGCAGTAAGCCAACACCGCCATCTACAGGCACATCGGGGTCACCCCCAGGCATCCCGGGATCGCCCTGCCGCGCATAGGCACTCATAGTCATTAAAGAAAAGCAAATTATTAAGGTATATTTTTTCATATCTGCCAATGATATATAAACAGCCATAAATAACAAAAATACTCGTGCAATTAACCGGATAATCACCGGATAGTTGCACAGACAATGATCATATTTGCCAAAATTGATTGTTGTTATGAAGGCAATGTTGTTTACAATTGTGGCGCTATGGTTATGTTTTGTTCACGATGCCTGCGCCCAGGAATGGTTGAATGGCTATAGTTACAGAAAAAAAATAACGGTTAACAAATCAAAGGTCCAGGCAATAGAAATAAGTACCGGCACTTCCGTTCTGAAGCAGGATCTGCCAAACTTCCCTGTACTGATTGAAATTCAGGATGATGACCTGATCCATGTCCCGGGGGTCTGCGGGAATAAAATGAGAAATGCAGAAGGAAGAGATATTTCCTTTGCATTGAGCGGTACTCCTTCCGTTCCGCTAAGCTTTCAGCTGGAGAATTATGATCCTGCAAGAGGAAAATTGACTTGCTGGGTCAGGATCAGCTCACTTTCCGCAAACGGAACTTCAACCGCTGCTACTTCTTTTTATTTATACTACGGATCGGCCCTGCTACACGATCCTTTTGGACCTGGTGGCATAAGTGTATGGTCGGGAGATTTTAGTCGCGTGTGGCATCTTAAATGCGATGTGCCGCCAGCTACAAGTAAAGATGCACAATCACCTGGCATTACCGCTCAGAATGCAACCGGCAGCGCCGGTGTAGACGGAACTAATTTTATCAATTCGAAGATCGGGACTGGCATCAGGCTGGAAGGATCTGCAGGCTCCTTTTATTCCGGTGCGGATACCAGCAGCAACATCACTGTTTCTGCATGGATCAATTTAAAGGCTACCGGTACCGAACAGGTGATCATAGCTAATGACAGTGTGAACGGACGATTTAGAAATGGGTATGTATTCAAAGTTAACGCAGGTGGAAAACTCGTTATGGAACTCTACAGGAGCATGACCGCTTATGCCGTCACTTCTTCGGCGATATTGGATCCCAACAAATGGTACCATGCAATCGCTTTAATATCAGGAACCCAGATTTCCCTTATTTTAAACGGCTCAAAGGTGGGCGGCAGAACCGACGTAACGCTCGGAAACGGCGGTTCAATATGTATAGGCAGCAGCAAACAAAATAATGGATATTACTCGGGCTCGATTGACGAACTCCGGATTCAAAAAACAGCGAAGCCCATGGAATGGCTGAAAACACAATATGTCAACCAGGATAGCCCTTCGCTTTTCTTCACGGTATTTGAAGAAGAATACAATCCGTCTGAATTCTCAAAGTTTATTGGTCCTTCTGGCGGATCATGGATGCTGCCGGCAAACTGGAGCAACGGATCTATACCTGCACCGGGTTCAAATGTCGTAGTTCCTTCAGGAAAATCAGTTCGCATTTCCGGGAGCAGCCCGGTAGCGGTCAATACCCTGATTGTCAAAGCAGGTGCTCAACTTCAGTTAAGTAATGATCTTGAAATAAATTGCACTGTGCAGACAGACATCGGTGCTGCTATAAAACTAGACGATCAAATCGTATTAAAGTGCTCGGGAAACATCATCAACAATGGAAACATATCAATAAATCATGCCACCGGGACATTGGTTTTTTCAGGGCGTAATGGTACACAGCTTTTTTCCGGAAATGGAACAGCGAGTATACACAGGCTGGAAAATGAGCAGGCACTAATAAACAGCGAGCTGATTCTGAATGCACAGATCAGGGTATCAGGTGATGTCAGCTTAAAAAGAGGAGTACTCAATTGCAACGGCAACCTCACTTTGCTGGCGGATGATAAATCCGGGTCAGCGTCTATATTGCCGGTACCGTTGAATGATGCCCGGATCATCGGCTATGTAAATGTACAACAGTACATCTCCGGCAATTATCCAGCTCCTGCAACGGCAAGAAACTGGAGGCTGCTCACCTCTCCTGTATATAGTGATACGACTTCTGGTTCAAAATACTACAATATCTCTGCTTTTAGGAACGCCATGTTCATCACCGGACCCGGTGGAATTTCAAATGGTTTTGATGCGTCACCATTAAACAGCGGAACAATATATCTGCACGATCAGTCCTTGTCCGGGAATTTATCACAAAAGTACACGCCCATAAATGACATTAATGTAAAAATAGCCTTAGGAAAAGGAATTTATGTTTTTTCCAGGGGACCGAGGACAGCACCCGGAGCCTATCTTAATCAAATTCAGCAGTCCCCCTTTTCCAATCCTGAAGGATACTACCTGACACATACTGGTAAGGTATATTCGGGAGACCTAAGCTTCCGGTTAGATAATAAAAATTCCGGGGCAGAGGGAGACGGCTTCAATTTGCTTGGAAACCCGTATCCGGCGAGTTTACTCTGGGGTAATATAATAAAAGTAAATCTGAGCCCCTATGTTTGGCAATATGATCCATTAAACAGGGACTATGTTGTTAGTGAAGCTCCTGACACAAGAATTCCCCTGGGGACTGGATTCTTTGTAAAGGTAATTTCCGGACAATCATCAGGTTCAATTACGTTTTCAGAAAGTGCAAAAGCTATTGCTACCGAAACTGCCGCCAGCAATCCTGCTGCTTTTAGTCAGTTCAAGCCAGGTTCAAAATTATCTTATGTAAATGTGCATTCTCAGATCAGCAGTCGGGGCCAATTAAATATGACCGCTCTGGTAAGCAGAAAAGCCTTTAGTCAACAGTACCGGTTAAATTTTGATGCAAATGGAAATGATGATCTGGATGATGATGACGCCATAAAATTAGGGGAAGGATATGTCAATATTGCAAGTGTGATCGGGAACAGCAGATTAGCTATTGAACAAAGATCCGCTTCTAAAGACATCCAAAAAATCGATCTTTATGTTACCGGCTGGGAAAGCGGGACTTACACGATTGACTTCAAAGCCTCGGCAGCACTGAGAAAAGCTAAAGCAATTACAGTGACAGACAATTACCTGAAACAGGAAATAACATTACAGGATTCCATTGCCAGTTATGCATTTAAAATTGACACCAAAATACAGGCTACTCAAGGTAACCGGTTTGTAATTACCCTGAAATCCTATAACCAAAATGAGCGTTCTGCCAATAACAGAGATGACATTATCATATATCCTAACCCTGTCTCAAACAGGCTTTATTTCAAATCTGTCAATAAAAATATAAAGAATGCGCGAGTCACATTTACGGACCTGACAGGCAAAGCAGTTGCTGCACACAAAATAGACTGGACGCTAACTGAACCCTCGATAGATTGCTCAAATATATCCAGGGGGCTTTATTTAATGAAAATGTATGAACAGGAAAGCCATAAAATCATAAAAACCTTTAAAGTTGTCAAAGAATAATTCTGTTGACAAGCAAAAAATCCGCCTAAAACTATGGTTTAATTAGCAGCACTTCCAAATCATTTATGATTGAGTATCCAATGTCGTAACATGAAAAATATAAATTTTGCATTTGGGTAGGACGAATATTAGTATAATATTTAAAATCAAACCCTTTAGAGATCAGGAAAATCTTACTCACTTTCTTCTTGCGCTTGCTGTATAACAAGCTAAGTATTGCCCTGTTATTTCTAAGTATCTTGTCAACATTGTCAAATGAATCCTTAGCTTCACTTGTTTTACGGGTATAGTTATAGTGGCTACGGCATTGATCGCTGCAGAATCTTTTATCTGGCCTGCCTTTGATCTTCATATTACAGCAGGCACAAAGTCTATCATGAATCATAAAAACAAATTTTCAGAAATCTATATATTCTGCCTCAAAGAAGCCAAATTATCCAATCACATATTTAAAACCTGGTTGGGACAATAATCTAAAAGCCCTCAGAATTTACATCCTGAGGGCTTTTAAGAAGAGTATCGATTTAGAGCAAATTATTTTTTTGTAACCTTGAATTCTGTTCTCCTGTTTAATGCCCTTCCCGCCGGGTTATCCTTCCCGTTTGCCAAAGTATTTGGTGCAACTGGTTTTGTTTCACCATAACCGCGACTGGTCATCCTGGAAATTGAGACTCCTTTTGAAATCAGGTAGTCAACACAAGCTTTTGCCCGTCTGTTAGAGAGGTCAAGATTGTAAACATCTGATCCCTTGCTATCAGTATGAGCGCTCAACTCTATTTCTATGCTTGGATTGTCAACCATAATTGTATAAAGATAGTCCAGTTTCCCTTTAGAATCCTCAGTTAACGTAGCTTTATCAAATTCGTAAAGCACGTCTTTCAATACAATAGGTTTGTCTATCTCGTAAGGGATCAGGCAAATATCAGGACTGAACAAAGTGTCTCTTTTCGCAATTTCCTCGTGTGAGAAATTAAGCACTTTAGTGAAATACTTGTCCTTTTCTGCTGTGATCTTTAACTTACGGTTAGAGTTGATCTTAAAGCTATAAGCCCCAGACTCATCAGTAGTAACTGTAAGTGTTTGCAGTGAATCTACCAGTGAAACTTTAGCATTAGCTAATGGCTTTAAAGTATTGCAATCCAGTATTATTCCTTTCACATTTAAGTATTCGCGCTTAATGCTGAATACTTCCAGGCAGCATAAAGATTCCCGGTCTGAGCTGATGTATCCTTCTGAATCTGTATCGTCTGTTGGAGTGAAGTACATATCATCTTTAGAAGAATTGAATGGATAGCCCACGTTCCTTGGCTCTGACCAGGAAGTAAAGTCACCTTCACTTTCATAAAAATCATATCCTCCCATTCCTACTCTTCCATTACTGCTGAACAGCAGTTTTTTACTTTGACTGTTGTAGTATGGTGCCTGCTCGTCTTCTGGTGTATTGACAGAAGAGCCTAAGTTGACTGACTGTCCTAATGAACCATCAGAGCGCAGCGGGCAATACCATAAGTCATATTTTCCAGATCCGCCCGGCTTATTTGAGGAGAATATCAAATAATGCCCGTCTTTAGTCACAAATGGCTGTATAGAGTTAAAGCCATTCACATTAATCTGTCCGCCGAGTTCCAGCGGCTGTGACCACCCGTTTGCTGTGCCCGCTGTAGCGTTCAGCTGGTATATTTTTTTATCGCCTTTTCCAGTCCAGCTGGTTATGTACATGACTTTTCCGTTCGGATGGAATGCCGGAGCAGCAGATTCCTTATTCTTAGCGTCTGCGATCGCCTTTTTAATGGTTACATTTTCGCTAAGCGGATTCCCCAAAACTTCATAAACTGCATTCAGAAAAGGTGTTTCATTTTTACTCACCTTTGCATTGTCCTTATCTGTCAGTATTTCTCTTTTCCCTGTAGCGGTCCCTGGCCTTGAAGATGTAAAATAAAGGCTCTTTCCTTTTAAAACAGGAGTATAATTTGATCCTTTTTGATTTACACTGCTTTTAAGCTTGCTCAATTTAAATAATCTAGGGTAACGCAGTTCATATAGTGCGAACTGACAGGAAGCTATTTCGGATTTGGCCCGTGTAACATATCCGTCATTCGTTTTATACTTACCTAAAAAAGTGTTAAAAGATTCTATCGCCTCAGTATATTTTTGGTTTGCACGCAACGTTTCACCATACCAAAAAGAACTTAAAATATATTTCGGATTTTTAAAGCCTTTCGCTATAGCATACCATTTTTCTGCGTCAGTAAAATTCTTATAGAGCCGTAACGATTCAGCGAGTTGAAATACGCTGTATTCATAGTCATCATTTTTCGGGCTCTCTTGCTTTATTTTATTCTCAAAACCATAGGGTACAACAAAACCTGCGCTATCTGCAGAAATTTGCAATGATCTCTTATAATATTCTGCGGCAGCATAATATTCTTTATTTTGAAAGTAAACGTCGGCTGCTCTTTTACTATTTGTTACAAACTGTGCATTGGCAACAGTAGTAAATAGGCACAGGATCAGTATTGTTTTAAGCAGTTTCATCTGTAAATGATTTGTTAAAGTATCGCGTTAGTTTATAATCTTGGGCAAAAGAAGTTAGGGCCTAATATGCCTTTCCTGCTGGTAAATGAGACAGAAAGTTCCAATCCGCCCTGGCTTCGTGTGGCACGGTTTAAATTCGAAGTATTGAAGTCATAACTCACTCCAAAGACCATGCTCTTTAAACGCAAACCAAAAAAAGCGATGGCTGCATCATCAACCCTGTAATTTGATCCGAAAAGCAAATCAGACTCCTGATTCAGCATAAACTGTGCATAAGCTCCAGCCGCGATTTCCCGGGCATTACCCTGCTTCATGTAAAGTGCATTTGGTGTGATGTCCAAAACTTCTGAGACCCGTACTCTTGCTCCCCCATGAACTGCATATCTTATCGGCATACGAACACTGTTACCCAAAAATTTATCTACCGGTCTGGTTAAATGTCCCGCCATGGCACCGCCAAAGACGTTAACGGCCTGACCCGGATTTCCATCAAAGTACATAATACCTGCATTTACATCAGGAACTAGTGTATTTGATGAAGCAAAGGATTCGTTTATTCCAAAATTCGGATCGTATCCGGTTACCGGGTTAAACTGAGCTCCCAATTGTATTTTGGAAGGGTCAAAACTTTTGTTTAAAATACCGGCCTGTAAACCGAAATTGATCATATTCAGCCCTGCTTTGCCAAAGTGTATGCGATATGCTCCCGAAACAAGGGCGCTTAGGTGATTGTAGCTTACATCCCCTGCGTTTTGGTTCAATACCATCGCACCAAATGCAAGATTCTTCACAGGTGCCATATCAAATGAAGCTCCTCCCGTAAGAAATGAGTTAGATATAGAACCCCATTGCTGTTTTGCATTGAGGGACACCCTGTATTCTCCATCTGTAACACCAGTCAGAGCAGGGTTTAACCAAAGGGGGTGCGCATAATATTGAGAGAAGTGAGGATCAATTTGTGCTACCACCCTTACAGCTCCCAAACATAGAAACGCTCCTACTGCTATTATTTTTACTAGTTTCTTCATAACAAATTTGTTTTTCGAGTTTTTAGGTAAATGATTAAAATTAACTGGAGACATCTTCTATCTTAATAATGTTATGGTACCTTTTTTTGTTGTTTTTGTTCCATCATTAAAGTCTGCATCCAGGTAGTAAACATATACCCCGTTTGGTTGCATATCACCTTTGTAAGTTCCATCCCAACCATTTTGAATATTCAATGATTCATAAAGGAATTGGCCCCATTGATTATATACCCTAAACTTAATTTTGGCAATTGTATTTCCGTATACATACAGAACATCGTTTTTACCATCGTTATTTGGAGTGAATGTATTAGGGACAAAAATGGTGTTGCCTAATGGGTTATCAGATTTAGCGCTGAATGTCGTAGCATCGCTTAGCTGGCAATCTAACTGGCCCCTAGCTCTAACTCTAATGGTTACTGTTTGATCAGGCTGCAGGCCTCCATACAAGTATGTTGTTCCCGCCGGACCCGCAGTAGGTGCGATCCAGGTTAAACCATTATCAATTGAAACTTCATAAGCAGTCGCTCCCGGTACAACATTCCACTGGAATGTGATACTAGTTCCCGTAACTGACTGAACTGAAACCACAGGGGCATCAAGTTTTGCCAGAACAGTTACAACAACCGCTGTACGCGCTGCACTTGGACATCCTGTAGTTTTATTGACCGCCTCAACATAGTAAGTAGTAGTTGCAGTCAGTACCGGAGTGGTAAATGTATTGCCATCTGCCAATGAGGTACCGCCAGTCTGATCCGTGTACCACTTATAAGTAAGCTGCGCATCAGGATTGTCTACAGAAAGTACTGTAGTACCAGAGGCGCATTGTGGTCCGCCCGCTCCCGAAATTGATACCGGCGCGGCTGGCAATGGTGCAGCATTAACATTAACCGCAGTACGCGATGCACTGGTACATGTACCTGCTGAAGCTCCTACATAAAATATAGTATTCGCGGTGATCACAGGCGTGGTAAAGTTTTGACCCGATCCCAATGCGGTTCCTCCGGTTGATGTAGAGAACCAGCTGTAAATAACGCCAGCCTGAGGATTTGAAACGCTCAATACCGTAGTACTTCCTATACATGCGTTAACCGTAGCCGACAACACCGCAGGTGTAAGCGGTTTTGGTGAAACAGTCACTGTGGCTTTTGTTCTTCCTGTTGCATTTCCACAGCCGGAAAGACTTACGGCCATCACATAGAAGTCTGTTGTCGTATTTAGAGCCAAAGTAGTATACTGAGGGCCGGTATGCAGTAATGTTCCTCCGGTTGCCGCATCATACCATCTGTAGGTAATACCTGCCTGAGCATTTTGAACAGAAAGTATTGTACTCTCACCGCTGCAAATACTTGCTCCGGCGCCGGATACTATTGGGGTCTCAGGCAACGGGTTAACCGTCAACGTCACTGCTTTGGCAGTAGCTGAAGTATTCTCACATTTATTTGATCCCCGAACTGTCACATAGTAAGTTGTTGTTGCTGCCAATACAGGTGTTTCAAATACGGCACCTGTGAATACTGCACTTGTTAGCGCAGCATCAGAATACCAGGTAAACACAGGACTTAAAACTGTAGTGGTAGTCGCAGTCAGGGTAGCTTTATTTCCCGCACAGAAAGGTGCACCTGCGCCTGCTACAGCTATATCAGAAGGCAGTGCAGGAGGATTAACTGTCAGTGTGATGATTTTCGCGTTTGCGGCATTGTTCTCACACTTGTTAGATCCCGTAACAGTAACATAGTAAGTTCTTGTAGCGGTTAGAACAGGAGTATCAAATACAGGACCTGTAAATACCGCGTTGGTTAAAGCAGCATCAGTATACCAGGTAAATACCGCGCTGGTAACCGTGGTGCTGCTTGCTGTTAGTTTTGCTGACACACCTGCGCAGAACGGTGAGCCTGCACCTGTTACGGTTATATCTGTAGCGACGGCCGGCGGATTAACAGTTAACACTACAGCTCTTCCGGTGCCGGTTAAGTTTTCGCATTTGTTAGCACCTTTTACTGTTACATAGTAAGTTCTTGTCGCTGTTAGTACTGGTGTATTAAATATGGCTCCTGTAAATACTGCATTCGTCAAAGCAGCGTCTGTATACCAGGTAAACACCGGATTGGTTACAGTTGTGCTGGATGCCGTAAGCCTTGCTGAAGTTCCAGCACAGAACGGCAAGTCTGCACCTGCGACATTTACATCTATTGCCACGGCAGGTGGATTAACAGTTAATACTACAGGTTTTGCAGTTGCAGCTGTATTTTCGCATTTGTTGGTGCCTTTTACAGTTACATAGTAAGTTGTTGTTGCTGTTAATACCGGCGTGTTAAATACCGCTCCTGTAAATACCGCATTAGTCAAAGCAGCATCGGTATACCAGGTAAATACCGGATTTGTAACCGTAGTGCTTGTAGCTGTAAGCGCTGCTTTTGCACCGGCGCAGAACGGTGAGCCTGCACCTGCAACAGTCACATCTGCAGCTAGTGCAGGTGGATTTACATTCAGGGTTACAACTTCGGCACCGGAAGCAAGGTTTTCACATCTATTAGAACCTTTTACGGTTACATAGTAAATTGTTTTGGCGGTTAATACAGGTGTTGTGAATACCGCACCTGTGAATACTGCGTTAGTTAAGGCTGCGTCTGTATACCACGTGAAGACTGGATTAGTTACAGTCGTTGTCGATGCTGTAAGTTTAGCCGTTGTTCCAGAGCAGAAAGTAACGCCCGCTCCTGCTACGTCAAGATCAGCAGCTGTTGAAGGAGGATTCACTGTTAATGCAACCACCTTAGCATCGGCAGCAGTATTTGCACATTTATTTGCACCCCTAACAGTTACGTAATATGTTCTTGAGGCTGTCAGTACCGGAGTGGTAAACACCGGGCCGGTAAATACAGCATTAGTAAGTGCTGCATCAGTATACCAGGTAAATACCGGGCTGGTCACAATTGTACTGCTTGCAGTCAGAGTTGCGGTTACTCCGGCACAGAATGGCGCTGTTGCTCCTGCAATATTAACATCAGCCGCAAGTGCTGTTGGATTTACAGTTAAAGTTATTTTAGTTCTTGCAGCTGTACTTGTACAAGAGTTGCCATTTACAGCTTCAACATAGAAATTGTGAACGCCGACAGTCAGACTCGCAGGAGTCGCATATGTATTTGTATTCGTTGCCAGAAGATTACCTCCGGTCTGGGCATCGTACCAATTAAACGTTACTCCTGCCACAGCATTAACGCTTAGGTTCACAGAAGTATTAGGGCAGGTTGTTGCAGGATTTCCTACAGCAGCGACCGGTGGCAGAGGCGCAGCCAAAATGGTTACAGTAATTTTTGTTTTTGCACTCTCGCATCCATTACGTGTAGCAGACACGAAATAATCATAAGTGCCGGCAGGCAGCAATGGCTCAGTAGTCAGTGTCGCACCATCATTACCAGATAGATAAGTGGTTCCTCTGTACCATTTGTAGGTAATACCAGCAACAGGATTACTCACGGCCAGCGTTGCAGATGTACCAAAACAAGCAGTAACTGCCGCACTAGAAACTTTTGGAGCAGCAATAATGCGTCTTGCGAAGTTAAAATCAAGCGTAGTAAGAACAGCAGCCAAGCCAGATCTCAATCTAAGCTCCACTCCGTCGAATTGTTTTTGAGGAACAAAGGTGATAATAGCACCACTATTGTCACTTAACAGCTCGAGATTTATTATAGGATTGCTTACAACAAGCATATCGTTGTTGCTCACAGCTCCTTTAAATGTTGTGATTTCTATTGAAGGTAAAACAGCCAGAGAAAGCAATTTACCAGGAGAGCTGATGCGTATTTGAACAGCATCACCAATAGTAGATAAACCGTTGAAAGCAACTTGCTGATAAACTGAGGCACCCAGAGCACCAACAGGCATTACAAATGATGATGCGCTTTCTGTATTGTTATCGACTGCCAGACCAGGATTAAATACAGCTGCAAGTAATGCAACTCCATCAACACCTGCTCTTACTGAAACAGTTGCAGGCTCACAAGGGACATCAGTCGGACTGCCATTAGGTATTACAGTCACTACTACCGAAGCGCGGCCTGAGGCAGGACATCCTCCCGGTACAGTGGCATCTACATAATAGGTTATGGTTATAGGGGCAGTACCATTGTTAACAAGTGCAGGAGTTACAACTCTTGAACCGATAAAAAGAACTACCGGACTGGTTGCCGTAGCATACCAGCGGAATACAGCGCCTGAAGTACTTGAAGTAGCAGTTAAAACGGCTGGAGAGCCTGATCTTACTGTAACTGCAGCAGGGGTAATTACCGGAATATCTAAATTTCCAACATTAATAGTTGCGGTAGCTTTAGCAGCAGAAGCAATTCCACAGCTGTTCACAGCTTCTACTGAATAGGTAGTTGTACCCGCAACACCGGCAACTGTAAATGTTACACCATCTTTGCCGGCCTGATACACACCTGTACTGTTGTACCATTTATAAGTAACACCCATTAGTGGGTTTTTCACCTCAAGAACAACTGTGTTGCCTGTGCAGGTATTTATAGCAGCAGAGACTAAAGCAGGAGTTTGCGGTGTTGGAGTAACCGTCACATTAACCGGTGTCCTGTAGCTTGTGCATCCGGAAGCAGTATTGGCTTCCACAAAATATCTTGTGCTGGTGGTCAATGCCGGAGTGGTAAACGTCACCCCGTCTTTACCAGCCTGGTAAACACCGGCAGCATTGTACCATTTATAAGTAATTCCAGGTTTAGGATTCTTAACTGTTAAGACAGCAGTTTGAGTCGCGCAAGCAGCAACATTTGACGACACTACTTCAGGAGCAACAGCGACCCGTTGTGCATAGTTCAAGTCAACAGTGGTCAACGCTCCTGCCACCCCTGAATTTAACCGTACCTCCACTTTATCAAATTGCTGAGTCGGCACAAAAGAAATCAATGCTGCGCTATTCCCGCTAAGGAGCTCCAAACGAATCAACGGATCGTTAAGGCTTACACCATCGTTATTACTTGTATT
>NZ_DATHGC010000194.1:0-3573 GCF_035317785.1 Pedobacter sp. | reverse complement strand
CCTTGTCATGGCCTGCAGATCGGCAGTGGTATGCATAAGGGCAGGTTGGTCGTTCCGGTCAATCATGTTGAGGCACCGGCTAATCAGAACTTTTCGCACATCATTTATTCCGATGACCACGGGGCGACCTGGAAGCTTGGAAACAATACTCCGCAGGACATGGTCAACGAAACTACTGTTGCGGAGATTAGCGGCGGTCGGTTGATGCTGAATATGCGCAATGCCAACCGGACACTCCGTACCCGCAATTACAGCATCAGCAGCGATGGGGGCGAGACCTGGTCTGATGTGAAGCACGATACGACATTGGTGGAACCGGTATGCCAGGGCACATTGCTCAATCTGGTTTATGACAAGAAACCGGTTTTATTGTTCGCCAATCCTGCACATCAAACCAAAAGAGAAAACCTGACCCTGAGATTGAGTTATGATGACGGGTCATCCTGGGCAGCTTCAAAAGTCATTCATCCCGGCCCCTCGGCTTATTCGGACATTGCTCCGTATAAAAAGAAAGATGTGGCTATTCTCTATGAATCCGGAAAGGATAAGCCTTACGAAGGGATCGCCTTTAAGCTGATCAGGATCAAAGACATTACAAAGAAGGTAAAATAAAACGAAAGATGATTTTTTGTATGCCATGATACGGCGTAACATTATGTAGAGCATAAATATATATTAACCAGCTATGAAAGTAAAACTCCAGTATTTAATTTTTTATCTTCTCCTTTTGGGACCAGGTTTCCTGAAAGCGCAAACCGATTCGCAGATTACCGTAACGGGTATTGTTTCCGAAACCGATAAAAACCAGCCCGTCCCGGGCGTCAGTGTGCGGCTTAAGGATGCGAAAACTGCCGTGGTGACTGACGGAAACGGGCGATATTCCATAATAATACCTGCCAATGGGGTGCTGGTTTTTACTTATGTGGGTTTCGTCACATCCGAAGTTCCGGTAGCCGGGAAATCAACGTTAAATGTATCGCTGACACCGGAATCAAAATCGTTGACGGATGTGGTCATTGTGGGTTATTCGCAGCAGTCCAGGGCAAAGACGACAGCCGCGGTTTCCAAGCTCGATGCCCGTCAGCTGGTCAATACGGCCAATGCAAGCCCGATAGCGGCGCTGCAGGGTAAACTGGCCGGCGTTTCTATTCCGGTCAGCAATGGTCAGCCGGGTTCGGCGCCTTCCAACATCATTATCAGGGGCAGCTCGAAACTGAATGCTTACGGGACTGGTACGGGAAATTCTAACGGCAACAGTTTTCTGAATTCAGATGCGTCCAGTCCGCTGGTCATTGTCGATGGGGTGTTCCGCACCATGAAGGATGTGAATCCTGATGACATTGCTTCTCTGCAGGTGATGAAGGATGCGGCTTCGACTGCGCCTTATGGTGCGCGCGCGGCAAACGGTGTGATTGTCATCACTACCAAAACAGGTCGTTTTAATAGTGGAAAGGCCAATATCACCTTCAACTACCGTACGAATCTGGAAACCCAGTCCAGGGATTATAACTACCTGGACGCTACGGAATACCTTTCTCTTGCCCGGTCTACGGTCAAGAATTCTACGGATCCTTATGACAAGAACGCGCTGCTGAACAATGGGGGCTTTTCTGCGGGTACACGTGTGTATACCACAAAAGGGCAATATGGTTCAAATATTAACCTTACTGCGCTTTACGACAATATTGTTGCGGTGGAAGGGCAGGCCTATGTGGACAATTTGCTGTCCAGAGGCTGGAAAACCATGGATGATCCGGCGAAGCCGGGTACCAAACTGCTATATGCGGACAACAATTACCAGGACCTGCTTTGGAATACCGGGCATTCCAGCAATTACAACCTGGGGATTGATGGCGGTGGCGCTGATGCGAGTTACAACGTGTCGATGAACTACGTCAACCAGGAGGGAACTTTTGTGGGCACTAATTACGAAAGATACAGTGCACTGGGTAATTTTTCATTCAAAGCGTCTAATAATATCCAGATCAATGCAATGCTGAATTATCAGAACGTGCTGCCGAACTATGTGGCCGGTTACACCAATGATCTTGTTCGTGCTACACGCATCACTCCGCTGATCAGGCTTTTTGATGACAGTGGTCTGCCATTGGCCGGAGAGAACCTGACTACCCGGAACCGCTTTCATACGCTGAAGTATGATGATACCCGTGTGTCTACAGAACGCGCCATTTCCAGGGTTGATGCGGACTGGGAAATTATCCCTCAGCTGCATTTCAGGCCTGCGATCTCTTATACGATTGACAATGACAAGACCATCTTCTCACGTAAAGCTTTCCCGGGAAGTATTCAGTTTGCAACGAGCAGGCAGAAAAATGAGACGGTAAATGATGCCAGGCAATTGATGATCGATCAGATCCTGCAGTATAATTTTAAGGTAAAAGACAAGCACAGCTTTATGACCCTGCTTGGGTTCAACTACACCAAGAATAGCGCAAACACGATTGATATAGGAACTCAAAGAGCTACCAATGACTATATCGTCACCATAGAAGAGCCACCGGTAACCACCATCGACGGAAAGGTGGTGAGCAATGTGACCAATTTGGGAACTACTCTGGGCTTGAATAAATCTGCCAGTGTATTCGGGCAGTTCAACTATGATTTTGATAATAAATACCTGGTTTCCGGGGTATTGAGGTATGATGGTTTCTCTAATTTTGCGCCGAATCAGAAATATGCGCTGTTCCCTTCGGCTTCCGCTGGATGGAACATACACAAGGAAGATTTCTGGAATGTGCCGGTAATCAGTGCGCTGAAGCTCCGTGCCAGCTGGGGCCAGGCAGGCTCCAGGGATTTGAACCTGACGGATACTTATGGTAATTACAATGCCAATTCTTATGCACAATTTCCTGGTATTCTCCGTGCATCACTGGCCAATCCAAACCTGAAATGGGAAACTACGGAAACCACAGACCTTGCGGTTGATGCCAGTTTTTTTCAGGGGCGCATAGATCTTACTGTAGATTTGTACAACAAGCTGACCAAGGACAGGCTGGATTCTAAACCTCTGCCGCTGGAATCTCCTTTTGCCTCAATTGTGTTTAATAATGGAACGCTCCAGAACAAGGGTATTGAAATTGACCTGTCGGCAACGGTATTGTCTAAACCCAATTTCAACTGGCGGACGAGTTTTTCATTCGCTTATAATGCCCAGAAGATCCTGAGTTTGCCTTATAATGGGCGGGACAGGAACCGTCAGGGCGGCGGAACGGTATTTGACCCGGCCAGTGGAGCTATACAGGAAGTAGGCGGTTACGCCGAGGGTGAGCGTCCGTTTGCGTATTATGCCTACAAGGTGGAAAAAGTGTTTGCGACCGAAGAGGAGGCTAAGGCCTGGGGCAAAGTGGATCAGTCGGCTTCACCCGCCGGAATTACCAATGGCAAGCATGCGGGGGATTATCAGTTTGCTGATCTGAACAACGACAACATCATTGATACCCGCGATATGGTGAAGGTGGGTTATCGTACGCCTAACCGCACAGGCGGTATGCAGAACACTCTTACTTACAAACAGTTCAGTGTGCGTGTCAACCTGGATTTTGCGATGGGGCA
>NZ_DATHGC010000193.1:0-20892 GCF_035317785.1 Pedobacter sp. | reverse complement strand
AGGGTCAGACAATCAAGATCCGGTATACAGCTTCAAAGGTGACAAACCAGATTATACGGTCACGCTGATTGTGAAAAACAGACTTGGTTGTCCGGATTCCTTGCGCATGCCCAATTACATCCACATCTTCCAGCCAGCTCAGGCCGATTTTACCGCACTTCCGGCCCTGGAGACCAGTATTCCGAATTATACGTTTAAGTTTTTGGATGCCAGTAACCGGAAGCCGGATAAATGGCACTGGGATTTTGGAGATGACTTCACTTCAGAGGAGCAGAATCCCACCCATACTTATGCCGATGTTGGCGCTTATACCGTTACGCTGACTGTGAGCAATCAAACTGGATGCCCTACAATTGTGTCGAAAATTGCACGCATTACCGGTACTCCGGGATATTTGTACGTTCCCAATTCTTTCATTCCGGGCAGTGAACGTATCGAGTTCCAGCAATTCCGGGCGAAAGGATCGGGCTTGAAATCCTGGAAATTCAGCATTTTTGACAAGTGGGGCGAGCTGATGTGGGAGACGACAAAACTTGACGATGAAGGTAAACCTGTGGAGGGCTGGGACGGGAGGTTCAAAGGTGTGGCCATGCCGCAAGGCGTCTATTTCTGGAAGATCGACGTACAGCTCATCAACGGCAGCGAATGGAAAGGCATGACCTATAACAATGCTGCTGCCAAACGTACTGGTGCAATACATTTAATCAGATAAGAATCTCATGCGCATCAAAAAAAATCATACTGGTGTTTTGCTCATGCTGCTCTTCGGGATGAGCAGCTATGCACAGGACCATATTTATTCCCAGTTCTTTAACGCCCCGGTATACCTCAACCCTGCCCTGACCGGACAGTTTGACGGCGATATCCGGATGAACCTGATCTACAGAAACCAATGGTCGGGGTTGAGCGGTGACCTTTCTTACATCAGTGCGTCGGCAGACCTGAACATCCCCAAATTTGGAGGTGGTGTAGGCCTGCTCTTTACCCGCAGCAGCGAAGGTACAGCATATCTGACCAAGAACAATATGGCGGCAACCTATTCTTATAGTGTAGGCGGCGATGAGCTGGTGGCATCTTTTGGCATTCAGGCGGGCTTTACCAACCGCAGGATCGACTGGGACAAGCTGGTATTTTCAGACCAGATCGATATGCGGCTGGGCTATATCCCGGGCAGTATTTCTTCCGCGCAAATACCGGATGTATCCAGCAAATTTTATTTTGATGCCGGCGGGGGGATAAATATCGTTTATCGTAATTTTATGATCGGGACAGCCATACATCACATCAATAAACCAGATGAATCATTTACCGGCGCACAGGCAAAATTGCCGATGGCCATCACGGGCAATGCCAGCTTTCGCGTCCCGCTGACTCCGGCGAACAGCTATAATGCGGCCGATGGTGCTTACCTGATTCCTTCAGTCGTCTATTACAAGCAAGCGCAGGCGAGCTCGCTGAGTGCTGGAATACAGTTCAAATACAGAAGTATAAATACTGGGCTCTGGTATCGCAGCAGCGGAAAGGGGTCTCCTGATGCGGTCGTCGTTTCCTTCATGTTCGACATCTTTACCGGCAGCAGAAACGGTGAAAAGCTCCGTCTTGGGATAAGTCATGATGCCACTACCTCAAAAATAAACTATACCAATACCAGCGGCACTACCGAAGGCAGCGTCAGCTTTGAAAAATATTTTCCGGGCAGCTCAGGCTACAATAAGTTCAATGGCCTGAGGTGTTACGATTTCTACTGATCAAGGTGACGCCTTCCCATTTTATGTTTAGCTTTGTATGATGCAAAGAGAACAAATATCGGTTTTTGATATCTTCAAGATAGGAATAGGCCCATCCAGTTCACATACACTGGGGCCTTGGCGCGCCGCACAGCAATTCACGGCTTCACTAAAAAAACAGGGTTTGCTGGAGCAGGTTGTGCAGATAAAAATCCTGCTTTACGGGTCCCTGGCAAAGACCGGCAAAGGGCACGGTACCGATATCGCTATTTTGCTGGGCCTGAACGGCGGAGACCCGGTAACCTTTGACGTAAATGCGATCGACACCACTATTGCGGACATTAAGAAAGATCATTTACTGGTTTTGAATGGCGAAAAGATGATCTCATTCGATTATGATGAAGACCTGATCTTCCAGTTTTTTGAAAGCCTGCCTTTTCATCCCAATGCGGTTACCTTCCAGGCCTTCCTGGATTCAGGAAAAGCATTTTCCGAAACTTATTATTCAATAGGCGGTGGCTTTGTGGTAAAAGAAGGGGATGCCGGCAATGAAAAAGACCAGGTAGAACTGCCATTTCCGGTTGAAAAAGCAAGCGAGCTCCTGCATTGGTGCCTGACCACCGGGCTCAAAGTATCTGAAATAGTGATGGAAAATGAGCTGGCCTGGCGTACCGAAGCGGAAACCAGGAAAGGAATTGTGCAGCACTTTACGGTGATGAAGGACTGCACTTACCGGGGCTGCCATACTTCGGGTTTTCTGCCAGGCGGACTGAATGTGGGGAGAAGGGCGGCAGCACTAAACAAAAGACTGATAGGCAATCACATATATACCGATTATGAAAGCTGGATAACGGCGATCAGGAAAGGCGGAAACGGGTTCAACTATACTTTGGATTGGGTAAGTTGCTTTGCGCTGGCTGTTAACGAAGAAAATGCTTCATTTGGCAGGGTAGTAACGGCACCAACCAATGGTGCTGCAGGTGTGATTCCTGCTGTGCTTCAATATTACATCGCTTTTTGCGACGGCTTTACTGAGGAAAAGATCATTCAGTTTATCGCCTGTGCCTCTGAGATCGGCAGTATATTTAAGAAGGGCGCTACCATTTCCGCAGCAATGGGCGGTTGCCAGGCAGAGATCGGGGTATCATCAGCAAT
The DNA here is from genome assembly GCF_035317785.1 of Pedobacter sp. Classification (GTDB taxonomy): domain Bacteria; phylum Bacteroidota; class Bacteroidia; order Sphingobacteriales; family Sphingobacteriaceae; genus Pedobacter. Next base: position 18,010 of record NZ_DATHGC010000193.1, on the reverse strand, counting down.
GGCTGCAGCGGCGCTGACAGAATGCATGGGCGGCTCACAAAGACAGGTTTTGATGGCTGCAGAAATTGCCATGGAACATCACCTGGGACTTACCTGTGATCCGATAGGCGGGCTTGTCCAGATCCCCTGCATTGAGCGCAATACAATGGGTGCGATCAAAGCCATCACTGCCAGCCAGCTTGCACTGCAAAGCAATCCTGATAAGGCTAAAGTAAGTTTGGACGCGGTGGTCAATACCATGTGGGAAACAGCTCTGGATATGAATTCTAAATACAAAGAGACTTCAGATGGAGGCCTGGCAACTAATATTCCAATAAGTCTGCCAGAGTGCTAAATCTTTTGCTGGGCCTTAATGGCCAGGTACCTGTTGACTACATTTATCGTTAGTTTGTCTGGCGGGGTAAGGATGCTCAGGATGCCGTGTTTTGCCAGCTCCCGGACCATAAGCTTCTTTTCATGGGCAAACTTTTCAGCAATGGTTTTAATATATATCCCCTCTACGTCCCTGGCCGGTTTTTCTGCAAGTGCCCTGAGCTCTGTATTTTCAAAAAACACCACCAGCAGCAGGTGATATTTTGCAATCCGCTTTAGGAAGGGCAGTTGTCTGTTTAAGGCAGAGATGCTTTCAAAATTGCTGAACAGTATGACCAGGCTGCGCTGTTTCATCACGCCGCGAATGCCGGTATACAAAGCTTCCATATTGGTTTCCAGATACCTCGTCTTTTCCTTATACAATACGCCCATGATCTTACCCAGCTGCACAGGACGCCGGTCTGCAGGAACAATGCTTCCGATCTGCTCTGCAATGGTGATCAGGCCTGCTTTATCTTCTTTAAGCAGTGCTACGCTGGAAAGGACAAGACTCGCATTTATGGCATAATCCAGCAGGCTCATTCCTTCAAAAGGCATTTTCATTGCTCTTGATTTGTCGATAACGCAGTAAACATGCTGTGCCTTTTCGTCCGTGTAGGAATTGACCATCAAATCACCTTTTCTTGCGCTGGCCTTCCAGTTCACTGTACGGTAATCGTTTCCGGGCACATAGTTCTTTACCTGGTCAAATTCCATGCTATGTCCAATTCTTCTGATCTTTTTGATCCCCATTTCGGTTAGCCGGTTGGAAATGGCCATCAGTTCGTACTTACGCAATTGCAGAAATGAAGGGTACACCGCCACCACAGTCTCTCCGCCAAATTTGAATCTCCGGCTGATCAGCTGCAAGGGCGATTTCACATATAAAAGCACGCTTCCAAAAAGATATTCTCCTCTTTTTGTGGGACGAAGTGCATAGCGTATGGTCTTATGTGCTCCTGATCTCAGCTGACTGCTAAACCACAGATCCCGTTTTTGAAACTGAAAAGGAATTTCATCAATGATCCCGATGTGGATGGGAAATGCATAAAAATTCTCTACATAAATACTGAGTTCATTGTCATCGCCATTGCTTAATCTTTCAGGGAGATCTCTTCTCAGAAAAACATTTTTTCTGGCGCTGAAAAGCAATATAAAATCGATCACCACCAAAGCAACAAGCACAAAAAAACAAACATAAGGCAAGTCTCCAAGCCAGGACAGAAAAAAAGAAAACAGGAACAGGGCCGCGCAAAATGCAAGGCCTGCAAAAAGTCTTTTATCAGGGAAAAGATTTACATAGTATTTGTTCAGGAGATTCTTCAAAGCTACCTTGGTATTTCTATTTTTTGAATAATCTGCGCGACGATGTCTCCCGGAGTAAGCCCCTCCATTTCTTTATCAGGACTAAGCATAATCCTGTGAGCAAGAACCGGGGCTGCTACGCTAATGATGTCATCAGGGGTTACAAAATCACGGCCGTTCATTGCTGCAATCGCTTTTGCGCTGTTGATCATGGCCAGCGAAGCCCGCGGTGAAGCACCCAGATAAAGTGATTTATTGTTCCTGGTTTCATGAGTAATCCTGGCTACATATTCCAGGAGCTTGGGCTCTACATGAAGTCCTTTAATAATGGCCCGGCAGGATTTAACCTGCGCGATGCTCAAAACGGGCTCAACTTCCCTTAGCGCATTATCCAGCTTGTGCTGATGCTGGTTCAGCAGGATCAGCGTCTCTTCTTCAAGGCTCGGGTATTTTACCTCAATTTTGAAGAGAAAACGATCCAGCTGTGCCTCCGGCAGCCTGTAGGTACCTTCCTGCTCTATCGGGTTTTGAGTAGCCAGCACCATAAAAGGTTCATCCATAAGATAGGTGTGACCGTCAACCGTGATCTGTCTTTCTTCCATGACTTCGAATAATGCGGACTGCGTTTTAGCAGGTGCACGATTGATTTCGTCGACAAGAATGATGTGACCAAAGACAGGCCCCTTTCTAAAATCAAATGACGCAGACCTCGGATCAAATACGGATGTACCAAGCACGTCAGAAGGCATCAGGTCTGGTGTGAACTGGATGCGTGAAAAGGAGGCGTCAATGCTTTTTGCAACCAGCTTTGCACTCAATGTCTTTGCCACGCCCGGCACACCTTCCAGCAGGATGTGTCCATCTGCCAGAAGTCCCGCGATCAAAAAATCTATCGTATCCTTTTGCCCGACAATGATCTTGCCAAGTGTTTCCCTGATCTGCTCAACCGCCCGGCTGAGCTCAGTAAGATCAGTACGCTGATGATATATTTCTTCTTCCATAATTTATTGGACTTGTTTGTAAAATTGCTCGATTTGTTTGTTAAGGCTGATCAGCTGGGCATCGCTCACCTTGTAGCCATTGCTGATGTTTTTGATCAGCGTGATTAATTGCTGCACCGTTTCCTCTGCGGCCCCTGATTTATGGACTACATCGTTAATGAATTCTTCATCAAGGCTTCCGGTCTTCAGGCGATAGTCTGCCCTGATAAATTCCAAAAGATAGCTGACCTTTTTGTTGGCTATGTCCCTATTGTCACGTTGCTGGTAGTAAACTTTTCCCACGACCTTTACAAAGTCAACCGATGAGTTTAAGAGCGGGGCTATGACCGGAATGACCCGTTGTCTGCGTTTAACCTCAAAAAACACAAACAGCAGCAGGGAGATCAGTGCGATATAATACGCCCAGCGCAGCTGATCATGTTTGAAGATGACCCTTAGAATCGCTGCGTCCGCTATGTTGCCCCGGGTGTTGTACTCATCCCAGATCAGCAGTTTGGCGGGAGGCAGGAAGGACAGTGCCTTTGCTGCATAGTCGGCTCCCGAAGGCTTTATCAGGTTATAGTTGCTCAGCAGCTGCGGGTTTGGTAAAATATACAGGGCTCCTTTACCAAAGGAGTATTTGATAAAGTTGGCATCGCCCCTGGAGTTTCTGCCCAGTACTGTAACTCTGGTTGTATCGAATTCACTAAAATACTGGTTTCCCAACCCTTTATCGAAAATATATGGTTTATCTGCTTTGAATGTCGGATTGACAAAGTTGATCGCGGGACTCCTCTGCGCCCTCAGGTCAAACACAGCTCTGGTGCGGAGTCTTAGCCTGTCTTTAAGAAGCTTGCCCACATCGAAGCTGGCAATGAAAGCATTATTACCTCTATGCAGGTATTTTATCAATTCCCTGTAATCCAGATTATCCATTTTGACACTGCCGGAGATGATCAGGTAATTGGCATTTAAGTGGCTTTGACCTTTTAAGGTGTTGTATAAAGGCTGTCTTGAGGTCTTTATGACCGCAGCTGGAAAGAGCGCCCCAATCTCCTGGTTTAATACATACAACCCAAATGGGATCTTGTCCTCCTTCAGGTAAGAAGCTGTCCAGTCGGTAGGTTTTGGCTTGTAGTACTGTGCCACCAGGTAAAAGGCAAGGATCACGGTACTTCCGATGAGATATAATCTTAATCCTTTCATGGTTTATTAGGATTAAACTGATCAAAGCCTGATCTGACCTGGTTGAAGTTTTCCTGATCTATATAAAATTCGCCATACCATATGTATTCAAATTGGGTAGTAAGTGTTTCAAACAGACTCCTTTTTTGAAGGTCCCGGATCTCGGAAACATAGGTCTGATTGGTCTTTTCGGGCTGCCAGCTGATCTGGCCACTGTCACTCAGCTGCTTCAAAGCGCGTAAATAAAACAAACGGACAGCCAGCCTGTAGTTGCCGCCGCTGATGGCTTTATCGATCTCTGCCATGAAATCGATCTCATGGATATTATCCGAAGATTCATGGTAGGGCACCTCAACTTGCTTTGATTTGCCGGACAATATTTTAAGGTCAAGGCCCAGCAGCTTCATGACCCCAAAAACAATCAGCGAGGCCAGCACAATAAGTGCAGTATATCCAATAAAGCTGTTTGCGTGTTTATTCCCGGCAACTCTTTCAAACAACTCCCAAAACCATTTCCAGAATTTTGACCACAGACTTTCATTTTCCGGGGCAGTATTGTCGTAAATGAATTCCTTACTCAGGCGGTAACTCCTGATCTTTTGCTGGTCAAATTTCCTGGGAGTAAGCTTCGTGCTGTCATTTTTTACAACCAGTTTTTTTGATACTGTTCCTTTTTTCACCGGAACCTGCGCAGTCCCAAATGAAAAACAAGATGTGCTTACACAAAGCAACAGAAAAAGGAACAGGATCTTACGCATACTAATACTCTTCGGGAGCAGAAAACTGATCTTTTTGTGTCCCCAGTTGTTCTATACGATTTAATAACCCTCCATTTTCCATGCGTTCTGCCAAATTGAAATAGCAAAGTGAAACCCCGATAACCGGCAGTACTAAAAATACCTGGCAAAGGTACTGGATCAAAGTTGATACGATCAAAAAGGTAATACTCACAGCTCCCGGAGTCTTGGTAAAGGCACTCGCCATTCCAATGATCATTGCCGGTACAGATGGCACAAGCATGGTTGCGTAAGTAATGATCCATAGGATCAGGATCGCACCGGCAGTGGGCCACCAATGGCTGTTGGCCAGTTTGAACGACCTGCTGAATGAATAACCGAAACTGCCGTTTTCAAAGACCATCACGGAATAAAAAAGAGAAAAGGCGGGAAAAACATAGATGCCGGGGATAAAGCAGCAAATAAAGCAGATCATCATCATCAGGCTTATAAGAATGCTGCTGCCAAAAACACGAAGAAAGAAATATTTAAAATATGACCATACCTCTTCAACAGCTGGCGCAACATTGCCCTTTTCTATGTATAGTGAGATATAGCTGAGCGTGGAAACACTGATGGCTGTATAAGTAGCAAAGGTAAAAACGATCACCATCAGGTAACTCATGGAAAACAGATTCTCAAGCGGTCTCGCTGAATTTACACCGGAAAAATCCGTTTTGACAGTCAGCAAATGTACAATGCCCGACAACAGGCCTGCTAGAATAAAAAATCCGCAGAGGTACAGGTATACTTTTAAAAAAGGTTTGAAATTTTGTCTGATAAAAAGAAAAGTATCACCGATGATGTCACCGAACTCTCTGGTCTTTTTAAATTCAAGTTTGTCTTGCATTTGGGTTTAGTTTTTGATTGCGTTTAATTAAAATCAGGGGGTACAGGATCACGTACCAGATGATAAACAAGAGTGATGCGCCGAGTATACATGTGCTTAAGATGACCGGCATCTCTGTATGGCGTGTAATGAAGCCTTCAAAAAATGCGGCAACTAAAAGGATCGGTACGATTCCCACAGCAATTTTAGTCCCGTCCTTAGCGCTTGATTTAAAAGCCTGGACACGGCTATAGGTTTTGGGAAACAACAACCCGTGTCCCAGCACCAGGCCGGCTGCTCCTGCAATGACAATTGCAGAAATCTCCAAAGTGCCATGGATCCAAATGACCAATATAGATTGTAATCCAAGTCCCTTGCTGAAAAAGTAATACTCAAATGAACCGAGCATAACCCCATTTTTTAACATCATGAATACCGGCCCGATGGAGAAGAATATACCACTGACAAAGGTGATCAGTGAAACATAGATGTTATTTGCGGCGATCATAAAAAACATTTCAAATTCATTCTGCTGCTTATATACTCCAAAAGGGTCTCCTTTGGCTATATTTTCATTGGTCATATTTACATAGCTGTCGCCCAGGATCAAACGCACGAAAGTATCGTCGTGTTTTGCGGAAAGGGCCCCTATCAGGGAGAAGGTCAGAAAGAATAAAAATGCGTACAGCAATTGCCGGCGATATTTATAAAAGAGCAACGGAAGTTCAAATTTCCAGAAGGTGATGAACCGGCTGCTGTCTTCTTTTTTGTTCTTGTAAATGGACTGGTGTAAAAGTGAGGCAATGCCGTTTAAGTATGCTGTGGTTTTTGATTTGGGATAAAAGGTCTTTGCATAAGCCAGGTCGTTGGTGATGTCAACAAAACGATCGGCCAGTTCGTCCGGATTGGTAGTTTGCAGCTTTTCATAAGCCTTCCACTTTTCGGCATTTTGCTTTACAAACAGCGCTTCTCTCATGTCTACAACAGGGCATCAATTTTTTGTTAAAATAGCGAAAAACATTTTATCCGGATAATTAAAATGAATATTAGTATTTTACTATGTTTGATACTATGGATACCATTCAAGTAAATACCAGTCAGCATGTAACGATTGACTATCCTGTAGCAGGTTTAGGCGAAAGAATTGCTGCGAGGTTGATAGACCTTGCTATTTTTGTTATACTGTATATTTTAATCATGATCGTTTTTGGAATCACTGGTTTTACGATTGGGCTGTCGAATGGCCCCTATACGATCATCTTAACTGTGATTGTCATAGCGGTGATTGCCAGTTATGTTTTCTATGACCTGCTGTTTGAAATATTTATGAACGGCCAGAGCATTGGCAAAAAGCTCATGAAGATTAAAGTGATCAGCCTGGATGGCGGACAGGCCAGTATCGGACAATACTTTATCCGCTGGCTGTTCAGGCTGCTAGATTTTACGCTGTCGATGCAAATGGGCGGCCTCATCTGTGTCGCCGTCACTGACAAGAAACAACGCATCGGTGATATCGTGGCCGGTACCATTCTGATCAGGACGGCCCCGAAAACGGGGCGTGAACATATCGCTTTTCATCAGCCGGCAGAACAAAATTATGCCCCGGTATTTACAAATGTACATCAGCTGAACGACCGGAATATTGAACTCATCCATGAGGTGCTGACTACATTTTATCAAACCCACAATTTTCAACTGATTGAAGCGACGGCTGCCAAGATCGCTTCAGTACTTTCTGTCAATGTGCCTCAGGGTATGAACGGACTTAATTTCCTGCAAACTGTGGTTAAGGATTACAATTACCTCACTGCAAATGAAAGCCATGCAGCCAGACAGGTAAATAATGGGTAATAATTTTGAATAGATAATTGATGGCCACAGCTGATCCTGTAATCAGGTAAAGTATCCTAATGACGCTATCGCTTAAGTCTCCGCGTCTCAGTTTTGCGATTAAAACAATGGCTAAAGTGACCAGCAATGGAATGGCCGGAGGGTAAAAATTAAGGCTTTCTTTCAGATCGCCATGTGCCAGCGCAATTACAGAACGCTGGAAACCACAGCCCGGACAATCTGTTCCTGTTAAATATTTGAAAGGACAGGGCAGTAAAAAATTATCCGCCTGATCTGAAAAAGAGGACCAGACGGATAGTATATATATTTTAGACGTCAGCAACTAAGCGTTGGGGGTAGTTGGAGGGCTGTTAAAAAAGTCTTGTTTGTTTTGAGCTTCGGCGGCAGAAGGCCCTACATACTTCGCATCTCCAAATCCCAGTAATGGGAAGAAAACCATAGGGAGAACGATCATTCCAACAGTATATCCTTCAGATTTGCCAAAACTTTTGCTCAGCAGATTGAGCAGCCAAATGCCAAATACAATATTGACACAGGGGATCAGCAGCCAAAGTATCCAGATTACTGGTTTCCCAACGATTTCGATCATGACAATTGAATTGTAAATGGGAATTATCGCTGCCCAGCCGGGCTTCCCGGCCTTGACAAACATTTTCCATAATCCTGCGTAGGTGATAACAGCTACTGCAAGACAAAAAATCAGCATACCGGCACCAAAGCCAGCAGCTACAGCATTTTCTGAGTTGTAATCCATAGTTTTAGGAGATTAATTTCTAAGTAAAGTTAATATTTATTGCCAGATATCAAAATTACAAGACATATTTATCCGCCTGTTATTCAGCCTAATACAACAACATTTGAAGTGTTTTTGGCTTTTACTTAAACGCCTTTATCACCGCTGCAGCTGCATTTGCTGCCCAGTCTTTATACATTTTTCCGGAAGGGTGCAAACCATCGGAAGCAACAAGGCTATTGTCTGTCGCCGCATTTCGCGAAACCGGGGTAATGTCAATATAACTAATACCCAAAGCCAGGGTTTCCTGTTTGTTCACCGCATTAAAAGCATCGATTTCCGCGGAAATGGTAACAAGGTCACGCCCACTTGTTTGCGCAAAAGGCGTTACTCCCCAATCTGGAATGGATAATACAAAAACATGAGCTTTGTTGCCATCCACATAGTTGATCGCAGTCTGGAGCAGCTCTTTAAATTCCTTGCGGTACTTATCTTTTGATTCACCACGATACTGATTGTTCACACCGATGAGCAGGGTCACGAAATTGAATTTTTGGATCACGCCTGATTCCTTAATCGCCGTTTGCAGTTCGCTGGTAGTCCAGCCTGTTCTGGCAATAATGGTAGGCGGATTGATGATGAGGGCGGCTTTTTCGAGCTCCTTAACCAGCTGTGCCGGGAAAATTTGTGCACGCTCTACAGACTCACCAATGGTGTAGGAATCTCCAAGAGCAAGGTAGTTGAGCTGCTTTCCCCGATTTGGATCAACAGGCTTTGCGGTAGTGTCCATAGGCTTCTTAATGGTATCAGCTGGAAGTTTTTCATTGTCCATTGAAATTGCTCCTTTTTTGCAGGCCAATAATAAGCATAAACCCAGAAATACTGTGAATACTTTCATGACTGCAGATACGAGATTGAGCGCAATGTGGATTGCCTAGAAGAGCTCCATGTTAAACAGCGAAGCGATATGCACTTTCAATTTGCCTTTAACTTCGTCCATATTCAGCGCATATCCGAGTTCCCGCTGCATGGAGGTGACATCTTTATCATCAATACCACAAGGAACTATGTTTTTAAAGTAATCCAGATCGGCGTTTACGTTAAATGCGAATCCGTGCATGGTGACCCACCTGCTGCACCTCACGCCCATTGCGGAGATCTTCCGGGCCTTCTCGTTATCCGCATCCAGCCAAACACCGGTATAACCCGGATACCTGCCGGCCCTGATCCCATACTCATCAAGCGTCAGGATAATGGCTTCCTCAAGCGTTCTCAGGTAAAGATGGATATCTGTAAAAAAATTATCCAGGTCCAGTATCGGATAACCCACGATCTGGCCGGGACCATGATAAGTAATGTCTCCGCCGCGGTTGATCTTGTAATAGGTAGCCTGTTTATCTTTCAATCCCTGTTCATCCAGCAGCAGGTTTTCCGGATGACCACTTTTGCCTAGAGTATACACGTGGGGGTGCTCGCAAAACACGAGGTAATTTGGCGTTTGTTTGTCGGCACCATTTGTTCTGTTTGCCGTTTTAACCCCCACTGTCTGATCAAAAAGACGTTCCTGTTGTGTCCAGGCCTCCTGATAATCAGTAAGACCCCAATCTATAAATTCAACACTCTTGTTCATTTATGGTAAAATTAGGTTTATAGATTAAGCCACGACGTAGCCCAGCATATAATCATCACCGGTTTTGAAATAATCCACAGTGAGTTCCTTTGTCCCTTCAGGAAGGTCAACCAGGGCATTGAGCGATCCCTTTCCTTTCAATTTGAATGGCCTGATGTGGATGTCCTGTTTAAATTCCAGGCCCTTTCTTCCATTCCATTTGTAAATGGCCTCCTTGGCACACCAGCACACATAAAGCCCTTCTATATTATCGCCGATCTGCTTTTGTGCCAGCTCAGAATCAGAAAGAAACTTATGTCTGATACTCTTGATCTTATGCTTGATCAGCTCGATATCTACGCCAACGGGTTTTGTCCTGCCAATGATGACTGCCGCATAATCGTACGAATGACTTAATGAGATGTGATAGCCCAGGTTTGGCAGGTAGGGCTTGCCGTGTTCGTCCATTCTGCAGTCAATGTATTCAGAGGTATTGAGCATAGTTCTGAGCAGAACCCTTGTGCTTAGCCAGTGCAGCAGGCGTTTTCCATTGTTTAATGTAGAGATAATGTCAAGCTCGTGTTGTTTCAGCTGCAATCCTGACATCAGTTGCTCTTCAGTCTCTTCGATTTTCCATACCGCAAGCATGGTATCATCGTCAATATCTTTATTAAAAATTACGGGCATCTCTATTTTAGAATACTATGCAAAAGTATCTTAAATTAATCATAATTTCGTCCAAATACTTATAACCTGCAAAACTAAACATTTATCAACATTAATGTGAACATTTAGCAGGCTTCGTGACCCTTATGTAACAATACTTACCATTGAAAAATGATACTTTCCGACAAACGAATTTTAGAAGAGATAGACAAGGGCACAATCATTATTGAACCATTTGATGCTGAATGCCTCGGCACCAACTCTTATGATGTTCACCTGGGAAAATATCTGGCTACCTACAAAGACCGGGTACTGGATGCTAAAGCCCACAATAAGATCGATCATTTTGAAATCCCCAAAGATGGCTTTGTATTGCAGCCCGGCACATTATACCTGGGTGTAACCCTGGAATATACCGAAACCCACGCACACATTCCTTTTCTGGAAGGCAAATCCAGTACCGGTCGTCTGGGAATTGACATCCATGCCACAGCCGGCAAAGGAGATGTAGGTTTCTGCAATACCTGGACACTTGAAATCTCCTGTGCCCAACCAGTAAGGATCTATGCAGGCATGCCCATAGGTCAGCTCATTTATTTCATGGTTGAAGGCGAAATCACAACGATGTATAATGTTAAAAACAACGCCAAATACAACAACAAAACCACAAAACCTGTGGAAAGCATGATGTGGAAGAATAAGTTTTAGTATATTGTAGCTTTATTCATTAGTGCTCCACCCATTATGAAATTTAGGCTAATTTTCCCTTTGTTATTGTTTACGTTGCTGATTGCGGTTTTCGCATATAAGGCTGACGACGATCCGTTTAACGCCCTCCTTAAAAAGCTGGAGGTGTATAATGAAAAGTACCCGCAGGAGAAAGTCCACCTTCACCTGGACAAACCTTATTATGCAATTGGTGATGACATCTGGTTTAAAGCCTATGTGATCAACACCCAGACCTCAAAGCTGTCGGCCATCAGCAGCGCCTTGTACGTAGAACTGATCAATGAAAAAGATTCTGTAAAAAAACAGCTCAAACTTCCGCTTGTTTCCGGGGTCACCTGGGGTGATTTTAAACTCCCGGATTCCCTGACTGAAGGCAATTACAGGATCAGGGCATATACGCAGTGGATGAGAAATGCCGGCCCTGATTTCTTTTTTGACAAGACCATAAAAATCGGAAACTCCTGGGCAAACAACGTATTTACCAGCACGAACTATACCTTCAGCAAACAAAACGCCTCGGAAAAAGTGAATGCTGTAGTCAGATTCACAGATAAAAATGGTAAGGCCTTCGCCAATAGCGAGGTAACCTATGAAGTGGTACTGAATTTCAGAAGCATCACTAAAGCCAAAGCAGTGACAAACGATCAGGGTGCAGTCAATATTAATTTTCTAAACACTCAGCCTTCTCTGTATAAATCAGGAAAGATCGTCGCTACGCTGAACCTGCCTGATAAGAAAAAAGTGATCAAGCAAATTCCAATTAAAGCAACCTCAAATGCTGTGGACGTCCAGTTCTTCCCTGAAAGCGGAAACTTAGTGGAAAATCTGCCCTGCAAGGTGGCGGTTAAAGCGGTGAATGCCTCAGGACTGGGAGAAGATATTGAAGGCGTGATCGTAGACAATACCGGCCTGGAGGTCTATAAATTTAGCACGAAGCATCTTGGTATGGGCAGTCTTTTTTTAAATCCGCAGCCAGGGAAAACTTATTCTGCAAAAATTAAATTTAAAGACGGATCTGAAGGTACCTTTAATCTGCCAAAGGTCTCTGCCAGCGGATATTTACTGGCTGTTACCCAAACCGACGAAAATGTTGTTGCCAAAATTCTTTTAAGCCCCGATCTGGTCGGTTCAGGAGAACTGAAAATCGTGGCCCAAAACAATAGCAACGTCTATTTCGTGTCCAGGGCCGCACCCGGCAAACAAATCATTACTACCTCTATTCCAAAAAAAGAGCTCCCTACCGGCATCATACAGTTCACTGTTTTTTCGGCTGCGAATATGCCCCTTTGTGAGCGACTGATCTTTATCAATAACAGCACCAACAAAATCGACCTGAAGGCAGCCACTACCAAACAGAGCTACACCAAAAGGGAAAAAGTAGACCTGAACCTGGAAGCTGCCATCAACAACAAACCTCTTGAAGGCACTTTTTCAATTGCTGTGACCAACACGGCGAGTGTCGTTCCTGACGAGGAAAACGAAAGTAACATATTTACCAGCCTGCTGCTGACTTCTGACATTATGGGCTACGTGGAAAAGCCCAATTATTATTTTCTGAAGAATGACACACAAACCCAGCAGGATCTGGACAACCTGATGCTCACACAGGGATGGAGAAGGATTTTATGGAAAAATATAATCAGTGGCCTTCCGCCAAACATCAGGTTTGAGGCTGAAAAAACATTAAAGATCAGCGGTACGGTAACCACCTATGGAGGCAAACCATCTCCAAACAGTAAAGTGAGCTTGTTCTCCTCATCGGGTGGATTTTTTGCCACCGACACGGTATCTGACGCACAGGGCAGGTTCAGTTTTGACAACATTGTTTTTAATGACAGCACCAAATTTATTGTACAGGCAAGGAACGCCAGGAACAAGAAGTCCGTTGATATAAAGATGGATTTGGTGGCGGGGCAGGTTGTTACCAAAAATAAAAACAGCGGAGACGTAGAAGTCAACATAAACGAAGCCCTGTCATCTTATTTAAAGCAGAGCGATAACTTTTTTGAAGAGCTGACCAGGAGAGGCTTACTGGAGCGCAGCATTACACTCAAAGAGGTGAACATCGTTGAAAAAAAGAATCCTGCCAAGAATTCTTCCAATCTCAACGGCGGGGGAAATGCAGATGCGGTGATCACAGCTGAGCAGCTCCAGAATTGCACTACTTTATCGATGTGCCTGCAGGGCAGAGTAGCCGGACTGATGATCAGGGACGGAAAGGCATACCTGCTGAGAAATGGCAATACACCAATGCAGATCGTGATTGATGGGATGATGGTAGAACCTGATTTCCTGGATAACATTACGCCATTTGATATTGAAACCATTGAGGTCCTGAAATCCGTCGGAAACACGGCAATCTACGGAATGCGGGGCGGTGGCGGTGTGCTGGTTATTACTACTAAAAGAGGTGGCGGCACTGCAGGGCTGTCTTCTTTTACCCCCGGGATCATCACCTTCTCGCCAAAAGGATTTTATACCTCAAGACAATTTTACTCTCCTAAATACGAGGTGGCTACCAATACTCCCGATCTGAGGACGACCATTTACTGGGCACCGCATGTTGCGACCAAAGACGGGAAAGGAACGGTTAGTTATTACAATGCGGATCAGCCCGGCACCTACAGGGTTGTGGTAGAAGGTGCAGACCTGGATGGAAACCTGGGCCGCGCAGTGTATACTTATGAAGTAAAATAAAAAGAAATGAACACCATAAAAGTCACCATAAAAGACCGCCTTGCCATTATTACCCTCGACAGAGGGAAGTCAAATGCCTTAAACCGGGAGATGATCACTGAACTGGAAGATTTGCTTAGGAACATTTCAACAGATCCAAATATTGGAGGAGCGGTCATCACAGGAAAAGACCATTTTTTTTCGGCGGGGCTTGACCTGATCGAATTGTACAGCTATTCTGAGGCAGAAGCAGAATCATTCTGGCATTTATTCCTTGGCTTTACCGCGACGATCACCTCATTTAAAAAACCATTGGTAGCGGCGATAAATGGTCATAGTCCCGCAGGCGGATGTGTCATTGCCCTTGCATGCGACTACCGCATTATGGCAGAGGGGAAATACATCATAGGGCTAAATGAAGTTCCGGTTGGGATCATTGTACCGAACAGCATTTTCAGCCTCTATTCATTCTGGCTCGGCCAGGCCGGCGCATCGCGCAATCTGCTCGAAGGAAAGCTGTTTAGCCCGGAGCAGGCTCTTGAAGCAGGCCTGATAGATGAGCTGGCCAATCCGGCAAGTATACTGACCGCAGCAGAAAGAAAGATCAGAAAATATATGGGCATGGAGCAAAAGACCTGGAGTCACAGCAAGCTGAACATCAGAAAAGACCTGATTGCCGCGACAAGTGCTGATCAAAGCGAAGAACTCGCCGTCATGCTGAAACAGTGGTGGTCTCCCGCTACGCGCAGTATCCTGAAAACAATTATTGAGAACCTTCAAAAGAAATAAGCCATGTTCAATCAGCCCATGTTAAGAGATGATGCTTTAAAAGGAAAAACCATAGTAATCACCGGCGGAGGAACGGGTCTGGGTAAGGCTATGGGTACTTACTTTCTTAAATTGGGCGCCAATCTTGTCATCACCAGCAGGAAAGCCGAAGTGTTGAAAAAAACAGCTTTAGAGATGGAAAAGGAAACGGGCGGCAAGGTGCTTGCGGTATCCTGTGACGTACGGGAATATGAACAGGTGGAGCATGTGCTGGCAGAAACCATTAAAATCTTTGGAGGGGTCGATAGCCTGTTGAACAACGCCGCAGGCAATTTTATATCTCCAACCGAACGGCTGTCCGCAAATGCCTTTTCCACGATTATTGACATTGTTCTCAAAGGTTCTGTCAATTGTACACTTGCGTTTGGAAAACATTGGATCAAAGAAAAGCAAAGTGCCAGTGTGCTCAATATAGTAACGACTTATGCCTTTACCGGTTCAGCCTATGTTGTACCTTCTGCCTGTGCAAAAGGCGGCGTACTCGCCATGACCAGATCACTGGCCGTGGAGTGGGGCAAGTACGGTATCCGCACAAACGCCATTGCACCCGGGCCATTCCCTACAAAGGGTGCCTGGGAAAGGTTATTGCCCGGCGATCTTGCGGAGAAATTTGATTTTAAGAACCGGGTACCCTTAAAGCGTGTTGGAGACCACCAGGAGCTGGCCAACCTGGCAGCTTTTCTGATCAGTGATTTTGCGGGATATATCAACGGCGAAGTCATTACCATCGACGGCGGCGAGTGGCTGCAGGGGGCAGGTCAGTTCAATGGACTGGAAGCAATCCCAAATGAAATGTGGGACGCTTTTGAGCAGATGACCCGATCGGCTAAGGGGAGCTAGGCTCTTACCACCTGATGAGCGCGCTTGCCCAGGTAAATCCCGATCCAAATGCAGCCAGGCATACCAGATCCCCATCTTTAATTTTACCGGACTCCCAGGCCTCACACAAGGCTATCGGAACAGAGGCGGCCGTTGTATTGCCATATTTTTGAATGTTGTTGAATACCTGTTCATCACTCAGGCCCAGCAATTGCTGAACATACTGGCTGATCCTCAGGTTGGCCTGGTGCGGCACCAGCAGATCAATGTCCTTTTCAGACAGGTTGTTCGCCGATAGCGCTTCCCTGATCACCTCCGGAAATTTCACCACGGCCTTTTTAAATACTGCGGGCCCGTCCATGTATGGCTGGGCAGCGCCGCTCTCGAGCTGCTCAGTGGTCAGAAACAATCCGCCAAGCTCCTGATCCGGAAAAGCCGGCTTGTCTTTGAGCCATTTGTTGGCATGCGCCCCCGGATAGAACATGGCCAGGATCTCCGCTTCGGCACCATCACTGTGCAGATGAGTGCTCAGTATGCCCTGATTATCTTTTTGCGTGGGCTGCAAAACTACTGCCCCTGCCCCATCTCCAAATATGACAGACACATTGCGGCTGCGGGTCTCAAAGTCCATTGCAAAAGAATGCTTTTCACTGCCAACCACCAGGATGTTCTTATACATCCCCGTTTTAATAAACTGGTCTGCAACGGAAAGGGCATAAACAAAGCCTGAACATTGGTTACGAATATCCAGGGCCCCGATCTCTTTCATTTTCATTTCCCGCTGCAGGAGTACGCCGCAGCCGGGGAAATAATAGTCCGGACTAAGCGTTGCAAAAATGATGAAATCTATATCCCCGGCTGTAATTCCCGCTCTGTCAATTGCTATTTTTGCAGCCTCGACACCCATCGTAGTAGTGGTTTCTTCGAGTCTGTCGGCAAATCTGCGCTCTTTAATTCCCGTGCGTTCCTGGATCCACTCGTCATTTGTATCCATAAAACGGGAAAGGTCCTTATTGGTATAAACATTTTTAGGCACATAGTAACCTATGCCTGCAATTTTTGAACGCTGCATTATATTTGGGAATTAAGTACAAATTTTAGTCAAAAATAACTTTAACTGCAACATTATTTGAAATTAGCTTATTTTTGTAAGATGTCTACAGAAACAAAAGAAGAAACATTTACATTAGAAGAGATTCTTACCTCACTGAAAACCGTTCACCGCCTGATTCTCTGGAACGATGATGTAAATACTTTTGACCACGTCATCTATTGCATGATGAAGTATCTGGACTATTCGGAGCCTCAGGCAGAGAAGATCGCATGGGAAGTACACAACAAAGGAAAATGCGCTGTACTGGAAGGTTCTTTTACTGAAATGGAAATTTACCGTAAAATTTTACAGCAGGAAGGGCTCACAGTCTCTGTAGACTAGCAAAATTGCTGTAATAAAATAGTTACTCCTGCTTTTTTAAACTTACTGCACGTTTCTTTGTCCCTTTAATACAGAAATGATAAAAAAAGGAATCGAAATGATGAAATACCCGTGCCTGCTGCTGCTTTTAATACTTACTTTTTGTGCAGACACGACTGTTCTTAAGGCCCAGACTCCGGGAACCGGCAAAATCAGCGCAAAAGTAGTTGATGCCCAAAACGGTGAGACCATTCCCTTTGCGACAGCAATTGTGATCAACAGAAGGACGAAAGCCGTGGTAAAGGGCGCACAAACAGATGCAAACGGAAATTTACAGATCACTGGCCTGCCAAAAGGAGTCTTCACATTTAAAGTAAGTTATGTAGGCTACCAGACCATGGTTAGAGATTCGGTCTCTGTTGCAGATGCCCCGGTTGACTTCGGTACCATAAAAATGAAAGTTTCAAAAGGCACCGTACTGAACGAAGTTAAAGTGACGGGTCAAAAAAGCACCATGCAGATGGGCATTGATAAAAAAATATTTTCAGTAGACCAAAGTTTAGTTAGCGAAGGCGGCTCTGCATCGGACCTGCTTCAGAATGTTCCGTCTGTCCAGTCGGACATAGACGGCAACATAAGCCTGAGGGGATCAGCCGGTGTGAGTGTACTGATAGACGGCAAGCCTTCTCTGATTGCGGGTGGAAACATTGCCCAGATCCTGCAGTCTATTCCTGCCAGTTCCATCGAAAGCGTGGAGCTCATCACCAATCCTTCAGCCAAATACGATGCTGAAGGACAATCCGGCATCATCAACATTGTACTAAAGAAAAACAAGAAACTAGGCCTGAACGGGTCGGTTGCACTGACTGCCGGCAACCGCAGCAATTACAATGCGAGCACCAATCTGAGCTTTCAGAACAACAAGGTCAACCTCTATGGAAATTACAGCTACCGCTACGGCAACCGCAACGGCGGTGGATTCAGCAACATCTTCTATAAACAGCCCATCGTAAATACGATCTACGCCAATCAGAATACGGATGGTGAATCCCTGGATAAGGGACACAATGTAAAGGCAGGAATGGATTATTTCATTACAGATAAAAGTGTAGTGAGCCTTTCCGGAGGATTTAACGTCAGGGACAATGACAGGAATGAATTTCTTTCCATAGATCAGCTCGATGAGTTTCAAAACCCCGTTAACCTGAGCAAAAGAAATAATGACAACCTAGGTTCAGGCGGCAGCTATGACCTCAACC
>NZ_DATHGC010000192.1:0-8208 GCF_035317785.1 Pedobacter sp. | reverse complement strand
CAACCCTCGTTCCGGTGACCGTCAGCCGCAGTGCCCCTTTTTTTACAGGCATCCCCGTACGGTCTCTCAACGTGCCCGAAATGCGCATGTCCTGCTCAGGCAAAAGCTTCACGGGCGCAAAATTACCGGCCATGACATCTTTATAATTAAACCTGCGGTACCCTTGCGTCAGCATCAGTACATCCAGTGCGGCAAGTTTTTTTTCGTCCGGCTTGTTAAAATAATAGTTGGCCTTTTCCACATAGCCTTTGAGCTCTGAAGTCAGCAGCAATGAACTGAGGATCGTGATCTCCGAGTCCTCATTCGCAGGCACCTTTTGTTCATCCGTAACCGAGACCGAGAAGTTGCCTTCCAAAGGAGCCGTTGCGTCTTTTGCGCTAACCGTTAATTTCACTTTTTGCCTGGGCTTATAAGCCGCCAGGTCGGTCTTTAAAGATACAGTCAAAGGCGAAGGCGTATTGTTGAACGCCAGCCGCTCTGCGATTGGTTCGCCGCTCTCAGAAAATAAAGTAATCTGCATGATACCCGCGGGGAATTTATCTTTTGGTATTTTGGCATTGGTGAGCTGGTTATTGAGTTTAGTTTTTGCAGCATAGCAAATGATCCCTCCGCTGGTGCCCACCAGAAACATGGTCTTTCCGGTATTGGCTGCAAAATAAGTTTCGTTGGCCAGTATTTTAATGTTTAATGCCAGAGGATCTGTATTGCTAACCTGGATTGTTGCACTGGAGGCAAGCGTTTTTGGCAGATCAAAACTCTTTACGGAGCCATCTTTAAAGGTAATATTGGCTTTGTAGCTTTTTGAGGCGTCAGCATTCAGGTAAAAAGAACCCATTCCCAGATGAGCAGAATTGAAAGTAGTGATGCTGGTTCCCGCGTTGTCTGTAATGGTACCTTTAATGTCTGTACCCAGGCCAAGTGAATTTATAGCTTTAAATCCGACCCTTGTCGCTACTCCGCTGATCAGATCGCCGCCTTCCGGAAAGAATTGAACATCAAAAGTGCTTTTTGAGGGGGTCAGTTTAAAAGTCGAGGTGAGTATGTCATTTTCGGCCATGACGAGTTCTGTTATGAGCTCCCCCCTGGTTATCGGATCATTTTTACGCGGGTCAATCTTAATTTTTAATAGGCCATTTTGATCCGTAGTCCCTTTTCCTTTGCTTACGACGTCAAAATTTGATGTCACCTGCCAATTGACGGTTTTGTTGGCAATAGCGGCATTTTCATTGTTTTTGAACTGGATTACTGCATCTATTACCTGGCTTTTATCCGTCTGGTTATTTTTATAGCTAAAATGAGTGACGAGCTGTTTGTCTATTGCCTCTCCGACGGGTATAGTCTTGCTGAAGAAATAAGACGGGTCAAAGTTGGCCATCCACAAGGTATAAGCTTTGAAATAATAATTCCCCTGTTGATAGGTGCCTTTGGTAAGCGGAATATTTCCGCTGGCCACACCATCAGTCACTTGCAGTTTTACCGTTTGAACCAGGGAGTCACGGGTATTGATCACATCAACATAGACAATTTTACTCAGCTGTGATGGCAGATTCAGGTCCATGGTCAGGTATGCTTTGAACCAGATGGTATCCGCAACCGTGTAATAAGGTTTGTCGAAATGGAGATAGACTTTTTCAACAGGACGCTGATCCGTATTTTTCTTGGATTTGTTAATGATGTTGTCCAGGACAACACTGTCCTGCTGCGCTTGGGCTGAAAACCGCAGCCCGGCGGATAATAATATAAAGGCAAGTATGAAGTGTAAATATCTCATCAAATGAATGTGTATTGTTAATCATGCTAATATATTCATTTATGTGCGGAGTCGGCTAACCAATCACATCTTTAACATTTTTTGACATTTGATCAGTTATGCTTCCTTCGGCGTCTGTTCTGTCTGCTTTCGTTTTGAATGGTATTCCCTGTAATCATTGGTTAGTCATTGATTAATGGTTGGTAGGTCCTTGATAGGCCCGGAGGATCTGTCAACTACGTAACGGGTACCTCAGGATCATCTCCTGATGAACTCGTGTGATGCCTTACATAGGCTAAGCAGAAGCCTGAGGGGCAGGATGCGCTGTGATGCCGGCAAGTATTTCAAAGTATGAAAATAAAAAAGACCGCTCAAAGGCGGCCTTTCAAAATAACAAACTTAGACTCCTAGTTAAATTCAGTAACGAAATCTTCAAGGGGAGTGCGAACTTTTTTCAGGTTAACCAGCCAGTCACCGGCTGTGTCTCTGTATCCTAAAGGAAGCAGAGTTGTCGTGCGCAGTCCAAGCGCTTTTAATCCCAGAAGTTCATCCAGTTTTTCAGAATCGAAGCCCTCCATAGGCGTGGCATCTACTTTTAAAAGCGCAGCCTCCGTTAGCGCCAGTCCAAAGCCAATGTAGGCTTGTCTTGCTGCATGCTGAAAGCTTTCTTCAGGAGTTTTACTGCCAAACATGTTTACCATGTTGTTTACAAAATCAGCGGTTTCGGCTTCAGACTGTCCCCGTTCACGATTGGCATGGGCATAAACATTTCTTATTCTTTCTTCTGTATAATTATCCCATGCTGCAAAAATCAGCAAATGTGAGCAATCTGTAATTTGTGATTGTCCGTAAGCCACGGCTTTGATTTTTTCCTTTAGCTCAGGGTTGGTCACTACAATAACTTTAAATGGCTGCAAGCCTGCGCATGTGGGTGCAAGGCGTGCAGCATTAAGGACTTGATCTACTTTGTCCTGTGAAACTTTTTCACCAGTCATTTTCTTTGTAGCATACCGCCATTTTAAGGCACCTATTGTACTCATAATCTCTTTTTTAGTTTTGTTTTTTTAATCTCTGTTATTCAGATTTTTAGTTAACTAGTGTTGTAAAAATAACACCGTTAGCAAATATAGATATGTTACCATATACAGACGAACTAAATCATCGCTTATGACTTTAAAATGATGGCAAACTATTTTTAGCCTGAGTCGTTAATATTATGCAAGCATAGATCAATGTGTTTGTAATGGACATTAAATATCATACCTATGAAAAAGTTAATCTTATCTGCAATCTTATTATCTGCTGCTTTAGGCGCATTTGCTCAGGAAAAAGGCTTTTATATTAAACCGACGGGAGGTTATTTTATAAAAGTAACCCCTGTGGAATTCCCTTCAATAAATGGTCAGCTCGCCAGGGATAAGACCACTACGATCACCGGCACTGGTGCCAATTCCAGCATCACTACATCAGAAACAGCTTTAACGGGTTCATTTGGACAAGGGTTCAGGGCCGGTCTTGTAGGTGGTTATCAGTTTAATCGTATTGTTGGTCTTGAGCTTGGCGTAAATTATTTCAATAGCGCGGAACAGGACATGATGAAACAGACCGTGATCAATAATGGAATGACAGTACTCAATGTACATGCGATCGGAAAGGTCAGGGCTTTTGACCTTGCACCTGCCCTTGTATTTCGTATCCCAAATACTGGAAAATTTCAGCCTTACAGTAAAATCGGCGTCATTGTGCCTTTCTCCGGTTATTTACAGATCAACACTTCTGTAAATGACCAGACCGGACAGGTTGCCGCGTCGCAGGGCATAGTATCTCCCGCTGGAACACGCACTAATCTGGTACTGGAGAGAGAGGAACGCATCAATCCAAAAGCTACGATAGGCTTTCAGAGCGCATTGGGTTTTGATTATAAGGTCGGCAATAAGATCAATCTTTTCGCTGAACTGGAATACCGTAATGTTTCTGTTGGCGGAAAGGATAAAGAATTAGAAAAATACGACGGTACAGCTACGGTAGTGGTAAATGCAACCAATACTGCCGTAGGATCGAGACAACTTAGGCTGGAGGAGCAAAGTGCGGGAGACAAAAAGGTAAATTATCATAAGACCATCAATTCTTCCATGAATGTGAAGGGCAGCGCAGGTTATGATCCGGGTAGACCATCAGATGACCTGCGGTCATATATTAATATAGGTGGTCTCGGACTGAATGCAGGCATTAAGATTGGGTTATAAAGTTGCTGATTTTATTTTAGAGTCTGAATATTACGAGCGTTGGTCGAAAATTTCAGGGAGTTGGTCGTGAGTTACGTCATGGTGGTATAATAGCGTGAAAACCGCTGAAACGTTTTAAGGTTGATGGTGTCTCAATAATAAAAAACAAAGAAAACCTTAAAACATAAAGTCATGAAAACTCTTACAAAAACAGCATTCGCCGCAGTATTAACAGCAGTAGTATTAACCTCATCAGCAATGACCACATTCGCCGCGCCTTTCATTAAAGTTGCAGCGATCACAGAAAGTTTCAACAAGATCTGGGTGAGTGGAAATGTGAAGATCATTTTGA
The DNA here is from genome assembly GCF_035317785.1 of Pedobacter sp. Taxonomy (GTDB): domain Bacteria; phylum Bacteroidota; class Bacteroidia; order Sphingobacteriales; family Sphingobacteriaceae; genus Pedobacter. Next base: position 3,881 of record NZ_DATHGC010000192.1, on the reverse strand, counting down.
CCCAAAGTGAAAAAGAAGGGGTATTTGTTGATGAATACTTTAACCCTGAAAAAACTTCGGTGATCGGCAAAGGTCAGAATTTATACATCAACACTATGGAAAGCAGCCAGGTGACGATCAGGATCTCCGTAAAAGACCTGCAAAGGATCGAAGCTGCCGGAAGTGCAGTCGTTGTGACAGAAAATAAATTTGATGTGAAATATTTGCAGCTCTTCTTAAGCCAGAATGCGAAAGTGAAAGTTGACGCTAAGGTAGGAGATTTATATACAGTCATCAGTGAGGATGCGGTTCTGAAAATGAGCGGGGCGACAGATCAGCATACTTTGATTGCCAGCAACATGAAAAATGTAAAACTTGATAATTTTGTAAGCCTGAAAACAGATACCGGAAGTACAGATGTAGCAACAGATTCATTAACCGCCGCTACAACAAAATAATACGAAATCAAAGATTAGGGAAGGTGAAAGGGGGCAGACGAGAGTTTGCCCCTTTTTTATTGTTTCATTAATTTATGAACATGGCTTTCGTCTGTCAGGCCAAATTCCGCAGCGATTTGCTTCAGGCTGTAATTTCCGGCCTGCATCCGTTTCCGTATCAGGGTATGCCGGTAGTTTTTGATATAGGCGCGAAGACTTGTACCGGCATTCCGCTTGAAGTATGGCCCTATATAATTGATGGTAGTATTAAAATTTGCCGCCATCACTTCTGATTTCAATTTGTCCGGAGTATAAATGTTTTCGTGGATGTAGCTAAACATAGCTTCCATCTTGTTTTCACCGGTTTCCCCTGCTGCGGTTCCCGGCAGGTTTCGCTTTAAAATTACGGAGAGTGAGATCAGCTGCTGCCAGACCAGTCTTTCATTGAGCGAAGTTTCGGCTTTCATCAATTCGATCAGGTTAAAGATCTGCGCTGCTAAAAGCTGGTCGTGCAGGGTTAATTTGAAGCCTGAAAGGTGTGATTCCCTGTTGTGGACCAGGTACTCCAGTTCTTTTACAGGATGGAGCCATGCATCATGGCTCCCCCGCATATACAGATCAGTAAATTTGAGATAGATGAACCTGGTTTTGTGTTCAATCTCAAAATAGTGCTCTTCAGCAGGGCCAAGCAGGAAGATGTCGCCCTGTTCATAAATTACAGCTAATTGATTAATGTGATGAATACCAGATCCGTTTTTGATGTAGATCAGCTCATAATGATTGTGGGTATGCACAGGATGGTGCCATTGCTCAACTTCAAAAGCGGAAATGAGGATGGGTTCAAACTGACGATAACGTTTCATAGTGGAAATATACAAAATGTTAGCCGGAGTTTACAAGCAAACCCAGCCTCACAATGACCAGCTTTGAATTAAAATTTAAAACTATGAAAACAACAGATATTGACACTGACCGGAGAGCACCTTTAAAAACCGCTTTGGTCGTGGGCGCCAATGGTGTAATCGGCAGTACTCTTATTGAGCACCTCGTTGAACTCGATGAATGGAATATCATAGGACTTTCCAGACGCGGCGGACAGGACAGTAAGCAATTAAAATTTATTTCGGTAGATCTGCTGGATGCGGCTGATACCAGGTCTAAGCTCGCGCATTTGAACGATGTTACCCATATTTTTTATGCGGCATTTCAGGATCGTCCAAGCTGGGCGGAAATGGTGCCGCCGAACCTGGCCATGCTGGTCAATGTGGTTGAAGCGATCGAACCTATCGCAAAAAAATTAGTGCACATCAGTCTGATGCAGGGCTACAAAGTCTATGGCGCTCACCTTGGGCCTTTTAAAACGCCGGCTAAGGAATCTGACCAGGGACACATGCCACCGGAGTTTAATGTAGACCAGCAGGAGTTCCTGGAAAAACTTCAAAAGGGCAAGAAATGGACCTGGTCGGCTATCCGCCCTTCTGTGGTTGGTGGAACTGCCTTGGGGAATCCCATGAATCTGGTGCTGGCTATAGCAGTGTATGCTTCAATATCAAAAGAACTGAACATCCCCCTTCGCTTCCCCGGAAAGCCCGGCGCATATGATAAGATCATGGAAATGACAGACGGAGGACTGCTGGCCAAAGCAACTGTTTGGGCAGCTACCGAGCCGCGATGTGCAAACCACGCTTTTAACATTACCAATGGCGACCTTTTCCGATGGAATGAAATGTGGCTGGACATTGCCGGGTTCTTCAAACTTGAGGTTGCGCCGCCCCTTCATATGTCGCTGCAAAGCGTAATGGCCGATAAAGCCGGGCTATGGCAGGACATGCAGGAAAAATATGACCTGAAGAAACATAATTACGAGGAGGTTTCTTCCTGGGGCTTTGCCGATGGGGTATTTTCATGGGATTACGATTTCTTTGGTGATGGCTCCAAAGCAAGAAGGTTTGGCTTCCATGAATATGTGGAAACGAAAGAAATGTTTTTTCACATGTTTGAAAAGCTGATGGCCGAAGGGATCATTCCGGAAGTCAAATAAAAAGTAATGTCTATTTATTTGCTTTTATTGCATCTTCAATTCTCAGACTCTCCTTATGCACTGCATTTAATAATTCTGTGATGAATGTAGGAGACAAACCTTCTTTACTGCCCGATTAATTTTTTATCCAGGGAATCAATTTTTTGACGGCTTGTTTCCAATGTGCGGTCTTGGACTTTTGGTTTACCTGATTGGGCAAAGATCCGTTCCGTAATCGTCATCATAAAAAAGGTAAGGACAAATAGCCAGCGGGTTTTGTTTTTCATAGTTTATACTTTTGTCTCTAACAGTAACGGAAAATTTTTCGGAAATGGTATAAAGAATAATTCTTCACAATTCCTGACAAAAGCAATAGTTAGTGTTTTAATTTTGCTTTAAAAACCTTTTCCATTTTGTCCAGCTTAGGAAGGATCACCAGTTTGCAATATGGCTTGTCCCCGTTTCTGTTGAAGTAATTCTGATGATAGGACTCCGCCACATAAAATGGGGATGCTTTTTCTATGGACGTAACCACCGGATTGCCAAAAGCTTTGGTGTCGTTCAGCTCTTTTTTATATTTCTCAGCGATTGTTTTTTGATCGTTAGTGTGATAAAAAATAACAGAGCGGTATTGCGTGCCTACATCTGCACCCTGACGGTTCAAAGTAGTCGGGTCATGGGTTTTCCAAAATACTTCCAGGAGTTCATCATATTTTATTTTCGCCGGATCATAAGTGACCTCGATCACTTCAGCATGTCCGGTCGTTCCGGTACATACCTGTTCGTAGCTTGGATCTACCACGGAACCGCCCTCATAACCCGATCTTACAGCGGTTACTCCGTTAATGCGTTGAAATACTGCTTCTGAACACCAGAAACAGCCATTGCCAAAAGTAGCTTTTTGAAGTTTTGGAGACTGTGCACCGGCACCGCCTGCCGATAAAAGTACCATCACCATCATTAATATAGTTTTCATAAGCTCGTTATAAATTGAAAATCATTTATGTAAAGTTACGTATGCGCCATCCATATAGTTTTAATACAGGACGGACATGATCCTAACTTTACAATTACCTGATAATCGATATCCGAACTGGGAGTATTAATGCAATTTTTCAAATGATTTTCTTATATTAGTTTCACTGAAGGGTCATTGACAGCATTATCCAGGTCAGGTGCCGGTAAATTCAGGCAAAAACTGCCAGAACACATTTCGGAAGAGGCTAAGGAAGGAATCGGGGACGATTAAGGAGAACCAGGTGCTTACCGCGTGTTCAGTAGGTGTCTGTCAGGTGTCTGTAGGTTGTCTAGTCCTTGTCTAGTCCTGGAATAGCTTTACACTAGTCCTGGATTAACTTGACATCGTCCTGAAAAGAACTTAACATATCCTGTTTACGGATTACATACCATTTCATTCCGAATATAGTAATGCATTTTGTTGTTTT
>NZ_DATHGC010000191.1:0-9225 GCF_035317785.1 Pedobacter sp. | reverse complement strand
CCTCCACCTTAGACTGGGTTGGAAGCGCGTTGAGTTCCTTCTTGCAGGACAACTGTGCTCCTGCCGCAGCAACACACAATATATATAAGAATAATTTCTTCATGATCTAAGTTTTAATAGTTAAAATCCTAAACGAACGCCAAATGTGTATGACTTTACTGTCGGATATGTGCTCACATCCCTTCCCCCGCCAATCACACTGCTTGGATCGTCACTTACCTCAGGATCCGGCCCCGGATATCTGGTAACAGTAAACACATTTGTTCCGGTAGCATACACGCTCAGGCTGCTGATCTTCAGTTTCTGTGCTAGCTTCGCAGGCAAGGCATACGATAAGGAAAGCGACTTCAGTTTCAGGTAAGAAGCGTCGTAGATGTTTTCATCTGTCAGGAAGGAAGTTTCGTTAAAAAGGTAACGTGGTCTCTTCGAATCCGGTTGCTCAGGAGTATAATGGTCAAGCACCCGCACACCCCTGTTGGTCAGACTGTTTACATTCATGTCGGCCACATCTTTTTGATACATCAGTTTGCCGCCATAAGCAAAGGTAAACAGAGAAGTCAGGCTAAAACGTTCATAGGAGAAAATGTTGGTATAGCCACCAAAGAACTTAGGTGTGGCCCTGCCGATGATTTCCTGTTTCCAAAGCCCGGTTTCATCAAGTGCATAAGACATATCGCCAACGTTTACCAATGGCTGGAAATAGATGTAATAAGCAAAGGCTTTTTTGTAAGCATCAACTTCCTCCTGTGTTTTCAATAATCCTGCAGAAACACGGCCGTACAGGAGGCCCAGCGGCTGGCCCTCCTGTACAATGCTCGTACCGAGATTCAGCGTATTTCTATCGTTAGGGTTAGAGAACGGGCCGCCATCAATATTCAGCACCTTGGAGATGTTCCTGGAAATATTAATTGCGCCGTTCCAGCTAAATTTCTCACCGCGGATGAAATCACCATGCAGGTCGAGTTCCAGACCACGATTCCTGATCTTCGCAATGTTATAAATGACGCTGGTATATGACGAGCTTGGCGCCGGTGTCAGGTTGAGCAGCGCTCCGTCGGTGATCTTGTTGTAATAGCCAAAAGTTCCGCCCAATCTGCCTTTAAAAAAAGTAAAGTCCAGTCCCAGATCCTGTTGTGTTGTCGATTCCCACTTGATGTTCGCGTTGCCCAGCTGTGAGGGTACCAGCGCATTTGTTCCGGCATAAGAGTCAGGAGAATACAAGGTGCGCCACAAATGGTCACCAATGTTCTGCGTTCCTGTTCGTCCTGCACTCGCCCTGATCTTGATCTCATCGATCCAGCCGACCTCTTTTAGGAAGTTTTCCTGGGAAATCCTCCAGGCGATTGCCCCGGAAGGAAAATAACCTACATGATTCTCCGGAGAGAACTTGGACGAAGCATCAGATCTTCCGGTGAAGGTCAGCAGGTATTTATCCCTGAATACATAATTGGCCCGCAGATAAAAGGAAAGCAATGAGTTCTGGCTAGCGGGATTAGCTCCCCTTACTGCAACTGCAGTTGCCGCAGAGCTCAGGTTGTTTAAATAGCTGTCATCAGGAAACCCGCGGCCCGTGGCAGAGAAAAAATCCATTTTATTGTTTTCCCATGAAGTACCTGCCAGTACATTCAAACGGTGGTCTTCATTAAATTCTTTGTTCCAGGTCAGCGTGTTTTCAATAAAAGTACTGAGTGTACTGGAGTTGGATTGCGAACCCAATCCGCCCTGCGAGCTCTCCCTGCCATAAAAGCCACCGATCTCCACATAGCTCGGCGTATAATTGAGCTGGTTATAAGCGCTGTGATTTACCGACACTGTACTTTTAAATTTCAGGTCTTTTAAAATGTCGTACTCAGCAGACAAAGATCCCATCAGGGTATAATCCTTAGCCTTGTTAGTTACAGTGGTCAGCGCCAGCGGATTTTGATAACCCCTGTAATCCGAACTCAGGGCCCCCAGTGCGGAATAACTCCCGTCTTCGTTAAAAGGCGCGAATGTTGGCGGCGCGGTCAGCGCCTGTCCGTATGCCCCGTCCGTCACATTTGTTTGGGTAAAACCATAGTTCAGGTTGGTGATCACCCTGAACCTGTTGCTGATCTCATTGTCCAGGCTGATCTTACCCGAGATCCTGTTGAAGTCCGTACCGATGATGGTCCCGTCCTGTTTGGTATAATTTAAGGAAGTATAATAGCGTGAGCCTGCACCCCCGCCGTTAACGGCGATGTCTGCATTCTGGCTAAACCCTGTTCTCAGGATCTGATCAAGCCAGTCTGTATCCGCGTTTCCGAAAAAAGAAGCATCGTTTATAATGCCCAGCGCCTGTATTGCCGCAGATGTGGTCAGGCTCAGGTTCAGGCGTTTACGCTCATTGATATAATTGGTTGCCGCTTCTTTTAGGGTCGACTTGTATTGCTCAGCGTTCAGCACCTGTTCTTTGATCGGCTTGTTAAAGCCCGCATAATAATTTACATTCAGCTGAGGCTTGCTGTTTTGCCTGCCCTTTTTCGTGGTAATGATCACCACCCCGTTGGCCGCCTTCGAACCATAGATCGCAGTGGCAGAAGCATCTTTTAAGATGTCGATACTTTCAATATCCGAAATGTTCAGGCCCGCAAGGTTATTCAGCCCTCTGGCAAATGAACCCGCAATACTATTGTTAAAGTCTTCCCCATAATTGGCTGCCTCAATCGGGTTCACAATATCCGATTGCGCATTGATAAAGCTGTTGCTCACTACAGTAGGTATTCCGTCTATCACGTACAGCGGGTCGTTGGTACCCAGTAATGAGGCGCCACCGCGGATCCTGATCCGCACCGCACCGCCCGGAGAACCATCGGCTTTGATCACCTGGACACCGGAGGCTTTGCCCGACAGGGCGTCATCAACACTCATGAATGGCATGTCTTTAATTTCGCTGGTCTTTACTGAGGAAACCGACCCGGTCAGGTCCTTTCTCCTGGTACTGCCGTAGCCCACCACAACCAGGTCGTTCAGTCTGTTTACATCAGCATCCAGGGTGATCAGCATCATTCCAGCAGTGGCGGGCACTTCCTTAGTTGCATAACCTACATAAGACACAACCAGTATAGAACCAATTTCAGGCACATTGATTGAAAAAGCACCTTCTTTATTGGTCACTACTGTTTTGTCCGAACCTTTTACTTTGATGCTGGCCAGGTATACCGGTTTATCTTCCGCATCCCTGACCATTCCCCGGATCATCACCTCAGCCCGCTGCGATACAGCAGGCAAGGATGTTCTTTCCTTTTCTTTGACCAGAATGGTCTTGTCCAGGATCTTATAGGTAAAGGGCTGTCCACCAAAGATCTGGTCCAGCACCACCGTAATGGGCGCGTTGATCAGACTGAGTGTTACCCGGTTGGATTTCTCCAGCAGCTGCGAATCGTACAGCAATTGAAAGCCGGTCTGCTTCCTGATCAGTTGTAATATTTTTTTAAGCGGAGCGTTCGTTTCAGAGAGTGTTATGCCTTGTGAGTATCCTGCCGCTGATACATGAAGACAGCAGACAGTGATGAGTATCGTGGTTAGTTTCATAATTAAAATCAGTTTAGATTTTAAATAGTCTGAATGCCCGGCCAAATTGTTATCGCCTTGGGATTCCTTGCATAGAATCTTGAAATTCATACATTTGTAAAGTTAAGGTTGGTTCAGTTGATTGATTGCTAATTGATTGCTGTGGTGTGCCTTAATAGAACCGTCTGCGTTCCCGCGCAGCCGGTTTATTTTTTTTATGGCGTGTATAAATGTTACATAGGCTATTCGTTTATAATTTTTATGTTGTTGTGCTCTACTTTAAATTTGATGCGTCCGGTCTCTTCCAGCATTTTCAGCACTTTGGAAAGATTGACATCCCTTGAAATAAAACCGGTAAAAAAACGATCAGCAGGCACATTGCTGTAATCGATATCTACGTTATACCAGCGTGCCAGCTGCTTCATGATGTTAGGCAGATCCGTATCGTTAAACAGGAAGTTCCCATCCTTCCAGGCCGTGACCATTTCCACATCCGCATCTTCCACACCGATCCGCTGTCCCAGCGTACACTGCTGTCCCGGCTTGATCACCACAAAGTCCCTGTTTCCTTTTTCCGATCTCGATCCCAAACGGCGTACCAGTACAGCACCCTGCAGCAGCGTTGTCCGGGTAGCAGGCTCATCCGGATAACTGTTGATGTTGAAATGCGTTCCCAGTACCAGCACATCCTGCTTTTCGGTCTTTACAATAAATGGAAGCTTCTTATTGTGGCTTACTTCAAAATAGGCCTCCCCAACAAGTTCGACCCTTCGTTCCTTTAAATTGGCAAAAGAAGCCGGGAACTTTAAAGAGGATGCTGCATTCAGCCATACTTTGGTGCCATCCGGCAGATTGATCTGGTACTGTCCGCCCATTGGCGTAGACACCGTATTATATATCCCGCCTGCCTGCGCCGGATCACCCGGGTCAGATGATTCCATAACCGTATACACCAGCTGCCCGTCTTTTGTTTTTTTAACCGAGATTCCGCTCTCCTGCGCCAGCTCACCGTTTAGCGCGTCAGTCAAAGCAATCCGGGTACCGTTGCCCAGTGTAAGCACCGCCTTGTTGCCGCCCGGAGCCACATCATGACTGGCCAGGTCAGCTTCCATGCTGCGTTGGGTGTTCAGGTAAAATACCAGTCCGGCAGAAAGCAGCAGTAATACGGCCGCTGCCGAAGCCATCCGCAAATGTCTTTTCCAGAAAGGAATAACGACCGCAGGTCTGATCTGCTGATGGATCCTCTGTTTCAGCCTGGCAGATACACGGCCCTGGTCACCCATCTCCTGCTCGTCCCACATTTCGCCTGCCTGCTGGTAAGCCGCATAATAACGGTTATACAGTGCAACCTCGGTATCCGATGCCTCACCGTCACTTACTTTTCTGACCAGATCACGAAATTCTTCTTTATTCATTTTATGGCTTTATATCAGTAAGGCACTTATCAAAGCCCCGGCACCCACGCCAAATGAAAATAAATTTAAGACTTCTGTTTTTACAACAGACTTACGAAGACAGAAAGCTTCCCCAGATTGAGTTTTAACCTTTTCAGCGCCTTATTAATTTGATTTTCTACTGTTTTTTCAGTGATCCCCAGGTATTCTGCAATTTCCTTATTGCTCATGTGCTGATTTCTGCTCAAATTGAATACTTCCTGGCAGCGTTCGGGCAGCTCCAGCACAAATTGAGCAATCATTTCCTTCAGTTCCTTTAATTCCAGAGCCTCATCCGGAAAATCAGCATCCAGTTCAATCTTCGGGATCCTGTCGTAAAAAGACTCCCTGACCTTCCCGTTGCGGATGTAATTGGCCACCTTATATTTCACGGCAACCAGCAGATAAGCCTTTACAGACCTGAAGGAAATGTCTGCACGGTGCTCCCAAAACCAGACAAAAACATCCTGGATCACATCCATGCAGGCATCTTCATCCCTTAAAACATTAAAAGCGGCACGGTACAACAAAGACCAGTACCGCTCGTATATTTCATTGAACGCAGCATCGTCGCCGGCCAAAAGTGCCATCAATTCATTGTCGCTGAGCCTGCTGTAAGCAATCATTTGTTTGTCCCCTGACCGTAAAGCTAAGGAATATTTTAACGGCAAGCAAAATGCCTACTAATTTAGTATACTATAAAGCGCTTTAATGTAAAAACAAAATCTTTCTGCCATCAGCATCAGCGCTTCAATGCGCTCCTGCTGCTCAGCACCCCGGTAACCACGACCATTGCGGAGATGACCAGGAAAAACAAAATTACCGGCCATACAGGCGGGTTAAAGCTTGCTGCAAAGACAAACTTAGCCAGCGCCCAGCTGCCACCCAGCGCAAGCAGCATCCCTGCCCCTGTAGCCACTACTGCCAAAAACAGGTATTCTACCGCAGTGATCACCAGAATCTGGTTCCGGCTGGCACCCAATGTGCGCAGCAGCAAACTTTCCTGCAGCCGCTGTGCCTTGCTGGTCAGTACCGAAGAGATCAAAACGATCCAGCCCGTCAGCATGCTAAATGCCGCCATAAACCGGATCACAAAACTGATCTTCGACAGCAGCTCATCCAATACCTTCAGGATCAGCTTCAGGTCCAGCACCGAAACATTGGGAAAACTACGGACTACGGCACCCTGGTATTTTGCGGAGGCCTCATCGCCCGAAACCCTGGTCATCAATACATGAAACTGCGGAGCTTCCTCGAGCACACCCTTCGGGAACACCACCCTGAAATTGGTCTGCATCCGGCTCCAGTTGACCTCCCTGATGCTCCCCAGTACCGTCGGGATCAGCATGCCCTGTACATTAAACACGATCTTGTCCCCGATCTCCGCACGGATTCCCCTTGCATAATTTTCTTCCAGGGACACGTATACAATTCCATCCCTGCCTACCTTACCATGCCATTTTCCTTTGATTACCTTTTCCGCAGCAGTCAGCGTATCCTGGAAAGTAACCCGCAGTTCGCCCCTGAAAGCCCGCTGGGAAGGTTCGCCCCTGCCCATTCCGCTGCCCGGCCGGCTCTGAGGCCCCTGGTCTGCATCTGCCTTCTTCGGTTCCTGATTTGCAGCACTATCCGCCGCAGCAAGATCAGCGGCCGTCCTGCCGTTCATCTCTTCAATCCGTACCGTAATGATCGGCACCTGGTTCATGACCGGCAGGTGATGTGCCCTGGTGAGCTGCGCAATGCCCTCTTTTTGCTCAGGCTGAATGTCAAATAATACCATATTTGGCTGGTTTGCCCCCGATGATATGGTGACCCGGTTGATCAAAATGCCTTGCACAAAAAACAAAGTAGCGATGAACAAGGTCGACAGTCCTATAGCTACCGTCAGCACCATAGTCTGGTTGTTTGGCCGGTAAAGATTGGCGAAACCCTGTCTCCACAAATAGCTCACAGCATCCGGCAGCGCTCCGCGCAATAACCACATCAGCAATTTGGACACTGCAAACAACAGTAAAAAAGCAAGTAACACACCTCCGGTAAACATCGATGCCTCCATCCAGCCGCCCATCTGCAGCCAGGCAAAGCCCAGTACAAAAAGCACGATGAACAGATATACCAGCCATTTCAGCGGATCAGCGGCTCCCGCCGAACGTTCAAAAGACCTCCTCAATGCATTCAAAGGCGAAATACGCCGTACCGCCAATAAAGAAGGCAAAGCAAACAATATGGCAATCACCAAACCCAAAACAAGGCCCTGCCCTATCGCCGGCCAGGAAACCTGCATGGTCAGTTCCACAGGTATAAAGTCTTTCAATACAGCGGGCAGCACAAACTGGACGGCTGTCCCCAGGAAACTGCCGATCACCGCACCGATTAAGCCGATAAAAGCGATCTGGATCAGGAAGATCAAAAAAGCCTCCGAAGCTTTTACGCCCAGACAGCGCAGCGTCGCAATGCTGTTCAGCTTCTCCCCGATGTACACATGAATGGCACTGCCCACACCGATACAACCGAGCAGCAGGGCAATAAAACCAGACAGTGACAAAAACCGGTTCACGTCCCGGAAAGACCGCCCGGTATCCGCTTTCCTGCTTTCCACAGTCTCCGTATCCAGGCCTTCCTTGTCCACCACAGGCTGTATCTTTTTCAATACCCGGTCCACCTGCGAAGGGTTCTTATACTTGAAATAATATTTATACTGGATGCGGCTGCCGATTTTGGTCAGCCCGGTCGCTTCCAGGTATTTTAACGGAATATACACAATGGGAGCCACCGTAGATGACAAGCCCGTCTGCCCCGGTGCTTTGTCCAGCGCCCCAGCGATTTCGAAGGTCAGCGCCCCCACTTTAATAGAATCGCCTGCCTTTGCATTGTACTGGAGCATCACCGTCCTGTCGACCAAAGCCCTCCTTTCGTTCCTGAATCGGGAAGCCGCGGCAGCAGGCGTAGTTTCTATCACACCATAATACGGATATCCTCCCTCCAGCGCCCGCACCTGCACCAGCCGGCTGCCCTGGTTTTTTACAAAATACAGCATCGAAGCAAAACTCCGCTCCGAAGAACGCTCGTCACCCAGTGTGTCCAGCATGGCCTGTGCTTTTTTACTGACTGGTTTTCTCGTATCCAGGATCAGGTCCGCACCCGTCAGTTCTTTGGCCTGGTTGTCAATGTCCCGCAATAAATTGTCCTTGAAAGCATAAACCGCCACCAAAGCCGCAATGCCCACCACAATGGCTGAGATGAACAGCAGCAAGCGAGACCTGCTGCGGCGGCTGTCGCGCCAGGCCATTTTAAACAACCAGCCTATATCTGCCGATCTGCCGTTCAGTACCCTAAACTCCTGCATAAGTATCCGCTATAACCGCCCCGCTTTTTAATTTGATGATCCTCGAGGTCCTGGAAGCCAGGTCCATATCGTGCGTCACGATGATCAGTGTCGTGCCGGCCTCCCGGTTGAGATCAAACAGCATCTTCTCTATCCTTTCCCCGGTTTCACCATCCAGGTTTCCCGTAGGCTCATCGGCAAAAAGCACCGCCGGGCGGTTGGAAAAAGCACGTGCCAGTGACACCCGCTGCTGCTCCCCGCCCGACAACTGGACCGGGTAATGGTGCGAGCGGTCTGCCAGACCCACCTTGTCCAGGAGTTCCATAGCCCTCGCTTTTACCTCTTTTTGTTTGCGCAGCTCCATCGGCACCATCACATTTTCCAGTGCGGTCAGCGTAGGCATGAGCTGGAAGTTTTGGAAAATAAAGCCCACGTACAGGTTCCGTACCGCAGCACGCTCATCTTCCGTCAGGCCATCCAGTTTGATGTTGTTGAGTGCCACACTCCCTGAACTTGCCTGGTCGAGACCAGCACAAATGCCCAGCAAGGTAGTCTTGCCGCTGCCCGAAGGACCTGTAATGGCTACCGTGGTCCCTTTCTCAATCGAAAAATCAATTTCTTTCAATACCAAAAGCTCCTTTCCGGCGCTTTTATAAATTTTACTGACTTGCTGGACTTCAAGGATGGTTTCGGCGGACATAGAAAAAAAGATTTTAAACTTAACGCTGGATTTACCTGTTAAATATACAAGGTTCAACAAGTATTCCCTACTTTAGACCTACAGATTGCAGCTATGTTACGAATGAAGATAATGCCACTATTGATCCTTGCAGCCATTATTTCGGGTTGCGGCAATGAACAGAAAAAAGGTGCCGAAAGCGGGAAACTGGCCGCAAACCCTGACACAGCCGCCGCTGAAGGCACAGCAGCAGGTGC
>NZ_DATHGC010000190.1:0-30638 GCF_035317785.1 Pedobacter sp. | reverse complement strand
CCGTATTGGCGATTTTTTCTTCGCTGTACAGAATCGTACCTAATGGATTGCGTGTAAGGATTGCCTCATTGGCTTGCTTCATAAAAGTGACAGGATCAGCCAGTTCAATATTACTGACCGAGGTAGAAACAGAATTTTCTGCGCGAAAACTAATCTGAGCTTTGCCGACTGCACCCTGTTTGGTTGTCACCAAAATGATTCCGTTTGCCCCCCGGGCTCCATAGACAGCTGTGGAAGTTGCATCTTTCATGATTGAGAAGCTGGCAATATCATCGGGCTGTAAGCGGGCCAGATCAGTCGTTGTGAGTTCCACTCCGTCAATGAGGATCAATGGTGAATTTTTGTAACCAAACGTAGTTACACCACGGATAAAAAAGTCGGCATTGTCCTGCCCGGGCTCCCCGCTACGCTGAAAACCGATCAGCCCTGCTGCTCTTCCTGCTAGTGCGGTGGTTAGATTACTAGAAGGAATCTTAAGATCGGAGACCTTGATGGAAGTAACAGCACCTACGAGGTCCGTTCTCTTCTGAGTTCCAAAGGCAACAACGGCAACCTCTTCCAGGGCATTCTTGTCAGGAAGCAATGTTATATCGAGCGATTTGCGATCACCGATTAAGATCTTCTGGGTCGTATACCCTATATAAGAAACAATAAGCACATCATTGTCACTGTTGATCTGTATGCTGTACTTTCCCTGATCATTAGTTGTGGCTCCACGTTTTGGCATCGAACCTTCTACGGTAATCGTAGCACTTGGTATTGGTAAACCCGTCTCATCCAGGATTACCCCGGTTACCATACGCGGTTGAAATCTTTTATTAGATAACTCTATTTCACTGAATTTAAGCGCGAATACAAAATTGCACGTAAAGCACAGACATAAGAGGATAAGTATTTTCTTCATACTTTACTCAGTTTAAATTGTAATATTAAAGAAGGTGTTTTAAGTTGATTTTTCAGTTCCAAACTATAATCAGGAACTATGGTGATTGATGTCAGCTAGGTGTATTTATTTGGATGTAAATACTAAAGAGAGCTAGCAAATATGTTGGATAGTTTTTAAATCATATACACCTTCCTTTCATTGATAAATCCTTGGCGTCATGGCACTTAAATATGGTATTCATATGGATGTTCAAAAATTTGGTTAACACTGCTATTAAAATTTCGGAAATAAGGAACCCTCCAATGAAATTAATTGGGTATTTTTAACATATTAAAATGTAACTACAACAATGCTGTTCGGAATGATGTGGTTCTTATTTTCATTTGTCTGAATATGGTTTGTATTGGCGGTTTAGTGAAACAAATATACCGGATACAGAAAAAGTTAATTTTAAAATAATATCGCAATTGTTTGTAGTTTTTGGCATTTATTAAGTCATTCACATACCAAAATCAATATACCCGTATGGTTTTCCAAGTTGTTTACACTAAATTTTCATCACCACGTTAATCAGCAAATACTGTTTTGTTCTTTTGCCAGTCGTTGCCATCCATACGCAGCTTGAAGCTAAACCCATGGGCATTATATCCTATTTCTTTCAGGAAGTCCTGAAGTACGGGCGTAAATATCTCTATAAACTTTGCACAGTATCCCTCAAAATCGGGCATGATAAACTTGAACTTATAACTGTCCTTAAAATCAGTAAGATTGAATATAATATCGGTTTCCGTGACATTTACAAAACGGGCCAGGTAAACGATATTCGTCCTGAGCCGTTCATTCCGGCGTATAAAGTTCAGCAGTTTTTGTTCCAGTAATTTGGTGACATAATGGTACTCGTTTTCCCAGTAGGGTTTGTAGGAGTCTTCTTGGGGTGTGTACCCCGGTTGCTGATTGAAGATTTCAGATCGGTAGCGGTTGTTGTTAGGTCTTGGCATAATGGTAAGTATTTAGGCAAGACAAAATTACTAATATTTTTAGTAATTCACAATGTGAAAGGATTTGTTTTTGGTTATTCAGACTAACCACTTCAAATCATTGGGCTATATTTTTGGTTCGCCAGATCATCAATGAAATCCAAAACTGCTTTAATTAGAAGTGTTCGTAGTGGATTTGATTTTAATACTAACATACCACCATAAAATTTTTCGTTCCTGAAGACTGAATTTCTTTTTATGTGCTCGATATCCTCCATCATTTCTTCATTGCACCACTTACTAAAGATGATACTTCTATGTCTGGAATATTCATCGTCGGGATAACAAAAATACACCAATGCATGATGAGTATATTTATTTAAAAAATTCCTAACGATGTAAACTATCGTTCGCTTGATCTTTTCATCGTACTCAGACCCTGTCAAACCCGGGTGAGATCTGTATGCGATACGGGTGTGATGTATTTGTGAGGTTAAGGGAGACTTATTTAGAAATCTCACGTAGTGGCGGCAGTATGTCTTTCGATCCTTCCAGGCTCAACTTTACTGCTTTAAAGTATGTTAATAAGGAAATCCTATTCCTAATATCATGTGTAGAGCTCAAAGGGCTTTTATATTTTGCTTTATATGGCACTGTATCAAACTTTTTTCCCAGAGTGAGCGTCCGCTCATAGTCATGTTTAACTTTTAAGAGATCCAGAAGCGCCGTCTTAGGATCCGGGTTATTTGTTTGAGCACTTGCATAAATGTGATAACGAGTTTGATTGAGAATTGCATTAATTAGTGTTTGAGAGGCTAATATAGGGATTTCAACTGACGGAGAGTGGAAGCTATATTTAGTATTCATGGTAGCTAGAGGTTCGAGGCTTCCTTACTCAATATTTACCTCCTAACCGCGATAATTACCACACCGGTTACTTTTTCGACGTATTGGTATTAATGGTTATGGAATTGGAATATCTCTCATTATTGTGCCCTTGTTACCTATAGGCCTGTTCGTTCAGTTGCTACGATTTTCATAAAGAGTTTAACGTCGTCCGAAATAGTTCCATCACCAATAGCAAAGTGCTTTTCTGATGCATAATCGATACCCCAATCTGTTCGATCAATGATCAGCGTGCCATTCATCACGACAGTTCCGTCCATTCCGTCCTTAAAAAGCATATTGGCTGGAAAAGTAACTGCCTTCGTGATCCCTTCAATGGTCAGGTTCCCTGTAACTTTTATAGTTGCGACAGCTTCAATGGTCATGTTCCCGTTCCTCCCTTCAGTTTTTCCATCACTCCCTGTTTCAACCTTCGTAATTGAGAATGTAGAAACAGGGAATTTTTTGACATCAAAAAATGCAGGTAATTTATTGTGTGGACCTGGATCATCAAATTTTTGTTCAATTGTATTCATGTCGACTTCAACTGCACCGCCCACCAGATGACGGTTTTCGATCAACAATTCTCCTTTTAATATATCGACGTCCCCTGTACCGGAACCATCACCAAGAAACTTAGAACCTTCCCATGCACCAAGTAGCATAGAACCTTTCCATATAACAACACTTTGCTTCGTATCTATGATATATTTTTTCTGACCCTCTTTATTATAAAAGTCCGTGATGGTCTTTCCATCATAACGATACACTCCGGTCGCAGATCCAAACCAAATACCTCCATCGTTAGCTTCCAAAAGCCCCAAAAAAGCATCTCCTAACATAATTTCGACTACAGTGGGCTTATTACTATACAAGGACTTTGCATCATAACGGGACAGAGCCCAGACCGCCACATGAGCAGTATTTACCGGACCAGTAGTCCAGATGTTTCCTTTTTTATCCTCGATTATAGTATAAGCACCCTTCTGCGATACCCAAGTAAAGGTACTGCCGTCATAGCGCCAGAGGCCATTGGTCACGTCACCAAGCCAAATATTGCCTTTTCTATCTTCGATTATACTCCAAACGTTTGTAAAAGTTTTGCCCTTATGGATTAACGGGGTAAATGTTTTTCCGTCAAAAACGAAAGCATCGCCCCTTGTGCCAACCCATAATTTCCCGGTTTTATCTTCAATGATTGTAGTAATATCATTGTTCCAGGTAAAATCATTGTTCCAATTTCCTCCTTTATAAACACGCGAGGGGTTCGGATTTTTAAAATTTCGAAAAGATTTCCTATCGTAGCGGCTTACTCCACCTCCGGTGCCAAACCAAATAATGCCGGCTTTATCTTCATAAACGGACATAACCCGATTATTGGCAAGTCCCTCCGTGGTAGTGAAATGTTGAATGGATTTCCCGTTGTAATAATAAACGCCTGAATCAGTAGAAGTGAACCAAATATTTCCTCGTCGATCTTCCAGGACATCCCAGAATCGGTGCGAACCTATTTTATTGGTAAGATTAGTAAAAGATTTTCCATCGTATCGAAAAACATCACCAAATGATGAGTTGTTCGGGCCAGCAATTAAAATGGTGCCATTTCTGCCTTTTTTTATATTACGAACCATTATGTTAGGCCCTATGTCTTTGATTTCGGACTTGATGTTATCCTTTGGTGCGTTTGTTTGGCTTTGTCCACAGGAAGTGAGAAAAACAGACATTAAGAACAAAGTATATACGTGTATGTATTTCATAATTTATTTTATTTATTGATCCTATTAGAATTGATTCAGCGAATCTACTTTGATATTTTTCAGCCTGAGGAATCTGGATTGTAAATAAAAATGTAAACTTTGTAAATAAATCGTCGAAGATGGCCTTATACCTTGGGCCAGTTTCCCTATGCTGAAAGTCGTATTCGTTTATCGATTACCACATCAGTTCAAAACCACTTTCACCAATCCAAAAATGGAAAAAGTGATGCTGGTTTTAGTTTCATCCTTTGTTAAATTGTGATTATTTGGTTTCCCGGTCCACTACGTCAAACGACTTATAAATATAGCAATATCAATGTATCGGCGCAATTGCTCCTATTTTTGCTTAACTTGAAGGCCAGATCCTCCAAGTCCATTGAGTATGAGCTATAAAGTGATTCAACCCAGCCTGGAACTAAAAGATTTAGTCAGCCATTTTTGGGCGGGCAAATGGCACAACTCAGCGAAAGCCGATTCTGCCTATTTTTCAACTGCAAATACGCAGACAGAGCTCGCATTTGGATTTCATTATTCATTTGGTAATACGCATCCGGAGTTAATATTTTCTACTATTCTTGGGCATACTGAAAATTTCAGACAATTTCCCATGAATGGGATGATAGATCTATTTGGCGTGTCTTTGTTTTCTCATGCCATTCCCCTATTTTTTGATATTTCCACCTCTGATCTGACCAATGAGGTGCTTGATGTTGAGGATTTGCTGAACGGTCAGGGTCAGATGATCAATGAGAAGTTGACCGCTGCAACTGATGCCGCTCAGCGTGTAAAAATTCTCACCGATTTTTTCAAATCTCAGCTGGCAAAAAGATACTTTGAAGACAAAGCGATACTTAACGCCATTAACCAAATAAGGCAGCTCAAAGGAATTATAAAAGTCAGTTGTCTTGCAACTGAATCTTGCCTTTCCCAAAAACAGTTTGAAAGGAGGTTTATGGGATACACAGGTTTCAATCCGAAGCTTTATTCAAGAATCATACGTTTTGAAACAGCGGTTTCAAATAGTCACAGCTATGACACGCTTACCGAAATCGCTTACGATTTGGGTTATCATGATCAAGCTCATTTCATCCACGAGTTTAAAAAATTCTCAGGCTTCAGCCCTAATAAGTTTCTATCGCTAACCAACTACTGAGAATGTCTATTTTTTACAATTTTGCCGTTTTTCTTCCTTTTACCTTCGACTCAGGAAATCGTTAGGTGGACTTAAACAAACATTATCAATTGAAAGATCGTAATATGAAAGATGCATTAGCAATAGACGACAACAAGCAAAGCGATAAACAAGAGGAAAAAGCAATCCCGGTTTTAGCATGTCCTGATGTGAAGACACAAGTGGCATTTTACCAGCGCCTGGGATTTGAGGTTATTCAGATACAAACATCTCCTAATCCCTTTGCATATGTGAAACTAGGCACCATTGAACTGATGTTCTATGGCAGCAGGAAGATAATTCCCGCGGCCAATTCGACAATGTGTTACATCCGTGTAAACGAAGTGGATGCACTACATGACGCATTTGCCAGTTCGCTAAAAGAGCATACCGGCAATGTGCCACGATCGGGAATACCACGATTTACTACAGTACGTGATTTGAAAGACGACCGAAGGTTTACTTTAACTGATCCCGGTGGTAATACGTTGTTTATAGGCTCACCAAGAAAAGCAGACCAACCTACTTTTCTGCGGACCCTGGACAATAAGAATTATGCAAAGCTGTTTACGGTCTTATACGATATCGTATATTCCAAGGAAGATCCTCAAATGGCGGCAGATAATTTGTCGAGATATGACATAGATATAGCTTTGCTAAGCGACCTGGACAAAGCAAAATACCTTCTGGTGGTGCTTGATATTCAGCAAAAAGTGGGACAACCTCCGAATGACACGGGACTTAGCGCACTTTTGAAAACGCATGAAGGCGATGACGCTAAATGGCAAATGATCAGGAAGAAATATTTATCGTTGTTGGGATAATACAACTGGGTTTTCACTTTAAAATAAGTGGAATACATTGACTTGCATTAGTTATTTTTATCTTCACAAAAATGTTTTATAACTATTGACCTCTCATGCGCCACAACTTACTCTTCATATTTTTTATTTTAACCCTGCTGGTTGTCGCTTGTAAAAAAGACAAGCAGAATATCCCCACGGAAGAACCCGAAAAGCCGATTGAACTGCCTTTTTATAAGGATTTGCAAATTGATAGCATTGAACAGCTTTCTATTGTAGTTTCCTTTCAGCTTAACAAAACAGCAAAGGTTACAGGTATGCTAACCGCCCTTGATTCAACACAATTAGCAGGTGCATACCAGGACTATATGGAACGGAAAGTGATATTGCGCAATGGCAGGTATTATGCCAAAATTGAATGGCCTTACAACTTACCACCATCGGATGATCTAATTTGGTTCCGGCTTTACATGGTCGATGAAGACGGGGTTAAAAGTTATTCCCCGATTTTACGTCAGAAGATAGCAACCTACCAGATCAAGAATAAATACATAGTTAACGGTAAGGCTGCGTATAACAACCATCCAAAGGATTTCTTTATGAATTATGAAGGCGGGGTCATCGGCACATACGATAATTCCCTGATAATTGATGCGGTAACAAATGATGTCAACGTGGAGAATTATCGTGCTACGCTTAATGACATACCGGTTTCTGTCGGCAGGATAGATCCGGTGTATCATCCTGAAACGCATAAACATATTCTTTTTGATGTGCCGGATGACTTTCCTCTTGGCAGGGCAACACTTAAGTTTTACTATCTGAATAAACTGGAATATACTGTGGACCTGACCGTAGTTAATGGCGGGCTGCTAAATGCTGTAAAGCATCCAGTGGCTCGGACCACCGGCGGTTGCTTTTTTGAATACAACGGAAAGCTTTTTACCTATATAAACTATGGTTCCGATGGAGTGTACTTCTATAGCTGGGATCCTGAAACCAATGTATGGCAGAATCTTCCCGTTCCTGAAGAAATTGCCAGACACATTTACAATACTACCTCACCAGCAAAAGTAATTAACGGAATTGTTTACTTTAAGCCAGTGATGCATGCTTACGGAGGTCCATACGCTGAGATTCCCCGCACTTACGATGAGCTGATCATTTCCTATGATCCCCGCACAGGACAAGCTAAAAACACCAGGCTGTTTCACACGACCAATTCATCTGAAGAAAGAGCCTTAAAGGTGATGGATTATTTTGTTTATGGAGATAAGCTGTATTGTTTGACTGCGGAATCCTTAAATGGAGAGACTACTTCATCTGCTTATCGCGTTAGGGTTTACAACCCAGCAGATGAGAGCTGGACTCATTATATGGACCTGCCTTTTAAGGGTATATGGACTTCAGTTGTGAATAATGGTCAGGTTTTTCTAATGAATTCAGACTATGGAAAACAGGAAAGCGCAACTGCCAATTTTGTCAATGAGTTTTATCTTTTTAATGTATCAGGCAAGGCGTTGGTTAAAAGAAATTGGATTACGGACAGGGAAGTTGGTGCCGGTGATTCTTACCTCACCAGCTTTAATAACAAAATTTACATCTATGGCGGGAATTACTCAGATGGCTATGCCAGTAATTACTCTTCTTTGTTCGCAGTATACGATCCTCAGCAAGATAAATGGTCGCCGGTGTCCGGGTACAGTTATTTTACTGCCTGGGTGAGTCAAAATTATGGTTTTATGTTTCCAATTAGAAACAAACTCTATCTGGGCCTGGGTAGGGACCGTTCTACCAATGGCAATATCCATGGCAGTAAGTCAAATTATTCGATACATCAGGTGGCGATTAAGTAGGCGGTCCAATCAGGTACCATGGGCAGCTTGACCACAAAGATCCCTCCTATCTTTTTACTTCAACACAGTCAGGGAAGCAATTCAAACAGATCACGCCAAAGAAATGTGAATAGCTTTAAAACCGGCAGTACGCTGACCATCCTGATTCAGGCAACAACAGATTCCAACGGAGATAAAAAGTTCGGGGAAGATGATGATGATTCATTTCTGTTCTCCAGGTGATCAAATTGGAGCTCATGAATGAAACGCTCAATTCAACCTCCCCAGATACTGACTCATCGAAGCACTCAGTTTATCGTTCGATACCACCGTCACATAGACCTCCATCCGCTCATTGACCAGTTCATCAGGTAAATCCAACGAAGCATGACCTGACTTTCGCAAAGCCGCATTCAAAGAAAAATAAGCTTTTTGCAACCCTGACCCCTCCTCCAAAACCAAATCGGGGAAATAAGCCAGAACCATCACCTGGTCGATCGCATAAGGCCAGCCCATAGACACATCCACTTCCCAGCTAAAATTAAGCGCATTGCCCTCCAGTACAACAGACGGACCTGCCAGACCATACAAGCTCCCGAAACTCAGCAATGCCCTGGCATAATCAATTTCCACATCAGGATACGAACCCGTTAAAGCCCATTTTCTATTGACCGAAACCGCCTTATTCATCGGGTACATGCCATCCGATTTAGCCGCCACAGCAAAACCCACATTTATTAAAAGCCTCATCACCTTCAAAAAACCCATCACCACTCCAAAAGCAAACCTGTTGGCCAATTCATTTTCCGAAAGTGGCGCTTTTCGCTTTCCTATCATCCGTACAAACATTTTATTATCTTTTTGATAAATTACTGTATTGCCCAGACGGCCACTCACCGCCCCAAACAAACCATTTTTTAATATTGCCATAATGTTCTTTTTTAATTTAACCAATCCGCATACCTCGCGATTGTCCTATTATGCCTCAACCTGCGCATCACACGATCACCATCCCGGCCCCCCGCCACATTCGTATTCCCCTCAATAACATACACAAAATCACCCCGCACCTTTTCTACAATCCCGCAATGCGCTATCCTGCCCTTCGACGGAAAATAAATTCCCATGATCCTCCCCGGAAGCGGGTCCTTTCTAAGTCGTCCCTGGGGAGCCTTTCCCGACCTTGCGTCGGGAAAGAGTGCCGGACACCACGCTGTCCTGGGCTGAACAAACCCCGCCTGCCCAAAACACCAACTCACAAAAGCCGCGCACCACGGCGCAGGCGATTTGATGCCCACGTAACTAAGATATCCCTTAACAGCGACACCACAATTTTCACCACCTTCTTCCCTAACCCCGATTTCTTTTCGGGCGATTTCAATAACTCTTTCATAATTCTTTTTATTATTACGGTCGTCATTCTGAACTTGTTTCAGAACCCCGGACTCGCTATTAAAACCTACAACACCGCTACAAAACACCCCACACCAGCTAACAACAGTAGCGCATACACCCCAAAATAAAAACCTAACTGAAACCATAATTCTAACTCATTAAAACGTAAAACCAAACTACCAAACCCCGGCAGCCCAAACACCAGCAAAAACTTGCTAAACAACCACCAGCACAAACCGATCAAGCCCAAAAAACAGATCAGGCTGATCACCACCAGCACCAAAATACCCGGATCCACATAACCTACCGTCACATCAAACCTCAAAAGCTGCTGCTGCACCATCGGCCACATCAACAACAAGATCACAAACAACAGCACCACCCTCGCTACCTCCACATCCCTTTCCCGGAATGCATTTAAAAACATTGTCTTCATAATTTTTTCTTATTTAATTTCTCTTAAATTTTAAAGCGATCGTCATCCTGACGCAGGTCAGGATCCCGAAATAGCAAGGCCGGGATACTGAGATAAACTCAGCATGACGAAACGCTTAACCACCCTGCTTTACTTTAAAAATGGTGTCTCCGATGGGCATTGCTTTCATGCGCCCTTCAGCGCCTTGAAACCGACGAAGGAGCTCTACGAGACCAAAATCAATCGATACTTCGAGTAAACCCGAGCCCTAGAGGAGATCACCATTTTTAACCCTTCCCTTTTAAGCAGACTCAAATTAATTTGGTCGATGACCTGCGTTCATAATTTGTTTGTGAGAGAGAAAAACTGGTGACTCCGATGGACATAGGGGCATTGCGCAGCTGTGTCCCAGTCCAGGAGGAGTTCACCAGTTTTTCTCAACAAATTACTGAACGACCGTCGCGCCCAAAAACTGAGTCGTACTCACTTCCTTGTTGTTAGTACTCAAAAACGAGCACCACACCTGAACATTATCGCCACTCCAATCCACAGGCAGCAACATATCATACGAAAGCGAAGACCTCGTCGCCGCGCCACTCGACACATCCCACTCCTGTTTCGACGGATTGTACACCACAAAAATCGCCTTATCCGTACCCGCACCAACTTTCAAAGAAGGCACCGCAGCCGACCATGTAAAATCCAATTGCGCATCCACCGTAGTCGCCATGACCACGTTTTTGCCCTGGGCCAGTTTACCACGGCTAAACAGCACCTTCGGATAATCGATCGTATAATTTGGCGAAACACCCGTGATCGAATTGGCCAGATTATACTTCAAAGCTGCATTCCATGGACTCATCTCCGAATCATAATCCTCAAAGCCGATTTTAATAAAACCACTCATCTCGCTCATCCAGCCAGCCATCAGGCTCAGCTGCATCTGAACATCGAGCTGCGCCGCACTTGGCGGTCTGTTGGACTTTGCCGGACGCATCCCAAAGACATTCCTGCCCTTGACCACCCGGCCCACGTTGTTTCCGGCCCTACCCTGCATATGATAATACGGGCCGCCTAATAAAAATGCCATAATCTTGTTATTTAAAATGTTAATAAATCTGTTAACTCTTATGTTCTTCACACCTGTGCACCGGCCTCGATCACATAAAACATCGCCGCTCAACAGCAGCGACAGAACAAACATAAACAGCTTAAAAACAAGCACAAAGCTCCTAAATCATTATGGAAGGGATTGGGAGAGATTGGGAATTTCAGCGCTGATTTTGGAAGGATTTTGGAATCTCACTCTTTAAATGAATTTACTTTTCATCTTGACTTTTCATGTTCTTGTGAAATAATAGAAAAGTGAGAAGTATTTTTCTCAAAGTCTTCGACAGCTTTATTTCCTAGCCGTTGCAGGATTTGAGCCCGAATTGCTTCGAAGGTTTCGACAGCAGTTTCGGAGATTAAAATTTCCCAACTCACTATTTAGCAGAAAGCTTTTTCTTAAACGTATCGAATGTAATGTATCGCCCAGCTTCAAAATCAGCCTGCCCTTTTTTAATTCCTACAATTACGTGTTTGGGCAATACTTCCTCAGCTACATCTTTTTCGACCGCACTTTCCATTAACTTATTTAATGCAACTAAATAATCCTTGTTAGAAATAGCCATTAGCTTATCTATTATTGCATTTCTTAAATGATCTATAGAGGATGGCATAATCAATCCCCCCTATTACTCATACTTTAGCGCTTCCACAGGATTGGCCTTTGCAGCCTTGTACGCCTGAAAACTGACCGTCAGAAATGCAACAACGGCAGTGCCAATTATAGATATCAATATAACCGTCAATGATATGCTTGTCCGGAATTCAAAATTAGTGAGCCACCTGTTCATCAAGTAATAAGCCAAAGGTACGCCAATACAAGCAGCGACAAACACCATTTTCAGGAACGAAAACGACAGCAACCTCATGATATTGCTCACTGAAGCGCCCAGTACACGGCGCACACCAAATTCCTTCGTACGCTGTTCCGCACTGTAGGCCACCAGGCCATAAAGCCCCATGCATGAGATCAATATCGCGATGCCTCCAAACAGGTTGGCCAGAATGCCCAGGATCTTTTCAGACTGCAGTTTTTGGGCGTACAGATGGTCCACAAACCTAATGTCGACCGGATATGCCGGATTCAGCCTTTTTGCGACAGCTGAGATCAGTTCCACATTCCGGCTTAGACTGTTGGCAGGATTCAGACGCATGTTGATTCTATAGCCTTTGTCCCTATTGAAATTGATGACCAGTGGTTTAGCAGGCTGATAAGGTGACTCCCAGATAAAATCTTTGAACACCCCAATTACATGCAAATCCTTGCCATTGAGTCTCACCCTGGTGCCCACCGGATTTTGAAGGTTCATCACCTTTACCGCCGAGCTGCTCAGCAGAACCCCTTCCATATCAGAAGCAAAGTCCTTAGAAAAATCACGTCCTGCGACCAGCTCCACACCACTGGTCTTCACAAAATCATAAGCCGTTTCCAAACGGTTAAAAACAATATCCTCTTGTCCCGGAGCCCGATTGGGCCATTCGAAACCCGAAAACCAGTTACTCACGCTGGAAAGACTGCCAGCGGCCTGGTTTACAGCGGTGACGGCTCCTGTTTTCAGGACTTGCGATTTGAAGACCTCAAATTTACGGGAAAGCTCGCCCTCCTGCGGCATTTCTGCCAGCAGATTTGCGTTGTAGCCAATCGGCCTGTTTTTAATGAAGCTGATCTGTTTGTAGATCACCAGCGTAGCGATGATCAGCATAATGGCAAAGCAAAACTGGCCCACAACCAACACCTGCCTCAAATTGACAGGGACTGACTTTGCCCTTGCGGTCTTTCTTTTTAAAGTTTGAACGGGGTTGAAAGCAGAGAGGAACAGCGCAGGATATAACCCTGACAGCAATCCGGTAACCAATACCACTCCAAAAATGACCAGCCAATACCAGATATTGCCATAGTCAATGGAGATTTCTATACCCAGCAAATTGTTGAACATAGGCAAAGTAAGTTCTACAGTGGTTATTGCCAATAATACACTTCCAATAGTCAGTACCATCGCTTCGGTAAGGAACTGTATAATTAATGAAGCCCTTGTGGCGCCAATGGTCTTCCTGATACCCACTTCCTTCGCCCTGCGCTCCGATTTGGCAGTCGCCATATTCATAAAATTGATGCAGGCGATCAATAAGATGCCAAATGCCAGGCCAATAAACAGATAAATTTTTTCAATGTCACCACCAGCACTTTTTCCGTTAACAAATTTACTATAGAGGTGTGTTTTAGTGAATGGAAATAAGAAATTCTCCCCCCTGGTATCGGGAGTTCGCTCATTGAACAGGCCTTTGATCTTGCCGTTGATCAAATCGACTTTTGAGGGGTCGTTTACCTTGACCATCACCGGCCAGCTGAAGTCGCTCCAGTTCCAAATTTTGACATTTCCATTTATCGACTCCAGGAAAGACCAGGGCAAGAGATAATCGAACTTAATGGAAGTATTGGCCGGAAAGTCTTTGATCACACCGGTGATCTTCAGGTCCCTGTCGTTGTCGTATTTTATACTTTTATTGAGCACATTGACCCCGCCAAACAACAGCTTTGCGGTCTGTTCCGTTACGACAACAGAATTCGGCGCATCAAGCGCTATAGTGGGATTGCCAGCTACAAATTCGTAATTGAAGATCTTCAGTATTTCAGGATCTGCAAATATTGAAACCCTTTTAAAGCTTGTCCTGCCATTGGCAATGAGTGTCTGCCCGCCTCCGGTGATTCGTGCTACCGCATCAATTTCCGGAGCACGTTCTCTGATCGCTGCGTGGATGATATTCCCTGGCTGACCACCCGTACTGGTGATCTTTCCAGATGCATCCTGGAAATTAATCAGTACCTGATAAACCTTGTCGGCACCTTTGGATTGCCTGTTGAAATTCCATTCGTAGTTCACGTACAACAGCAGTAAAAGGCAGGAGGCCAAACCTGTTGCCAGACCAATAATATTAATCACAGAAGAAGTCTTGTTTCTCCAAAGATTACGCAAAGCGATTTTTAAATTGAGTCTGAACATGGCAGCGCCTGGTTGATCGGTTAAAGATAAGATAGAACTGCAATTCACCAAGTTAGTGCCAAGACCGGCAAACGCTTTAAATTGCAGTTCCACCCTGCTTTCTTTCTAAATCGATGTTGAAACCGTTCATTATTGAACATCGGCCGTACGCTGCCGGACACCTTTTTAAAAATCCCCCAGGCAAATTATACCCGGGGGATCATTATATCATTCTCTAAATGAATTTATTTTTTCAGTCGATCAATTTGAAGTTTAAGAATTTGCGCCGGAAGACCGAATCTCTCCATTGTCCTCTTTGAATCTTCTGCCTTTTTTTGAAAAAAAGGATGATCAAGATAATTTGGAAGATTAACCATCTTATCCCTTTCAGGATCAAAAGTGAACCTTTTCAATTTTTGTTCCTTTGTCTCTACTTTTTTCATATATTGATAAGTTTAATCAATTTTTCCGCGTATGCAGTTGAATGCGTTTTTTTGAGTCCAGTATTTTAATATTGCTCTTCTTTGCTTAACTGCTGTCGCTGTCCAGACTACAATGCTTTTAGCCATTTTAGATCTTCTTTATCTAAATCATCCTGAGCAATGACGTTTTCATTTTTAATGTCATTATCGCTCATCTCTAGCATTAAGATTTGTTCTGGCGAAAGTTCTACCACATCTTTTTCGACCGCACTTTCCATTAACTTATTTAATGCAACTAAATAATCCTTGCTAGAAATAGCCATTAGCTTATCTATTATTGCATTTCTTAAATGGTCTATAGACGATGGCATAATCAATTGATGTTTCATCAAATTTCGTTATTTAAGTTTGAAAATCCAATTGCCTTAATTGGTGAGTACAAATATAATCAAAACCCCTAACATTAATCAAAAAGAAATATTTTGTACAAAAAATCAATTATTTGCATGCATTTTCAAATTATTGAGCTTTCAAATAATACCGTTTAACTAAAGTAGTTTTCGATTTCATTTATCGCATTTTCAAGGCCGTTTTCGTTTCTTATTTGTTCTCCGATTATGGCAACATTCCTTACTTCTTCTGTTTGAACCTTTGACAATGCTGAAATCAACTTATCGGCAGTTAGTTTTTTTACCGGGATATGTGCACCTAGATTTCTCCGTTTTGCAATTTTACCCCAGGTTGGCTGGTCGGTATAAAACGAAATAATAATTACCGGCAAATTGTTCCTTAACATAGCTGCCAGTGTACCTGCACCACCATGAAATATTCCCAATTTACATTTTGGTAAAATGTCCCTGTGGTTTACATATTTGGTGACAAATAGATTTTCATGCTCAGGTAAGCAATTAAATAAGCCCCATCCGGTACAAAATAAAATGCGTTCGCTGGTTTTGGTCAGAATCTCCTTTATGATGTTGACAAACTTTTCTGGATTCCCTACACCATTGCTGCCAAAGCCCATGTATATGGGTTTATCACCTTTCAGTATCCACTCATTTAGGTTTTCCGGTTCATCTCTGTTTCCGCGTCCCCGTAAAGCGGATGAAAAGCAACGCCAAATCCCTCAACCAATTCCTTGAAATTTTGGGGTGCCGCCAGGATTACCTGGTGGCCCTTATCCATAAGCCCCAATGCTAAGGCTATATACGGCTGTACGTCGCCGCGTGTCCCGTAAGTGAAGATTCCTATATTCAATCCGATTTCACTTAAGCCTCTTCTTATCCTCTAACCCAAGATAATTCTCCTTACTTACCACTTTCTTACCAGACTTCTGTTCCAGTTCCTTTCTGGCATTGCCGGCGATAACACCACCTTGTTTTGCAGCTGTCTTATTCTCTTCAAAGCCTTGCGCATCTTTACTTTTGGCAATCTCCGTGGTCGAAGCTTCACCAAGCATGGTAAAAATCAATTCCAGATCGGTCATATGATCTCTTAGATTTTCAGCAGGCTTGGTTAAACCCTTCATTTTCTTATGATCTGAGGGGATCAAACCAAATGTAGCCTTACTAATTTCAGCAGTCAATATACTGTATTCAATTCCTTCTTTCACGCCCCGATTTTTCCATTCCCCCGTTAGTTCATCCCTTACTGCAATTCCTCTTACCCGCTTATCGATCCAGCCTTCACTATATCCTTTAGCACGGTAAATATCCCGCATCCTGGCCTGAGCAAGTTCGGGATTTTCAATCTCATCCAATCTGTCTGAACCAACCTGTGCAAGCCATAATTTAAATGGCTCCGCTTTAGCAGAAGGAACCGATTGGATAATCCGTAGTAAGCCTTTTGTGTCAGAAGATTGAATTTTCCTTCTTTTACCATCTGTTGCGGTCATTTCAACTAGGGTACAAATTGTACCCCAGTTGCTTTTAAGTTGTTCATCCCTACTCAGCATCTTCTTGATGTATTGCTTTACATCTGTGCTATCAGTAAGTATCTCAACTACATCTTGTACCGAAAAATACCATTTCTGCTCAGTCTCGCTCCATTCCGAGCGGATTCGCTTGCTTTCAAACAACTTGATATCCATATTATAAATGTTATGAGCTAAATTAACTAACCTTTAACTAGCAACCATAATATTATCCGGTTAATTATAATTAAACGGATATCATTTCCCTCCACTCCCTCGGCGTTTCTGTCATAATAACCAAGTTAGTTCAAATAACCTGAACTCTTCAAATAATACCATTCCCCGACCGTTCTTTTTCCTGACCCAATTACACTCCGCCAGCCGGCGATAAAAAGTACTTTCCGTAATACAGAGCAGATCCACTACCGCATCCTTATTCAGCCATACATCAGGTGCCGCAGAGACCATTTCTTGTCGCGTTCCAGCACTACCACTTTAATTTACATGATCATATGATGTTACTTACTTGTTACCTATGTTTCTCACTATTTCCAATTTGAAATCCCATATTCTTTCTATCAGGGTTTATTTTAAGATCCAGTTTATCAGTTTTCTCCTGCAATTCATCAAGATATTGAAACACTATTTCCATGTTCTTATCCTGATTGCCTAGTTTTTGTCTGATCTTTTCTATTTCCAACCTTAGATCTGTGTTATCAAAAAGCATCTGCCTAATTCGTGTAAATATTCTAATGATCTGAATATTCATTTGAATAGCGGTTTTGCTGTTTAGCACACTGGATAACATTGCAACACCCTGCTCTGTAAATACTATGGGCGCATACTTAACATGCTCACCTTGTTTTAAGGTGCCAAATTGGCACCTTAAAGATTTACTCTCTTCAGTGTTTAGTTCAAACATGAAATCATCCGGGAACCGATCAATATTTCTTCGAACCTGTCTTTTAAGTTGCTTAGTTTCCACTTCATAAAGTAAAGCAAGATCTGAATCGATCATTACTTTTTGTCCGCGTACAAAATAGATTTGACTTAGTATCACATCATCAGGAACTCCAATTATTTTATTCGACATAATAAGTTAGTTTGCTACCCGCAAATCTACACAAAACCCCTAACATTAACCAAAAAGAAATATTTTGTATAAAATATCAAATATTTGCGAATCTTTTCAAATAACTGAACTCTTCAAATAATACCATTCCCGACCGTTCTTTTTCCTGACCCAATTACACTCCGCCAGCCGGCGATAAAAAGTACTTTCCGTAATACAGAGCAGATCCATAACCGCATCCTTAGTCAGCCAAATATCATCAACCACCACAGGAACACGCGCAGTTTTTTCACATGAATTAAGTTCCCGCCACTCTTCGAGCAGGGCAATAAGCAGTTTCTCAATCCTTATCAAGATTGCTTTCATAAAGAATAAAAATTTTAAATGTGAATACCGCTGAAAGGCGGACATCGATCCGATAGGAACGGACCAGCAAAACACCCCTCAGAGAGGAGGAAGATGTTTAGAAAAATTTAGCGGATCATTTTAAGCAGGTTCGCCACCGCTAGTTGAAAAGTTGCAACTGTCCCGCTCCATGAAAACACAGGTTTTTTAGCGTCAGGATCAATAGTTCTGTTCCAAAGCCGTATCGTGCCTTCCAGATCGGTAAAACTGCAAACCATCACCCAGTCACCCGATCGTTTGTCACAAAGATTCAGGCAGTGAACATAGTACAAACCTTTGCCGATCTTGCTGCATACCAGCTCCAACGCATTGACAAAGTCCAGGAAATTCCACATATGGTTGATCCGGTAAAGGTGGCTGTCATTTTTCATCACCAAACACGCAGTCCTGTTGTGCTTTGGATAAATCAAGAGTATTAATTTTCTATTCATTTAATGATTTTTCAATTTTTGTAATGGATAATTATACTGGTATAAAAACTGATTTAATTAAGGCGCTCTTACTTTCATATCTGGATTAATTTACATCGCAAAATTATGTAAAAAATAACCTCCAACACTAAAGAATTTCCAATATTTTAAAATATAATTTATTAATTATCAAACAATTACAAAATAAAAAGCCATAGTTTTTCAACTACAGCTCCTATGCTATATCCAGTAAATTAAACCCGGTTTTAAAGCCTATTTACAAGTCTGTTCTTTCATTTAATATTAACCTACATCAAATCCTTCCACTCCAGCCCCTCTTCACCATTCACCAGCATATTCAACCTGGTGATCAGCAAAGTCAATTCCTCATACAGCACCGCCCTGATAGAAGGATAATCCCTGCCCTCTTCAAAAACCCGGCATGCATACACATATCGGGTTTCAGGAAAAAGAACCTCCAAAGGAGGTTGAATATTAGAAGTAGGTCTTCACCGCAAATTCAAACTGGCTTTTAAAAATCTCCTTAAAAGCATAGATGTTATTCTGCTCGTAAAACAACAACATCGCCTTTTTATATTCAATAGAATCTACCGTTCTAAATGAAATCGGGCAATACTGATACGCGATCAACAGGGCATTGCTGATAATCCTTGCTGTGCGTTTATTACCATCGGCAAAGGGCTGTATATACGATAGCATGACCAATGCCAGCAGCGCTTTCTCAAATACATTATGTTTGCTATTGATCAATAAACAGAGCTCATTTATAGCATCCCTTATTTGATGTTCATTATCTAGTGGCACATAATTGGTTCCAGATATACCCACCCTTCTTTGCCGTAAGTTGCGATCTACACCCAAACCCTTTACCAACAAGCTATGGATATCCTCTATTCTTGATATGGCCAGGGGTTCCACATAATCTGGATTTTCTATGATAAAATTGATCGCATCCTTGTGATTAAGTAGCATGGTAGCATCATCTTTTGGCTTACCTTCTGCAGTTTCCTGTTCTTTCAGTAACCGTTCAGTTTCCAACAGTGAATAGGTATTGCCTTCTATTTGCGATGACTTCCAGCTCAGATCTATAGCCAATCGTTCCATCTCTTTATCGTATGTCGACTTGGAGAGATGAGATACATTATCAGTAAATTTTTGCTGAAGACCATTCAAGAACTCCAATTCTTTAGCATTAAATAACGAAATGCCATTTAAAACCCGTGTCATCAATTCCAGATTAAACTGATTTTGAATTTTTCTTTCATCCTGCTCTCTCTCAAAATACCTATCTACTTCTATCGGATGAAGCACAGCATAAGCTGGACTTAGCTGGTATCTAACCGCTTTTAACTTACCGGTTGAAACAATCAAACCTTCTGCTAAAAGTGCGGTTAAGTATCTCTTAAGTGTTGAAAACCCTATATCTAATTTTGAACCCTCAAATATCTCAGTAGAAGAACTTAAAGGATTTTCCATCAAGTAGTCTAAAATCTTCCCGGTATGTTTATTTCCCATTTTAATGTTTTATAGCTCAAATATAACTCAAATACAGCTCAAAATCCGATAAAATGAGCTGTATTTTTAAAACAAATGAGCTGTATTTAATTTAGAGCTCAACTTTAGACTAAATACAGCTCAAAATCCGATAAAACGAGCTGTATTTTTAAAACAAATGAGCTGTATTACTCATTTTTCTTTTTCCTGATTTTGTCAAAGAACATTCCCCTTAATCCAAAGGGGCTGATGCTGTCACAGCATCCTATTTAATTTATCCATCCCGATTTCTATCAGGAATCTCAATTAAATAAATCATTTCCCAATATTTTGGATTTGGGTCCAAAAAAATCCTACATCAACTCCTTCCACTCCAGCCCCTCTTCACCATTTACCAGCATATTCAGCCTGGTGATCAGCAAAGTCAGTTCCTCATACAGCACAGCCCTTAAAGAAGGATAGTCCCTGCCCTCTTCATGCACCACAAAAGTCCTTAGCCTTTCCGCCTCGGCGATGTGAAAATCCAGCAGATAATCCAGCCACTCCACCTTCTGATACCAGGCATAACCCAGCTGCATCAGGATCTCCCTGAAATTATCTCTCAATTCTTCCACTATCCCTTCCGTTAATAAATTACGACCCTTCCTAAGGTCACCTATCAGCATACCTATTGCCTGAAATTGATTCTCCATTATGCTCAATTAACTAAGTCGCTTTTAGGTTCCCAATCCGACATCTCAAACTCACCCACTTCTATCCCCGTATACTTTTAATCAGCGCCATCAGCAGCATATTCCAGGTACTGCTGCTCACATGACCCTCCGATACCGAAAGCGCCAAAGCCCTCATCAGATGCATACAGCAATCTTTTTTCAAAACATTCTGCTCACTTATTGCCCTAAGCGAATCATCAATCAGCCACATCACCATACCCTTTCTTATCCGCTCCGCCTGGGCTTTCATCATTTCATATTCTTTCGGCCCATCCAAAGGGCTTTGGTTTTCAAGTCTCTCCAACAGGAGGCTATAGTATTCGAATTCTTTCATTTTTTATGTTGTTAATTTTTATTTTGTCATCTCTTCTATCATCTGACACTTCCACACCCTTATCAAATCCTCTTTGGTGATCCCCTTTATCTCCTCAACACTGCCCAGCCCAAACGCATTCATAAAACTTTTACCATGCTTAAAGCTCACACAGAGCTCAAAGATATTGTTGCCGCTGCTGTCACGAAGCATACAACCAACCTCAATCTCAAAGGGTTCTAAAACCTTTACATGAACATCATCATTTGCTACAATCACATTTGAATGAAGCGCAAAGTATTGTCTCAGTCTGGGTTTTTTCATCATAATTCAATCAGCCTGTGCTGAACTTGTTTCAGTATCATCCCGAGTTTCGAGGGATCTATTAAGAAGCCGGAGGGAAAAGACAAAACCCTCCGGACTTCGATTCACTGATTCAAAGGCGTTATTTTAAGGATCATTTTAATTCAACCTCAAACCCTATCTCCTCCGGCGGTAAACACTGCGATTCATCACACGCCATAAACTCTACCGTTCCGGATAAGCTTGTCTTTACACCTGGCTTTTTCAGCTTTACGATTTGAACGAAGTCAACCTTATCAGTAAAATAAAACACCTGCACGCCAAAGGCGGGCTCATCTACTTTATGCATTTCACCTACTTCCTTCACCTTCCCACCCAATAGTACCAATGGATTTTTCGCAAAGCTGATCTTTGTTGGCAAAGGCCCACCCTTAGGTGTATTCTGGCTATAAATCTTCCAACCTTTATCAATTGACGCAGTCAGGTGTATTTCATAAATATTGGGCTTTACTTTCTTACTTGTAAATCTCCATTTTACGGGTTTTAATATTTGGGCTTGCACTGTTACATTAAGCACTATCAACCCCAGAATAATCGTTAATAACTTCTTCATATTACTTACTCCCTAATAACTCCTCTACCTTCTTATAAAGTGCCTCACCTCTCAATTCATTAGATATAATTTTACCGGTATGATCTAACAAAAATATCGAAGGAACCGTATTAACCCCATATATTTCTTCTGCCATACCATGGGTTTGTCTAATATTGAGCCATGGGAGATTATCTTGTGTCAATGCCTTCAGCCATGCGCTTTCATCTTTGTCAATAGAATAGCTAATAATATTTAGTCCTTTACTATGGTATGCAGCATACAAATCTTTCATTTTGGGAAACGAAGCTCGACAGGGCTTACACCAACTTGCCCAAAAATCAACGATAGTCAGTTTGCTCATGTCAACTACCTCTTTAAGTGATAATGATTTTCCGTCAGGTTTTTGAAACTCAAAATTGGTCATGACCGCGCCAACTGCATTACGTCTCTCTGTTTCGATGGCTTCTAATAATTGCTTTCCAAAATAACTATCCTTTGCTCTTTGGGTCAAGCCGGCGTAAGCTTTCTCTCGTTCTTCGCCTCCAATACTTATTCCTATGGCCCAGGGAACAACTAATGAATTCCGATGTCTGTTGATCCAGTCTCTCTTTGAGTCTTCAACCTTTTGCAAAGCATTATTAAATTCAATTACGCAATCAGCATAATAAAGTGAATCTACTTTTCTTTTCCCATTGGCTCCATATTTCTCCAAAGCCAAATTCATTTTAGATAATGCTGAATTTGCTGGCCTCAATATCTCATTTTGTAATAATACAAACCCTTTATAATCATCATGGGAGTCAGAGCCAGTCACAGTCAGTGCAGTTGTAGACAAATCAATGAGATCCCCATTTAATAATAGGGGTTTATTTTCCATAATTATTCGGATAGCACCTTTGATCTGGTAACTGTATTTCTTTGAAGTTGTATCAATTTTAATAAAATAGGGTTCACCTTCTTGATCTGCAAATCCTTTAAATTGAAAACGCTGATTTTTAACAAATGTGACTCCAACGGTATCCTTCTCCCTTTGAAGCATGATAAGAGTGTTATCTTGTAGACCTTTCAACTCTCCCGAAATACTGAACCCTTTTTTGTTCTGTCCGTAAACTAATTGCTGACTAATAAGTACGATTACAGTCAGTAAAATTTTGTTATAATTTAGCATTCTGTATTTTATTAAAAATGACCATGTTTATTTAAGCCCCTCTTCTTGCTTTAACAAAAGCACATTGAATTCTCGCTGCTCCTCTTTAATTCCAATACCATATCGTAATAATTCTTTCTTAACAGCAGAAATATCGCTTAGATTTGCGTTTATAATCATGTCTATTTTAATGCTATCAAGACCTGTTTCATCTATTATAGGTGTGCCACCCTTATATCCATTTACCTTAACCCGAAAACTAGTTACAAAGGCTTCAAAAGATACATGAGATAATCTAAATTGTTTATCTGTTGCTTCGATAACCGTCTCTTTTTGTGATGATTTTAATGAAATATTCCTATTCGTTCTATTGAGAACCAAACAGTTTATTTTTCTAGTTTCGATATTCCCCTTGATACCGAAATAGTCCTCCAAATTTCTACGCATAATATCCCTAATTGTATTCATATTAGCTTCATTTGAGGGAGTGATTCTAAATGGCGGTAACATCAACTCATAACAATAAATGTTATTGGCTTTCCAGTCGGCAGTTTCAGTAGGGTTATTGGGTAAAACAAATGGCTGGAAATTTTTTACTTCCAAGACAACTTTGTAAGTACCTTCCCCTTTAAAGTCATATGCGTTTTTAAATAGAGTTATTATATCACTATTCATTTTCCTATATCCAATGATGTTGTTAGTCAGACTATCACTTAACCAACCCGAGCCAACACCATGCTTTGTGAAAAGATTTTTCGTAATGACCGAAGAATATTGTAGCTTACTGAGTACTAAATCATTGGGCGAACGAAGAAAAGAACCATACCTACTATAGGCTATTGCGCTGGGATAATTTTTAGTTTGAAGATCAGCTTTTTTACCTTCTAGGACGGCTTGAATGGTTTGCTCATTAGTATCTTGACCAGTTGTTAAAGCGACAACCATACCTTTCTGATCGATCCAGACATGAAAAGGTTCTCCTGCATGTTGGAACAAACTTGTTAAAGTTCCCTTGTCTTCATTACCGTATCGATACTCTTCATTTTCCTTTTGTGTCAAACTTTGAAAAACAAACGGAAGATGTGTGCTTCTAATGATGGAATTTGGGGAATTCTTTGGAAAATTTTCCTTCCCACCCAATTTTTCTAAAGCGTTAATTCCGTTAACAAGTAAAATTTGGATTTTATCCCCAAATTTCTGTTGCAATTTTTCCATTTTTTGGAAGCCAGCAATACATGGCGAACAATTAATACTCCAGAAATCCAATATAAGGAGTTTACCTTGAAAATCCTTTATACTTGCTGAATCCCTATGATAATTACTCATATTCCGGAATACAATATCCGGCACTTTTTCACCTACTTTTAATGGCGCGTACTGAATTTGCGCATTGATGGTAAAGACTGCGGTCAAAATCAATCCCGCTAGTAAGATTACTCGTTTCATATTTGTTTAAATAAATTATTTGTATTAAAATTTAGATGTTACCAACCAGGTGTCTGTGGCATCCCCGAATAATCTAGAATATCATTAGGTATTGGAAATGTATACTTATAGCTACCTGGCTCCAAGATATAATTTACTCCTCCTATTGTTCGTGTAAGTGTCTGCTTAAATCTTTCGTCTACATTTAAGCGCCTTAAGTCGCTCCATCTCAGACCTCTCATAATTAATTCTTTTCTTCTTTCAATTAGAATTTTACTGAGAGCATCCTCAGGATTTATTGCGGAAAAAGGGACAAAAACAACGGTATTCCTCCATCTCTTTTTAATTAATGAATTTAGATCATTCATTGCTGCAACGGTATTTCCCATACGTGCATAGCATTCTGCTCGCATCAAGTAGGTTTCATCCGTCCCTATTCCAGTAAACATATTGGTTGTACTATTGAAATAATTCCCCTTATAAGATTTCGTGCCATTTGCATTATTTCTAAAGAAAAGCACCCTTCGTAAGTCATCTGGGTGATATTGATTGTACAATGCTTGATCGACTAGATAATTTGTGGTCAAAAACCCCGAAATTTCACTTGTGTACATAGTCATATGAAACAATATTTCTGGGTTAGCGGGGTTAGTATTGAAGCCACCAATAAAATTTGCATTCTGTGATTTAGAATTATAATCAAGTAACTCTGATCTTAACTGGAGGCTCTTGTCCGCGTACTTTAGGCAATTTTCATAATCATTCATAGTCATATAAACTCGCGCCAGTAACCCATATAGCGCAGGTTTACTTCCTCTTGTTGGATAAATCGGCGTTAAAGGCAATAAATTTTCTGCCTCGAGCAGATCCTTGATGATTTGATTATACGTTTGTTCGACTGAGGATCGGGTAGACTTTTCTGTAACATCAGAACTAAGTCTTATGGGAATGCCTAAATCCGTTTCAGATGTGGTTTTATTATAAGGAATTGCGTAAAGCTGCGACAACATATGGAATGCTTCCGCTCTATTAAACAATGCTTGCCCTTTAATATTATTATAGGTTTCTATTTCTAATTCATTTTTTATTAAATAGTTGCTTAACCCATTAAGGACAACATTAGAATAATATACTC
This sequence comes from Pedobacter sp., assembly GCF_035317785.1. Classification (GTDB taxonomy): domain Bacteria; phylum Bacteroidota; class Bacteroidia; order Sphingobacteriales; family Sphingobacteriaceae; genus Pedobacter. The sequence goes on along the minus strand of NZ_DATHGC010000190.1, from coordinate 5,059 downwards.
TTTCGTAAGTATCTCTCCACGTATCTAAATCTAAATATGGAGTATTTAACGACCAGGTATAAGCATTGCGTGATGCTGACGTAGTTGCACTTGTCCACGCTGCTTCGGTGACATAATGTCCATCTGCTGCGATTTCTCCTAATGCAAAACTATTGACATTCATAACTAGCCCACTAAAATCCAGCATACTTTGAAAATCTGAAAGTGTCGTAGGAACTGACTGGTTCTTGTTAGCTTTCGCTTCCAGCCAATCTTTTTTACAACCTACAAATAGAGAGGCTATAACTAGAGTCAAGGTGCTATAATATTTATATGATTTCATAATAGCCATATTAAAAATTGAGATTTAAACCGATACTAATTGTTCTTGGTACAGGAATATTAAAACTGCCAAAATCTGGGTCAATTCCTTTTTTATTTGCCGTCCACAATAGTCCCAGATTGCTTGCATATAGGTAAATCTTTATATTTTGAAAAGTTGACGTTGTCGTTGCTACCTTGTTTATATCGTAACTTAATCGAATGTCTCTTAATCGGATAAGGTCAGCCTTTTCGACAAGTATTTCCGATCTTTCATAAAAAGTATCCCTGCTAACAATAGGAGTGGCTGGCAATGATGGAACGTTAGTCAATTTTTCATCTCCAGGTTTTTGCCAACGCAGGGCATAATCACTATGTCCACCCCAGTTTGAAAATAGATTATCATAACGAATTGAAGGCCTCCTAAAATAATGACCAAATTCATATACAATGTTAAAGGATAAAGAAATATTTTTGTAAAGCAACGTATTACGAAGAGAGCCGAAATAGGAAGGATTTAAACGTCCGTGAAAAATTAAATCTTCAGGTTTTGTATTAGGAACACCTGATGTGCTGCCGACGACTGTATTATATGGTGATATTTTATCTCCTATATAGCCTCTTGGATCTCCATTCAAAGGATCAAGTCCTGCCCATTTATAGCTGTATAAAGAGTACAATGGTTTACCTATATAAGGTGCTGACTGAAATAATGTCACTACTGTTGGCGCTTGATCAAAAGCAGTTACTTCTTCTACATTATAACTAAATAATAAATTACTAAGCCATTTAAAATGTCCGTTCATATTTATCGAATTCAGTGTTACATCAATACCTTGACCTTTAATACTTGCATTATTACCAGTATAAACACTAAATCCAGCGGTAGGATCATTATTGATGTTGCTAATAAGATCCAAGCCATCTTTATGATAGTATTCTAAACTTCCACTGATTACATTATTTCTGGTCTGTATATCTAGACCTAAATTTAACACACGTACTTTCTCCCAGCGAATAGAGGGATTTCCAGGAGTAGTTAAATCTGCTTGTGGTAACCCTGTTAGTCCACTCAACGAACCGCTAGTGATAGTCGGATATACTGTTGCATCACTTTTAATATTTCCATTGTAACCATATGTAGCTCTAAGCTTCAGATATGGCAAAAAGGCGAGATTATAGAATTTTTCATTCGAAAGGTTCCATGCTAAGCCTGCTGACCAGAAAGGATTAATCTTCTGATTTGATCTCACACCAAATAAATTGGCGCCATCTTGCCTACCACTCAAACTTAAGGTATATCTTTCATTATATGTGTAAGCCACATTTGCGTAGTAGCTTCGCAACCTACTTAATGTTCCACTATAAGAATCCCGGTTTGGGATAACTGAGGTACCACCACCACTCGCCCTAATATTATATTGGCTTTCATAATTTACCTGTGTGTTGAAAGTGTTTGTTTCGGGATCATATCCATACCGTCTGTATATGTCCTGGTTCAGATCTGATTCTGAAGCCTCAAAACCTATAATTGATGTTACATTATGGTTGCCCCATTTTTTGTCATAATTTAAACCAGAACGAATGTTCCAAGAATCTTGATCGAAATTTTGATAATCAATTATACTGCCACGCCGAATTGGGTAAATATTTACACCGTTATTCGTATACATGAATTGATTCACTAAATCACGAGTATAAAAAGACTCACCACCATGTTCGTTTTGTCCGTTAGTAAGTGTTTTATTGAACTGGTATTGAACATTCGCTTTAAGACCCGAAAGGATTTGATAACTCATAGAAGCGCCTATTCTGGTATCATTTATCTTATTATTATTGTTGACGTTCTGTAGTTCTTCTAAAGGCTTATATTGCCAGTTAAGCAGCCCAGGAATACTAAGCTTATCCACATACGCTGACCTATAAACGAAAGGTATGGTTAATGCATTTTCCTGTTGATCGACTAATGCTGAATACGAAGAAATTGGGTTTCTGCCGTCTGGAATGAAATTTGGAAAATAGCTACCTTTAGATGATGCTCCATTCTGGGTGTATGAAATAAAAGCTCTTAATTCAAGATTCTCAATAGGACGGAAAGCATTTTCCAATCGTAGGGTAAGTCTATTATAATTATCCCCAATGTTGCTACTTTTGTTGTTATCGTAGCCTACCGAACCAAAATAATTCATTTTAGCTCCACCACCGCTTATGTTTAGTGAATATTGTTGATTTATCGTATTTTGTATGAGGTGATTCTTTATATCATTCCTAACGTCATTATTAGTTAACTCCTGGATCTTCGCTTCTGCCTCTGCCTGAGTAATACTATTTCTCCGGACTGCTAACAGCAGTTCTACAACTTCCGAAAGTGCAGGAAAATAATCGATTGAAGTATAAACATCATCAAATACATCAAACTCACCCGTTTTAAATCTTAGTCTGTCTACTTCTATGGACTGAGCTGCAGTCATTACCGGTAGATAGCTCAAATCTGGTTTAGCTCCTTGGGTTATATTACTAGTAAAAGCAACTTTGGTCTGTTGATTATACTTTCCTTTTTTGGTGTTAAGTACAATTACTCCATTGCCTGCTCTGGAGCCCCATATTGAGGCTGCCGCCGCATCTTTCAACACGGTGACGCTCTCTATATCATTCGGATTGATACTTTCCAAATTGTAGTCGTTATAAGGAAATCCATCAACTACAATCAATGGTTTCAACTCACCATTGATTGTACTGATTCCGCGTATCGTTATAGGACTTCTTGCTATAGATGTATTCGGCTGATAATTCAACCCACTAGTTACATCGTAAATACGATCTAAAATATTTGTGCTTACACTCCGATTGAGAAGACCATTATCTATCTGCACGAAGCTTCCCGTACTTCGTTCCTTATTTAAATCTTGGTATCCCGTTTTGTAAACTACCTTCACCTCCTCCAACTCCCCAGTCGCCACATTCAACTTAATCTCCAACGGCATCACCGCATCTTTCAAGCTAATCTCCAGCTGCTTGTACCCCACATACCTAATCACCAACACCGCATCCTCATCAACACCCTTAATCTCAAACTCACCCTCCGAATTAGTATTCGTAACAGCACTTTTCCCTTTTACCTGGATACTGGCGTTTGGGAGGGGCTTCCCTTCCTGATCTACCACCCTACCCTTAACATCAATCGCCTTAAAACGAGCAATAATATTATCCAGAAAACTGGGCTCAGTTTTTCGTTTTATCTTTACTATTTTGTCATTCACTTCGTAAACCAAAGGCTGTCCATCAAAACAAAGTTTCAAGGCTTGTTCTACTGTTCCATTGTTCAGTTTAATGTCTATCAAATTGGTGCCTTTCAGGTCATCTGTCGAATAGATGAAGCCATATCCACTTTGCTTGCCAATTGCCTTAAGCACTTTTTGCAAAGGAGCTTTGCGCTCGTCCAGGTTAATTTGCGCCCTTGTAATGGCGCTCACCTGGGCGAGACATACAATCATTATGAGTGTGGTGAACTTCATAATTCGCAGTATTTTTTTACATTTCATTTTCTTCATCGTTTCACAACCATCCCCAGCAGCCCGATGAGCGGCCTTCAAACTTGCTTTTTACAGCAGGTTTGCCTAAGTTTGATTGTTCGGTTCTTGTTTAGTTGATTCTGTCGAAGGAATGATTATCAGTACCGGCTATAAAGCGGGAGGAGTTTCGAAGCACTCCCGTTTTAATTTTCAGATACTGTTAGCAGTAAAATTCTATGGCATAACAGTAATCCTCCTTCCTTCAATTTTAAAGTGAGCAGCTTCTGTAAACGCGATCTGATCCAATATTTTAGCAATGTATTCCTTACGCACTAATATTCCTGAGAACTTCTTATGCTTTACATTGCCTTCATAAACCACTTCCACATCGTACCAGCGTGAGAGTGTCCGCATGATACTTTCTATAGTTTCCTCTTCAAAAATATACTTGTTATCGATCCAGGCTACAGCTTCTTCAGCTTCTACCTTTTTAATGATGATCTCATTTTCAATATCGGTCCTGGCCTGCTGGCCCGGTTTCAACAAAAGATCCGTACCACCGTAATCCAGCGCCACACTTCCTTCCAGCAAAGTAGTTTTCACCTCACCCTCGTCTTCATAGGCATTTACGTTGAAATGAGTTCCCAATACTGTTATCTCCTGTTCAGGGATTTTACTACTTCCAATTGTTTTGACTATAAAAGGCATCTTCTTATTTTTTGCTACTTCAAAATACCCTTCACCGCTAAGCCTCACAATTCTTTGTTTAACGTTACCAAATTTTGAAGGAAACTCCAATTTACTGCCGGCGTTTAACCACACCTTCGTTCCGTCAGGTAAAGTAAACTGATACGTCTGGCCTTTGGCGGTAGTTGCAGTAAGCATGCTGGCCTCGCTAGTCCGGGATCCTGAAATAAATTCAGGATGACGAATCGCAGAACCATCGTTGTAAGCAAGCCGATCATCGCCAACAACTACCCCGCTCTTCGCATCGCTCAACTGGATCACCTTGCCATTAGCCAAAGTAATCGTCGCACCATTCTTACCCGGCGCAATGTCATTCACCTTAGCTACCTCAGTACCAGGCTCGGCATTCATATCATATCTACTGTTAAAGAACCAAACACCGAAAACAATCGCTGCTACCGCCGCCGCAGCGACTAGCGAAGTCCCGAACTTGCTTCGGGAGGCCGCCACCGCCATACGAGGCCACAACCTTACAGTCTTTTTATTCGATGATTGTGGGG
>NZ_DATHGC010000189.1:0-5159 GCF_035317785.1 Pedobacter sp. | reverse complement strand
ACTGGCAATTGATATTGACCCTGCTCTCCTGGTTCACCAGCGGATCTATCAGTTTTGCGATCTCCTCATCATCATCGCTAAATATACTTACCTGCTGCCCGTGGGTAGATTCGATCAGGTAGGTTATCGTTTCTTCCAGATCATCAAAAGGAACTACAGGAATAACCGGGCCAAACTGCTCCTCGGTGTACAATTTCATTCCTTTGCTTACGGGGTACACGATCGCGGGGAACACAAAGGATTCATTGGAAACACCCCCGTTTTCATTTACCACACGTGCACCTTTTTCAACAGCATCATCAATACATTCTTTCAGATATGCTGGTTTATGGGGCTCTGGCAGTGGGGTCAGTGATACTCCTGTCTCCCAGGGCATGCCAAACTTAAGTTTGGAGACTGCATCGGACAGCTCAGTCAAAAATGCGTCTGCCAGGCTTCTGTGTATAAATATGATCTTTAAAGCAGTACAGCGCTGTCCGTTGAATGACAGGGAACCCAGGACCGTTTCCTGCACAGACAGTTTAATGTCCGCTTTTGACGTTATAATGGCTGCATTTTTTGCATCCAGCCCCAGGATCGCGCGCAGACGGTTTACTTTAGGGTGCAGCTTCTTCAGTTCGTTCGCTACTTTACTTGAGCCGATGAGGGTAAGTACGTTGATGTCGCCGGATTTCATCAGATCAGGAATGATCTTGTTACCTCTTCCATATATCGTGTTGACTACTCCTTTAGGAAAGCAGTCTCTGAATGCGGTAAGCAAAGGATAATGCAATAGCGTACCGTGTTTAGGTGGTTTAAACAGTAAAGTATTGCCCATGATCAGCGCGGGGATCAGCGTAGTGAAAGTTTCGTTCAATGGATAATTGAAGGGGCCCATGCACAGCACAACGCCCAATGGAGACCGCCTGATCTGTGCAACTATTCCCTGTTCTATGCTGAACTTAGACGACTGACGGTCAAGATCTTTTAATGCGTCAATTGTAGCGTAGATATACTCAACTGTGCGGTCAAATTCTTTTACGGAATCTGCATAGGATTTACCGATTTCCCACATGAGCAGTTTGACGACTTCATTCTTTTTCTCAATGATCTCATGAGTGAACTTTTCTACACAGGTGATCCTGTCAGCTACACTCATGGTAGGCCACTCTCCCCTGCCATTGTCATAAGCTTTAACAGCCGCATCAAGTGCGGCTGTGGCTTCCTTCTCCTCACAAAGCGGATAGGTACCTATCACTTTACGCTGCAATCCATTGGCTGTTTTGATGCAAACGGGAGACAGTACAGTGTGTACTTCACCATTCCAGGGATGCATCTGCCCATTATTCAGGTACTCCCGCTGGTGTACTTCTTCTTTTAATCTAAATTCTTCCGGTATTTCATGTTCTTCTACGAAAATAGAACTGAGACGTTCTTTAAATGTCATTTATATAGTTTTTAGGGTTGAAAGACTGTGATCCTAAAGATCAGTAATTGGTTTGTATTTAGGAACTAATGCTTTCATAATTGACCAGGCTATCAGGTATGCCATGGCACAAATGGCAAACATAATTGAGTAACCCGTTTCAATATGTCCCAGTGCTTTGTAATTCGTAAATAATGCACCTGCGAGCTTCGTTACCAAAACACCGCCCAGGCCGCCCATCATTCCGCCAATTCCTATAACCGAACCGATCGCTTTTTTGGGAAACATATCAGACACGGTGGTGAACAGGTTGGCGGACCATGCCTGGTGTGCCGAGGCTCCTACACCGATCAGCAATACCGGGATCCAGAAGGTAATGTGTCCCAAAGGCTGTGCGGCAAGCACCACCAGCGGAAATATAGCGATCAGCAGCATTGCCTTCATTCGGCCGGCATAAACTTCATGCCCTCTGTTTATAAAGTACATCGGGAACCAGCCGCCGCCTATACTTCCGAACATGGTCATACTGTAAAGTACTGCCAGGGGAAGCATGATCTGCGTGTCTACCATTCCGTACTGATCTTTCAGATATGCAGGCAGCCAAAACAGGAAAAACCACCATACGCCATCGGTCATGAACTTACCGATAGCAAATGCCCAGGTCTGTTTGTAACTGAGCAGTTTAAACCAGGATATCTTAGCTTCGTGAACCACCCCTTCGCTGATGACACTCGGCGTTTCAACCTCACCATCACGGATATAAGCCAGTTCCTCCGGAGACAATCTTTTCTGATCCTCTACTTTATCATAATACTTGTACCAGAAAAAGAGCCACAGAAAACCGATAGCGCCAATAAATATAAATGCAGCTTCCCAGCCCCATTGTGCTGCGATAAATGGAACGCTCAATGGCGCAAGAACTGCACCTATATTGGTACCTCCGTTAAAAAATCCGGTTGCGAATGAACGTTCCTTTTTAGGAAAATACTCGGCTGTAGCTTTAATGGCCGCAGGAAAGTTCCCTGCTTCTCCAAAGCCGAGCACCGCGCGGGAAATCATAAAACCAACAATTGAAACAGATGCAATGCCTATCCCTGCGAAACCGAGTACTGTTGAGACCAAATTCCCCATTGGGATCGCAAATGCATGCAGGATGGCACCTAGAGACCATATGATAATGGCCCATGCATATCCTTTCTTGGTACCCAATTTATCAATGATTCTTCCGGCAAAGAGCATGGAAATGGCATAGGTAAATTGAAATACAGAAGCGATGTTTGCATAATCATTGTCTGTCCAGTCAAACAGCTCCTCCAGATGGGGCTTTAATAAACTCAAAACCTGCCTGTCGAGATAGTTTACAGTAGTAGCAAAAAATAATAAAGCACAGATTGTCCACCTGTACCCAGGTACTTTTTTATCGTTCATTATATTTGGTTTAATATTGGTTATGTGTTCTTCTTTAGTTTGCCTGCATCAGGCCTTGTTTTACTCCATTCATCGAAATATAGTTATAATTTCCTTCAACAGTTTCTATGAAGCCGGTAAGTGCCGACAAGTCTGTGCCCCACAAATTCTCATCCGTTAGAACTGACTTTACATAGACTGATGTGTCCAGCTTGCTTTTTTCATAGAAATATGCAGCTTGGTCGTCGGTAATTGGGTATTCACGGCCTTTAAAGTCACCAAAATACTTTTCGCCCTCTTTCCTGTTGGTTCGCATAAACAATAAAAACGCTGCAAATCCAAAGGCGATATGTTGCGGAACTTTATTGTAAATTTTATAATACTGAACCAGTACCGGTAATATTCTGATCTTAATTTTCATCACATATTGAAACGTGATGTTGATCCAAAGGTGCTCAATATATGGATTGGCGAACCGGTCAAGTACAGATCCGGCAAAAGCCGACGCAACAGCCGCCTCTACCTTATAAGGAATGGCGGGAACAATCTCGTTTTGCATCACATCGGAAATGTAATCTTTTAAAGCCGTATCATTCATCGCCGTATTTACCGTATCAATACCTGACAGATATGCGATGCCGCAAGCTAATGTGTGTGAGCCATTTAAAAGTCTCACTTTCAGCTCCCGGTAGATCTCGATATCCGGCTTTACAATTACACCATGATCGGCTGACTCGAGGTTAAGCAGTTCTGAAACCCGCGCGTTTCCTTCAATTGCCCATAACCTGTATGGTTCTGCCATGATCAGCAGACTGTCTTTATAACCCAGCTGCTTTTCCAGTTTTTCCAGTGCAGCATCGTCGGGTTTACCTGGAACAATCCTGTCAACCAGTGAATTACAAAAGAAAGCATGTGTGTTTAACCAGGCAGAAAACTCAGGTTCAAGATGATTAAACGCTGCAAGCTGATAGACTATGCCTTCCAGTTTCTTTCCGTTTTCTGGAATAAGTTCAGTAGCAATAACCGCAATATCTGAAGCGGGCGAGTCGCCTAATGCTTTGTAGCGCGCATACAATACCGCCAATACTTTTGCGGGAAATGATAAGGGAGGGTTTGCCGCTATACTTTCGTTGACCAACTGTATACCAACCTCGGTTGTATTAGATACAATAACCTGAAGTTCACTGCTTTTGGCAATTCCAAGTATAACAGACCAGTCTTTATCGGCCGAAAGAACCCTGCTTATCGCAGATGAAATGATGTTTTCCTCCACCGGCTGACCATTTTCCAATCCGCGTACACAAATCGTGTAAAGGCCATTCTGGTCTTCAAAGTCTTTCACATCACCTTTGCTGGTAGATTTCACGACGGCTACCCTGCCATTGAATATATTTTTCTTATTGGCTTTATCTATAAAATAATCAGGAAGTCCGCGCAATAAGACCCCGGTGCCAAATTGAAGTACTTTCTCTGGCAGCTGCAATAGTGAATCATTAGGAATGGAAACGTTTTCAGCGTTTATACTTTTTAATGTTTGGTTAGAAATAATCATATCTCGAATTTCATACAGTCGAAAACAATTCTACATAATTATCGCTAAGAATAAGGCTTTTCAGCCGAAATTATTTACGCAATCGTTATCGCTGAAATGATCTGAATACGTTGAAATTAACCATAAATTACCCAAACAAGTCACTGCTCAGGTAACGGTCTCCCCGGTCGCACGCGATAAAGACAATGACACCGGATTCCAGTTCAGCTGCAAGTCTCAATGCACAGGCTAATGCACCCCCGCTGCTCATCCCTGCAAAGATCCCTTCTATTTTGGCCAGCTTCCTGGCCATATCTGTCGCTTCCTGCTGAGAAACGTCCATGACACGGTCTACCCTGCTTGGATCAAATATCTTAGGTAAGTAGGCTTCCGGCCATCTGCGAATTCCTGGAATAGAGGATTCTTCTGTGGGCTGACAACCGACGATCTGAACCTCCGGGTTCTGCTCTTTCAAAAACATGGAATTGCCCATAATGCTGCCTGTTGTGCCCATAGAGCTAACTAAATGGGTGATCTCCCCTTTGGTATCTTTCCATATCTCGGGGCCGGTAGTCTTGTAATGTGCAAGGTAATTGTCGGGATTTGAGAATTGGTTCAACAGGAAATATCCAGGCTGGAGGCCTTTCTCTTCTGCATAATCCCTGCAGATTTCTATAGATTCCAGCAAAGTGACCTTGGCGCCATAAGCTTCCATAGTAAGCGTCCGCTCCCTTGTGGAATTGGATGGCATGACCAGTTCTATCTCCAGGTCATATATGCTCGCGATCATCGCCAGTGCTATCCCTGTGTTTCCGC
>NZ_DATHGC010000188.1:0-9885 GCF_035317785.1 Pedobacter sp. | reverse complement strand
CCTGACAGTTACCCGTGCACCAAGGCCCAAATTGCCAATCCCTTCGTAGTTGATCACTATTATTTCACTTCCGTTCTCGACTGTTTTAACAACGCTAACTTTTTTAGCTTGCGAAGAACTGAATGACATATATTTCAAATCTTCGCTGCGAAACTCTATCTTAAAAAGCGGCAAATTTCCGTGATTCGGAATGAGCAGCTCGTGATCTGGCTGTGTTACACGAAATGATTCGATTGTCCCTTTGTCGGAGTTCATTAGTAGCCGATAGTTCGGATTGATCACCATCACAGGGGCTTTTTGGGCTGAGGTCACTAGTATGCATCCTAAGAATCATAATCCAAGCAATCTTAACTTCATAATTATTTTTTTAGAGAGTGATTTTTGCTTACCGATAAAACACGATATGACTTGCTCAAATATACTTGAGCCACCTCTGAGTATCATATCCCTTTCTTATGGAATTATAATACTATTTTTCACATCTTCATTACATCCATTTGCCCCGTCCTGAAATACCAACCCATTACATGATCAATGATCGTTATTTAACAGGTTTTCAAGGGCATCCAGTTTATCGTTCCAGAATTTCCTGTATTGGTTGATCCATTCAGATGCCTCCCGGAGTGATGAGAGGTTCGCATTGCAGTAGTGGTCCCGTCCCTGCTTATGAATCGTAATCAGGCCGCATTCGGTCAGTATACGGATGTGTTTGGATATGGCTGGCCGGCTGACCGGGAAGTGCCCGGCCACAGATTTCAGATTTAAAGGTTCTTTTGCAATCATTTGTATGATAGCTCTCCGTGTTGGATCAGCTATAGCCTGAAATACGTCTCTTCTGGTTTCCATTAGCATTTATAATATATAACCAAGTGGTTACTCAAATATACATTACTATTTGGTTTCCCAAAATTATTTTAGATCTTTTTAAGATAGCCATGCGGGTAAGAGGTTCCGGCAAAAGGCTTCTTATTTAACATACCTGCACTACGTCAATATTTAACAATTGTCCAAGTTTCTTAATTTTGGAACTAATATGTCCAGTTCCAACTGCACAGTGATGGGCCGGGCCATAACTGTTCCAGTCGTTCACAAATTTTCTGGCGCCTATTGAGAATTTATACCGGCTGTTGGTGTTTCCAATTTCCAATATGGGGCCAGCAACAGATTCTGCTTCGGCTATCAGCAGCATAAGCTTGCCGCTTGCCTGCTCTACTACAGAAAGCAAGGTAACCCGACCATTCTTTACCGACATTTCCACTGATAATCCGTTTCCTACTTTGCCATGATATATCGCCAGGCGACGTACTTTTATACGCCCCTGAGCAATGGCAATATGGCCTGGTCCGTCATGCCCCATCAGCACTACATCATCTTTGTAGTCCATCGCATAGTATTCGGTAAAAGAGCCTCCTGAACCAAAACTGTCCATGATTTTCATAGCCTGGGCGTTCTTAATCTCGTACTCTCCGGCAACAGGTATTCCTCTGGCAGTTAATAAGGAGTTTCCAAGAATGATGGAACTGATGGTATCCTCATTATCAAAATTTCCTGTTCCTTTATAATAATAGGCGATAGATCCCAGACTATAGCGCTCAACCAATTTATCTAAGGCAACAGATGTTTTTGCCGCTCTTTCCAGTTCTTCAATGGAACAATCTTCCTGCACATCGAATGTTTCGTTGAACAGGATTACCCTTTCCTGTATTTCCTCAGAGGATACCTCTTTACGCAGACCCGCCAGCTCATCTACCTCCAGCAATTCTATATGACCACCAAAAGTGGCATATTGCTGGGTAAGGTCCGAATAAATGTCCAGCATGCCGCTATAGTAATGACCCATGCACCCCATTCGGTTATGAGACATGATATTGGCCACTTTGGCTGCCTGTACCCATTCTGCAATTTCATCCCAGCACTCAGGATCATTATTTAGCATCCCTGTAATTTGATGAAATTTTATGCCTGTACGGTTAAATACATTTGCTATTTCCGGTACAGGGCAGGAGGAACAGAACGCTAACCATTCGCCGGTCATTTTGGTGCGGTTGGTCAATTTATTGAAATTACTATAATCAATCGCTGCTTCCGGTGAAAGGTTGAGAATAATGACCGGTACTTTTGCTTTTTGCACCACAGGCAAAACTGTAGATGAAAGGGCATAAGTTGTAACATACAAAAAGATCAGATCTACATCTTCCGTGCGAAAACGGCTGCCTGCCTCAAATGCTTTATCCGGGGTATCGATTAATCCAAGATTTATGATTTGCGGATGGATGGCTGAAAGTTTTTGTTCTACTGCTGAAAGGTAATTTTCAAGACGTTCTTTCAAACCTTCAAATTGTTTCCAGTAAGCATCAAGGCCTATACCGAACAGACCAATTTTTAGCGATGATTTTTGCATTAGTAATAAATATATGAGCAGGATAGTTAATCTAACAAACATACCTCCTATTGCTAAAATTATAACAGGAGTATCTGATATTTTTATAACAGAATTTGACATATTGAATGTCTATTCTGTTTATATGATTAGCTTAGTGTTATAAACCAAATTAAAAATCATTATGGAGAATTATTTCAGATATTTTCCAACAAGTGAAAAGGATGAATCTTGGGGTTTAACAGTGTTGAATGCTGGTTGCACACAAATCGAAAAGCACTCCTATTACCCTCCGCTTAATCACCCGTCTCATCATTATTTCAACTGGGATACCGGTAGGACTTTGGATGAGTATCAGCTTATTTATATTACAAAAGGTGTAGGATATTTTGAATCAGAAAATTGCAGTGAAAATATAACCGAGGGATCAGTCATATTGCTGCACCCGGAACAAAGACATCGGTATAAACCAGATTTTGAAACAGGCTGGAATGAGTTCTGGGTAGGGTTTAAAGGAATTTTTATGGATAACATCGTTGCTAAAGAATATTTTGATCCTGCTAAAACAGTCTTTAATGTAGGATTTAATGGCACCATTCTAAGCCTTTTCAACGACATTCTGAAGTTTTCTACCGAAGAGAAACCTGGTTATCAGCAGGCCATTTCCGGGGCTGTCATTTATTTGTTGGGTTTGCTGCATTCGGAACATCAGCAAGACACTTTATTGGAAAAAGACATTATCGAAGAAACGGTGGACAAAGCCCGGTTAATTTTTCGTGAAAGAATTAATGAAAATGTAACTCCCGAAAAAGTAGCAGAAGAACTAAAGGTCGGTTACTCCTGGTTTAGAAAAATATTTAAAAAATATACAGGTTTAGCGCCGGGACAATACCTGATCCAACTAAAAATCCAGAAAGCTAAGGAGTTATTGGCTGATCCGTCTAAACGTGTCAAAGAAATTGCTTTTGAGCTCGATATAGAATCTTCCTTTTATTTTTCCCGGTTGTTTAAAGATAAAGTAGGACTTACCCCGGTAGAGTATCGAAATCAAGTCCTAAAGAAGCATAAATTTAATTAACGATTATTGATGTAAATATCCTTCGATTCAGTGATCGGGAATGATCATGGATAAAAGATCGTTCACAAAATAAGAACGGCTTCTGCTGTAACCAATTCTTTTAAATTTCGTCTTATTGGTATAACCATTCTACATTTGATGAAAACCTATTTAAGATTTGTATTCCCGTTTTTATTTTATATTTTACCGCTCAGCCTCAGGGCCCAGCAGAATCAGAAAGTCACCGGAACCATTAGAGACAATAAGCAGACCCTGCCGGCGGCAAGTGTGCTTTTGTATACGGCTAAAGACTCTGTGCTGGTCACTACAGCAATGACCGATGGAGAAGGAAAGTTCAGTTTCGCCGTTGGTCCGGGACTTTATTATATTTTGGCAACATCAGTTGGGTATGATAAAGTAAAAACAGCGGCGTTCCAGCTAAACGGGTCTGCAGTACATGAACTTCCGGCGGTCCTGTTAAAGGAGAATACAAATAAACTCAATGAAGTGAGTATAGTTGCATCGAAACCTGTTTTAGAACGGAAAGGGGACAAGCTGATCTTCAATATCGAAGCGACGCCCTCGGCTGCCGGCCTTACCGGGCTGGAAGTACTGCGAAAAGCACCGGGCGTGACCATTGATCATAATGAAAACATCTCTCTAGCCGGTAAAAACAATGTATTGGTAACGATTGATGGAAAGCAGACCTATCTAAGTGGCGCCGAAGTTGTCAATCTGCTGAAATCCATGTCGAGTTCTGAAATTGAAAGTATTGAAATTGTCAACAATCCCGGGGCAAGGTATGAAGCGAATGCTACCGGGGGCATCATCAACATCAAGACAAAGAAAAGCCGGGCAGAAGGCTTTAATGGAAGCCTGACAATTGGTGCCGGATATAACCAGCGCATACAATCCAATAACTCTGTCAATCTGAACTACCGCAAACAATTTTTTAATGTGTTTGGTTCATACGATTACAACAGGTGGCCATTTCAGGAAAACCTGACCATAGACAGGGTAACCCCAGGCATGAACTCAAAGCAACTGTATTTTAGTCAGAGAAATAAAGATACTTCAGTTTTTGCGTCCAATAACTTTAAAATCGGGACTGACTTCTTTCTGACAAAGAATCATACGGTGGGCGTATTGTTTAAGGGAAATATAAATGGATTTGATCAAAAGGGTTTTAGCAGGATTGCTATCGGTGATTCGTTTGCGCAGCCTGATTCGATCTTGCAGACGCCAAGTAAAAACTCATCAGACCGTAATAATTTTTCATACAACGTTAATTACAAGGGTGTTTTGGATACCGCCGGACAGGAGATTACCGTTGATTTGGATTATTCCACATTTGACGGCACCAATAACGCAAATTTTGTGAACCGGTTTTTTCTCCCGGACGGCTCCTTTTTTAAGAATGGACAGATTTACAGGAACTTTGCACCTTCTGATATCAACATTAAGGCTATAAAAGGCGACTATGTATTGCCGCTCAATAAAATGTTTAAGCTGGAAGCAGGCATTAAGGTTGCGAGTGTAAAAAGTGACAACAATTTTGTTTATGAGAATGATATCAATGGAGAATGGATCCGGGACAACAACCGAAGTAACCGTTTTAAGTATGACGAACAGGTAAGTGCGGCTTACACGATTGTAAACGTTACTGCAGGAAAAATGTCAATTCAGGCTGGTCTTCGTGCAGAGCGCACCAGTTCTACAGGCAATTCGGTAACTACAAACCAACTGACTGAGCGGACCTATACGGATTTTTTTCCGTCTATGACGTTGAGCCGTAATTTCGATGCAGATCATGTGGCCAGTCTGTCTTATTCCAGGAAGATCAACAGGCCAAATTATCAGAACCTGAATCCATTTATTTATTATTTGGACCAGTATACCTACAACGAAGGAAATCCAAATCTGAAGCCTGAGTATTCTACAAATTTTGAGGCGACGTATCTTTTGAAGCAAAAATATAGTGTTGCCATTGGATATAGCCATACTTCAGATGTGATTGCGCAGATTTTGCTGCAGAATGAAGCAAAGAAATCCATGTACCAGACTGTTTTAAACCTTGCCTCCAATGATATTGTGTCGCTTACCTTTAATTTTCCTGTGAAGGTCAGTAAATGGTGGGGCATGACAAATAATCTCGTGGGTTATCACAAGCAAATTCAGGCACCCGATCTGAATGGAACAGACCTGAACTCCAAACAATTTAGTGCGAGTTTGTACACTCAGAATAATTTTATGCTGAGCAAGCAATTTAGTGCCGATGCTTCCGTCTATACCAGTACTGCGCAGATAGACGGCGCATTTAAAGTAAAAAGCATGCTGAGTGCTGATGCTGGTCTGCGCTATAATTTTCCAAATCAGAACGGCAATTTAAAACTTGGGGTTGGCGATATTTTTCACAGCCAAAGGGGACGGGTATTCAGCACCCTGCCTGGCAATGTATATAACCTGGTACAATGGGGCACTTCAACCAATGTGAGGCTGACTTTTACCTACAGGTTTGGGAAAACGACTGTTAAGTCCGAACGAAACAGGCAGACTGGTCTTGATGCAGAACAGAAGAGGCTGGGAGGAAAATAGCACAGCAGCTGTTGTGGTTTCGGGAGGGACTTGTTATGTTTGATAAATGCTCAATTAGAACAAGTTTATGAAAAAGAGAAGTCTGCTTATTATGTTGCTGTCAATGCTGACGTTTGCAACAATGGCATTACCTGGAAAGCGTTACCCAAGCCGCAAAATCGTATTAGATACAGGCCGTTATTTGTACGTTGCGGTTCCCGGAATTCGTGATTACATGGGCTACGGAGGGCATGGCTTGCTTGTTTTTGACATAAATAAAAACCATCAATTCGTGAAACGGATTGAAACCCGGGGCTTTCATCCCAATAATAAACCATCAAATGTTAAAGGAATTGCAGTCAGTCTTCCTAACAATAGTATCTATATCAGTACTTTAGAGTCGCTGCAGCGCATAGATCTCAGCTCAGGAAAAATCATCTGGGAAAAAGTGCTTGAAGGCGGGGCTGACAGGATGTCAATATCTCCGGATGGCAAGATTATGTACCTCCCTTCTCTGGAGAATAAATTCTGGAATGTCGTGGATTGTAAGACCGGGGAGATTATAAAAAAAATAGAGGGCTTCAAAAGGGCACACAATACCGTGTATGGGTTGTCAGGGGACCGTGTTTATCTGGGTGATCTGGGGTCGCCATGGCTTAAGGTAGCAGATACGAAAACACACAGCATCATCAATCAGGTCGGTCCTTTTGGGAATTTTATCCGGCCGCTTACCGTTAATGGAAAAGAAACAAGGGCATATGTAACTGTAGACAGTTTGCTTGGTTTTGAGGTAGGAGACCTGAAGACCGGTAAAAAACTTGCACGTATAACCGTGGAAGGGTGGGAAAAAGGACCGGTAAGACGGCATGGGAACCCAAGTCATGGCATAGGCCTTACTCCTGATGAGAAAGAGATATGGTTATGTGACGGATTTAATATGCGTCTTCATGTTTTTAAAGCGGAAGTGCCGTACCAGCAATTGACGACCATACCTTTACAGGATATGCCAGGCTGGGTGACTTTTAGCGTCGATGGCAAGTATGCTTATCCTTCAAGCGGCGAAGTTATAGATGTCACGACCCGTAAAGTGCTGCTGACGCTTAAAGACGAGTTTAACAACAGCGTTGCGAGCGAAAAAATGATTGAAGTTGAGTTTGAAAATGGAAAAGCAATATCTGCTGGCGATCAATTTGGTGTCGGACGGCTAATGCGGTAACTGTATGTCAAAATCGCTTATGAGGATGTTAGAATAATTGAATATATCAAGTGTATCTTTAACTATCATTGATCATCAATTAAACCTGCACAATAAATGAAATTATTCCGTTGTCAATTTTCCCTGATCATTGCGTTAGCGATCTTTCAGGTAATGGTTGTTAATCAGCTGTCCATTGCCCAAAGCAAGAAAACTTTGGATGCTGTGTCCACGTTAAAAATATGGGATAATAAACCTGCCCAAAAATGGATGACTGATGCTTATCCAATGGGTAATGGAAGAATAGGCGGGATGGTTTTCGGTGGCTTGAAGCAGGAACATATCCAGTTCAATGAGATCAGCCTATGGACAGGTGATGAAACCGAAACAGGCGCCTATCAGGCCTTTGGGGATCTTTTTGTCAATTTTAATAATGGAAGTACCAAAGATCAGGATACTGTATCCCGGGTGCCCTCAGACTACCGCCGTGAGCTTGACTTGAGCAAAGCCATACAGCAGGTCAGTTATACCAGTGATGCCATACCCTATAAGAGGGAGTATTTCTGCAGTTTCCCTGATAAGGTGATGGTGCTGAGGTATACAGCCGGTAAAAAAGGGGCTTATTCTGCTACGATCCAGCTTAAAGATGCCCACAAGGCAAAAGTATCTGCATCAGGCCTGACCCTGCAGATCACAGGTAAACTGGAAAATGGACTTGCCTATCACGTGACTGTTGCTGTAAAAACGGAAGGCGGGTCTAATATTATAGAGCCCGATGGCAATGGCGGTTTTCAGTTTAGCATCCGCCATGCGGATGCTTTTACGGTACTGCTTTCAGCAGCGACTGATTATAGCAACAAACGCAGCCAGTTTTGGAGGGGTGCTGCACCAGGGCCTAAAGTAAAAGCAGTCATTGCGGCAGCATCCGCTAAAAGCTTCGCGGTACTGAAAGCGAATCATCTGAAAGATTATCAGGCTTTATTTAACAGAGTAGGCTTGAATTTGGGTGGTGCTACCCAGGCACAGCGCGCAATGCCGACCTATCAAAGACTGATCAATTATAAAAATACTCTGGACCATGGTCTGGAAGAGATCTTGTTTCAGTATGGCAGATATTTGCTGATCAGTTCATCCAGAAAAGGAGGATTGCCAGCCAATTTACAAGGTTTATGGAATGAAAGCAACAATCCGCCATGGCGTTCAGATTACCATTCGAACATCAATATCCAGATGAATTACTGGCTGGCAGAACAAACCAACCTGGCTGAATGTCATTTTCCATACCTGGACTATATCAACAGCATGCGCGAGGTTAAAAAACAGAACACAAAGAAAGAATATCCGGGAGTTCGCGGCTGGACGGTAAAAACGGAGAATGGCATATTTGGCGGAGAAAGCTTTTTGTGGAATACCCCCGGAAGCGCCTGGTATGTACAGGATGTATGGGAGCATTACGCATTTACAAAGGATGTTGCTTACTTAAGGAGCTTTGGTTATCCTTTGCTGAAAGAGATCTCTGAGTTTTGGGATGACCATTTGAAAAGAAGACCGGATGGTGTACTGGTGGCCCCTAACGGATGGTCGCCTGAACATGGGCCTACTGAAGATGGGGTGACTTACGATCAGGAAATCATATACGACCTGTTTACCAATTACATAGCTGCAGCAGATATATTAAAAATCGATAAAGCATACAGAGATCACATTTATGACCTGAGGGCCCATTTATTGGGGCCAAAGATTGGTAAATGGGGTCAGCTGCAGGAGTGGGAGACAGATCGTGATGATCCTAAAGACACTCACCGTCATGCATCGCACTTGTTTGCGCTGCATCCGGGCAAGCAGATCAGCACAATAAAAACCCCTGAACTGGCCAATGCGGCAAAAGTAAGCTTATTGGCCAGGGGCGATGCTTCTACAGGTTGGTCTATGGCCTGGAAGGTGAATTTTTGGGCAAGGCTGCAGGATGGAGATCATGCCTATACCATCATTAAGAACTTTATTACCCCGGTAGGCGGTGTGGGTACCGACTACAACCAGGGCGGGGGAGTTTACAGTAACCTATTCTGTGCGCATCCTCCATTTCAGATCGATGGTAATTTTGGATACACAGCCGGAGTTTCAGAAATGCTGCTCCAAAGTCAGACGGGAGATATTCAGCTGATCCCTGCGTTACCTAAAGACTGGGCGAGCGGAAGTGTGAAAGGCCTGCGTGCAAGAGGGAATTTCGAGATCGTAAGTATGGTTTGGAAGAACGGAAAAGTGGTGTCGCTTAACATTAAATCCTTATCAGGTGGCACCTGTAAACTTCATGTGCCAAATGCTTTGAAGGCAGGTTTTAAGTTAAAGAGCGAAGTAAAGGATACCAGTCATAGCTATAGTTTTAATACAGTTGCCGGTAAAACCTATGTGTTTACAGCGGGCTAAAATAAAGCCCGCAAAAGTATTTTGAAACGAAATACAAAAAAGGAATTGGATAAGTGATTGATTCCTAGTAATTAGCCTATTATTGAGCCCTGGACGGGGATAATTTAATGCTAAACGGGGTTTAAATAATTTGCATCGATATGTTTTTTTTATATCTTTGCGTCCCGTAGCAATTAAGGCTATAGGAAAGATACCAGTTCGGGGTGTAGCGTAGCCCGGTATCGCGCCACATTTGGGATGTGGAGGTCGTAG
>NZ_DATHGC010000187.1:0-10267 GCF_035317785.1 Pedobacter sp. | reverse complement strand
AGCTGCAGTGCCTGGCCATCAGCGCATGGGAAAGTGCAGATACGCGCAATTATGAAACGCTGACTACTGAGCGTTTCCCCGAAAAGAAATCCTTTGAGGTCAAGTGGATAGATCTGGACGACGTTGAAGCGCCTGACAGCGACTTGAGATTGCGGGGCTTTAAATTAGGTGCTGCACGGTTTTCAAGAGGTGAAGGGATTTGGTATGGCAAGAACGAACTGTTTTTTGCCTGTACCGATGGCGGTAAAAACCGGAAGGGACAGATTTTTAAATACACACCAAGCAAGTTTGAAGGGCAGCCCGGCGAAAAAGATGCACCAGCTAAGCTCGAGTTGTTCCTGGAACCCAATGATATTGAAACTTTCCAGAATTGTGATAACCTGACCATTGCGCCATGGGGTGATGTGATCATTTGCGAGGATAAAAAAGACCCGAGGATCGTAGGGATTACTCCACAGGGAAAAACCTATGTCATCGCGAAGAATATTGGTTACCGGAGTTCAGAATTTGCAGGGCCTGTATTTTCTCCTTCGGGAAATACGCTTTTTATAAATATCCAGTCACCCGGGCTGACCCTTGCCATTACCGGTCCCTGGAAAAATATAGAAAGCAGTAAGGTCTGATGCGTAAAAATATAAAAACCCGGTGTATATCGGCAGCCACAAGCATGTACCAAAGCTCATAGCCGGGCATAGTTACTTTCAATGTCGAGTAATATACTCCATGTTTCATTAAATTCTTCCCCACTTAATCTAATGTATCCAGGACAAACCACAACAGGGAAGGATCGAGACAAGAGGTAGAGCTAACCTCAATATTCTGGATAAAATTTCAAATTATTGAATATATATTAATTAAAAATGAATTACAATATAAATATTTGATTTAATAAAAATCACAATGATTAATAAATGCTTTGTAAACTAAAATAGGCCGTATATATTTGGCGACAAATAACTGTTATTTATATGCCAAATCGACCAAAGCCAACGACCTTTATAGACCCATTTGTAGATTGGAGTTTCAAACGTCTATTCGCTTCTGAAGAAAGTAAACCCATTTTAATTGGTTTGTTAAATCAAATATTTAAAGGAAGAAAATATATCACTGCCATTGAGTACGGCAAAAATGAGCATCCGGGAGAAAATGCTAAAGAACGAGGTGTCGTATTTGACGTGACCTGCACAGATGCTGATGGGAGCAAATTCATTATCGAAGTTCAGCGGGCTTCTCAGGAATTCTTCATTGACCGAGCACTTTACTATGCTTCCAAGGCAATTAGTGAGCAGGCACTAAAGGTCAAAGGCAAAAAGTGGAACTATAAACTTAAGGAGGTGTATGTAATATCCTTTTTAGAAAATTTTAGATTGCCCAACAGTCTTCCTTCAGCCTACGTACATGATATATGCCTGACAAACAGGTATACAGGCAAAATATTCTACGACAAAATGGGGCTTATATTCGTAGAGATGCTTAGCTTTGTAAAGAGTCCGGTAGAACTGGAGACCGATCTTGACAGATGGTTATACGCGTTAAAGCACTTAACCGAATTTAAGGAGCGCCCTCCATACCTAAATGGCTCGGAATTTGATCCATTATTTGATCTGGCGAAATATGCCAATTTAAACAAAGAGGAAAGAAATATGTACAATGATAGTTTAAAGCACAAATGGGATAATGAAAATGTAATGGATTATGCTATTAAAACTGCGAAGCAAGAAGGACGGGCTGAAGAGCGTGCTAAAGCCCAGCAGGAGCTCGATAAAAAAAATCATGATTTCGTAGCAAATCTACTTACTCAATTCAATTGTTCTGATGAACAGGCTGCTTCAGCGGCAGAAGTTACTATCTCTTTTGTTAAAAAAGTCAGGAAAGAATTATCAGCTAAAAAATAATACTACCAAAATATTCAATTCTGCCTGGCATTATCATGCTGGGCTTTTTTATGCGATGTCTGTTAGATAACCACACCATCAAGTCAGTTAATTATTTTTTAAGCTTCTTATAGAAAATGTTAAAATAATATAGCCATCTATTGTAAAGCGCCATTTACTGATAAAAACGAAGTTTTTATTAAGGATCTATGATGTTGATTCTAAAACTGGGGCGCCGGGTAATGACCTTTGCAGTGAGATTATTGAGGTACAGAATTTGGATGTAAAAGGCGATCAGTCCAATGGCTGGGTACTGACTTATGATAACCAGTGGAAGCTTTACAATTATTTTGCTCCTTACCTGACTGACTTTGCAATTTCTACCGTGGTTAGCTACTGAACTAAATGGTACATATAAGGCGTTATGACAAAATGATATTTTATAATATTATTCTTCCTTATTCTAATTTTAGGTATGTATTTCAACGAAAGTGGTTCTTCGTCACTTGGTTAGGTCAGGATTAGTTTACGGAATATATTTTCCTGAGCTGAGACGGATAGGGCATTGCGGGATTTTGGAGCGGGTGCAGGGGGATTTTGTAATCGGAATTGAGGGCAATACAAACGTGGCTGGAAGCAGGGAGGGTGATGGGGTGTATAGAAGGATGAGGCATAAGAGGAGTATAGCGAAGTTCGCGGAGTGGTTATGAAAATATAATAACTATTATTGTAACTTAGCTAGTACATTAGTTTACATAATGGCTTTACATTCAGATACTGAAATTATTGAGGGGCTGAAGGGAGGTGGATCACAAAGACGAATTTTTGAAAGAGATTTGTATCAGGGATATTTTTACCTGATCAGTCACGGCGTCAAAAAATATAACATCACAGCTGAAGACGCCGCCAGTGCGTACTCTGACACCATAATCAGCATCATTGATCACATCGTTGCAAACCGGTTTGAAGGGCGTTCAGCCTTGAAATCTTATGCCTATCAAATTTTTTCCAACAAATGTGTTGACCTTTTGAGAAAAGACACGACTAATAAGAGGAAAGCTGATCATGGTACGGCTCTGGACAGCTTGGTGTTTGAGCTTCCCGATAAGGCGAGAAATGCAATTCAGCAGATCATCGCAAAGGATGAGTGGAGGTATATGATGCAGAAACTACAGGAACTTGGAGAAAAATGCAAGCAGGTGCTGCTTTTTTTTGAAGATGGGTACAGTGATAAGGAGATCGCAGGTTTTATGGAATACAATTCGGCAGAGGTGGTCAAAACAAGCAGGCTGCGCTGTCTGGATAAGCTAAGAAAAATGATGGGTACTAATGATATTGTGAAATGAATGACCTGATGTCCTATATCGCCTCCTATTTTGAAGGTTCCCTGAAGCTGGAAGAACGTGCATTGTTTGAAGAAAGGTGTGTGTCTGATCCTGAATTTGCCAAAGAAGTCGCGGCTTATATCGTGATGAGGGATTCGCTGAAGCAAGCGCTGGCCGGACAAAAAAGAACTGAATTTGCAGGTCTTTATGAAGAAACAAAGGGCAGTGAGCAGGAGAAGAATGCGGAGGGGAGCAGGCCCTACTACCTGTTTAAGAATTTCGCATGGTATGCAGCTGCTGCCTGCATCGGTCTGATCGCTACATGGCTCATCTTTTTCAGAAGCCCTGAACCGGAAGACCTGGCGCAGGAATATGCGGCGGCAAGCTTTAGCACGCTGAGTACGACAATGGGCGGTGTGGCAGCAGACAAAGAGGACATGCAGCAAGGCATTGCTGCTTTTAATGCAAAGCAATATAAAAAGGCATTGCAGGTCTTTCAGACGCTGAGCGCTGATTCGGCCGCAAGGCCCGAAGCAGTCAAAAATCTCGGCATCACGTACCTGGTGACCGGTGATTACAGCAATGCGATCATACAGTTTGATGTGCTGGCGAAAATGAACCTCTACATCAACCCGGGACTGTTTTACAAGGCGGTGGTGCTGATGAAAAGGGGGCAGGACGGAGACAGGGTAATGGCAAAAAAATGCCTGAAGCAGGTGGTAGACCGGGATCTGTCGGGGAGCAGAGAAGCTAAAATTTGGTTAGAAAAATTATAAAAATTCCTATTCGTATGAACAGTAAACAACAGCAGCCCGACCGGAATTATGGTCCGGTTTGGATCAGTAAGCGCAATGAAAAGACCGAGCGTTTACTCAGCCGATCGTATCGTAAAGACCAGATCCTCGTTTTCTTTAAGAAGAAGCCCACAGAAAAGAACATTCAGGTGATCAAGGAGTCTCTTAAAAAGCAAGGTTTTAAGACAGATACCATCAGGATCAGCTCCTGCGGAAATTGCGATATACCGGTACAGCTCTGGTCGGCCAAAGGAATCCACAACCTGATCAGCGGCGATTCGCTTAAAGCAGGTTCGGGGCCTCCCTCCACTACCGTTGGTGAATCTTATGCGCTCAATTTTTTTAACTCCCTTCCGGCAGACCCGCAAAAGAGATTTGAGGCAAAACCAAACAAGGGAAATATCCCGCAAAGGAAAAAACAGGAGATCGTAATCGCCGTTCTGGACACTGGTGTGGACACCAACCTCGTAGATCCGCAATACCTATGGAAGGAAAACGATAAAACGGTTGCTGCGGAATGTTATCAGCATGTACATGAAGGCTGGAATTTTGTTGGGAACAATGGGGTCTACCATGACGACAATCCCAATAAGCATGGCAGCATCGTCAGCCAGTACATCATCAATCAGTTTAAGGATGTTAAAGAAAACGGGGTAAAGATCATGCCGCTAAAAACGCACGACAAAGATGGAGTGGGCGACCTTTTCGGAACCATTTGTGCCATTAATTTTGCGATTGCCAAAGGCGCGCAGATCATCAATGCCAGCTGGGGTTTTTATTATTATTACGAAATGCCGGTCCCTTATTTAAAAACACTGATTACCGGTGTCCTGCGAAAAAAAGGAATTCTTTTTGTGACCGCTGCGGGCAACATGATCGATGCCGATGATGCCATCGCCAGGCAGATCTACCAGATGGAACATGGTGTGATCCTGACAGACGACCAGTTGCGTGACATTGCCATTCACAATTTTTATCCGGCACATCTGAGTACAGGCACCAACAGTGTGATCGCCGTGACCACTACGGATGGGAATACGGTGACTCCGACTCAAAACTATTCCAGAAAATTTATTGATATGGGCGTGCTGGCCGACCAGGTATCGCGTACCGGGATGAAATTTAAGCTGCCTTTTGACACGGGCACTGAACCTCAATTCATCAGCGGGTCTTCATTCGCTGCCGCTATTGCCAGTGGCATTATAGGTGCTTACTGTAAAAAAAGCCTCTATGTGCCCAATATTAAAAAAGCTGATTTCCTGTCGGCCCTTCAGGCGCAGCCTAATGATGACGGCACTGGAAATGTACTGGCGAACAAAATTGTACTTGCAAAAAAACACATAAAAAATGGTTCCTGTGTAAAATAGATATACCCTGATGCGGCGTTTGTTTTTGTGTTTGACCGTCTTTGTACTGGCAACTTTTATGCCGGGAGAGGCTGCTCATGCCCAGTGTATTTCAGATGCGGAACTGACAGAGAAGGTAAACGAGAAACACAGCGATACCGACATTTCTTCTGTAAAAAAAGTCCAGCTGCTGAAAACACTGCAGACCGGCTTTTTGAAATGCGGCAGGCCCAGGAATAGTGCCTATGCCCAGCTGGCGCACCGGCTGGGCGACAGCTACAGCAAAACGGACGACCAGGAGCGGGCGATCTTTTATACCAAAGAAGCAGCTGCTGTAAATTCCTCAGGCAATGCAGCGGCAGACCCCTCTTTTTTGGCAAACAGCTTTTTTAACCTGGGCATATTCTACAAGCGGCTGAACCTGCTCAGAGAATCACATTACTATTTTGACAGATGCATCGCCGCAGGCAGTAAATTTCCAGCCAAGTATTTTATCGTATTTATGGCTTTTGAACAAAATGCCTATGCTTATTACCAGACTGGTGACTATCAAAAGAGCGTAGAAGTGGCCGATGAGGGTTTATCATTTGCACGGGAAGCCGGGGATGAAAATGCCAGGGCACCCTTACTTGCCCAAAGGGCACAAGCTGCCGTAGAACTCGCACGCTTTCAGGAAGGGGAAGCGAATGTGAAAGAAGCGATCGCTTTATTGGAAAAGACAGGGTCTGATGCAGCCCATCTTGCCACGAGTTATTCGGTGTATGCCGATCTGCTGGGTAAAAAAGGCGATGCGAAAGCTTCGCTAAGTTATTACAGAAAGGCTAACGAGCTGAACAGGGCCAACGGTAACCTGGAGCAATGTGCCCGGGATCTCCTTGACCTGGGCAGCGTGTATGCAGATGACCTGGCACAAGGCAAAATGGCAGTATATTGTTATAATGAAGGCGTAAAACTTGCCCGGAAAACAAACGACCTGTACCAGCTGGCCGCCCTGTACTCCAATATAGGAGTAGTTTACGGACAGGAAAAGAAATACAGCCGAGCACTCAGCTACTACCAGAAAGCGCTGAATATACTGCCTTTGAGTTTTACAGATTCTTCTTTGAAGGCAAATCTGAGCGTAAATATGCTAAACCTGGTTTCTAACGATTATTTCGTGACCACCATCATAGCGAACAAGGGCAGTGCCCTGCTTGAGCGCTATAAGCAGTCTGGAGATCAGGAAGATCTGAAACTGGCGCTGGCAACTTTTGAAGTGGCCGACCATGCCGTAGATGTGATGCGCTGGAAGCAATACGGAGAGCAGTCCAAGCTGGTCTGGCGGCAGAAGACCAAAGAAATGTATGAACGCTGCATCGCTGTTTGCTTTTATCTGAAGGATGTGGAAAAGGCCTACTATTTCTTTGAGAAAAGCAGGGCTGTATTGCTCAATGACCAGCTGAGCGGCGCTGCGGCCGAAAAACACATTGCGGAAAAAGACCGGAACAGAGAAAAACTGCTGCGGGTAAAAAGCTATGTCCTGAGCCAGAAATTAATGGCCTCGATCCAAAATGCAGGTCAGTACGCGCGGCTGAAAACGGAATGGCGTGATGCGCAGGACAAATGGGAAAGCTTTATCGGGAACCTGGAACAGAGATATCCGGCTTATTATCAGTATAAATATGACCGCTCTGTATATCCTTACAAAGCTATCCGTAAAAAACTCGAAGCGGATAAACAATCGCTGGTTGAGTATTTTACGGGAGACACTGTAATTTATGCGCTCTTACTTTCCCCCTCGGGGCAAAAGCTGCTGAAGGTAAAATATCCGGATTACAGCAAAGATGTGAGCGCACTGCTTGCGCTAAGTGCTGACCAGTCCCTGCTCAATCAAAATTATGACCGGTATTGTTCCCTTGCCCATGAAGTGTACAACAGGTTGTTCAGGCCTTTGGACATTAATCCCGGACGGGTCGTCATTTCTCCGGATGATCACTTTATCCCTTTTGACGCGCTGCTTTCAGATCCAGGTTCAAAAAGCAGTTTTCTGGCTAAACAATATATTTTCAGCTATGTCCATTCCATGCGGGTGCTGATGAAAAAAAGCAACAGCAGCAGCAGCAATACAAATACGTTTCTTGGTGTAGCACCTGTCAATTATAAACCGGGCTCCGGTTTGTCGTCCCTGCCGGGCTCCGACAGATCACTGATGACGATCGCCGCGGGGTTTAAAGCTTCAAAACTGCTTACCGGAGCGGAAGCTTCCAGGTCTGGGTTTTTAAATAACCTGACAAAATATCAGCTGCTGCAGATCTATGCACATGCAAACGCAGACAGCGCCAATATGGAGCCGCGTCTTTACCTGGCTGATTCCGCAGTTTATTTATCAGAGGTACAGCAGCTGGCGTTTCCAAACACTGATTTGGTGGTGCTGTCTGCCTGCAATACCGGCGTAGGCCGCTATGCGAGCGGGGAAGGCGTGTTCAGCATGTCGCGTGCATTCATGACAGCCGGGGTGCCCGCAAGCCTGACCAATCTTTGGCAGGTAGACGATAAGGTCACTTATCAGCTCACGGAGTCATTTTACAAATACCTGCAGCAGGGCATGCCAAAAGACGAGGCCCTGAACAAAGCGAAGCTCGAGCTCCTTACGGACGGGGACAAACTTCACCAAATGCCATACTTCTGGGCGGCCGCCATCCTCATTGGCAATACAGACGCCATAGACCAGCCCAATACTGCAAACCTCTATTTTTGGATTTTAATTTCTTTGCTGGTATTCATTTCAGCCTTGTTTTTTCTGGTTAAAAGAAAAAAGTAAAAAAGTTTATAAATGTTGTTTCCCTCTCCGGGAATGTCACGACTAATGTAATAAGTCTAGACCGCTAATAAACTTTAAATCATTTACCCTAAAAAACAAGAAAATGAAAAATCTATTTATCCCTATGTGTGCCGCTCTGTTTTTACTGTTTGGTACCACTGCTTCAAAAGCGCAGGACACTGCAAAAGGCCTGATCATCAACACCAGCTCACAGGCTGAAGTAGACAAAATTGTAGCGTCTCTGAAAGGAGCTGATCCTGCAACTTATCGCCTTACTGTTAACTATGGTGCAGCACCATTGTCATCGGTAGGCAAGGTTGGCGGTTCTTCTGTAGCCGTTGGATCTGGAGGCATTGCAGCTTCTGACGTGATCCTTGCTGTGAAAGTCATTACCACTGGTAAAGACCTCCAAAACTCCATCATCTCTAAGCTCAACAGCAGCCTGACCAAACAATCGTTTAAGTCGGTAAAAGCTAGCGCGCTTCGCGGCGGAGGACTTTAAATTTAATCATCTGCCTATGGTGCGGGCGGGAAATTTCCGTCCGCATTTTTTTAACCCATAAAAAAGGAACCATGAGCTTTAATATAAAAAACCAGGTAAAAACCAAACTGATAAAGGGTTTTCTGATCTGGCACCTGCTGGTCGTTGTACTGGGCTCCGGGCTGATCAGGATCAGCAATAAAACACTCGAAGGTGTCTTGCTCAGGTATTCTTCCTGGACAGGCGGTGGTTTTGGCTATAGTTTCTTTTCTCCCAATGTAGGCAATCAGACAGTGATAAAGACTTACACCATGACAAAAGGAAATGTGCTGAAACAAGACGCTTTCGGAACCGGAGATAACCTTTTTGACTGTCGTTTTTCAGCTGTGATCCACACTTTCAGAAACCAGAAAGCATACGAGCTCATGTCAAGAATAGTCGCCTCTTATCTGTTTGCCAAGTATCCCGGTGCGGGACCCGCGTTCATATCGGTAGGCGAGTATGTTCCTCAAAGTATGGCGGAATACAGAACACTCAAAAAGGAAAGCCGCTTCCGGGAAATATACAATGGTACGTATATGCTTAATTAGGAAAAAAATGAAAACTTTAGCATTAAACAAATATTTAGAGTTTGCCGTTCTGCGTGTCGGAGTGGCCATTACCATACTCTCAAAAATAGCTGTGGAATTCAGCTACACCGATCTGTTGTACAGTCAGAAGGGAATTATTCAGGCTTTTTTATCTGAACCGCTGAAAGTTACCTATTCGGTTTCGTTGCCGGACGTGATTGTTTTCCTGGGTATCCAGAATGAACACCTTTTCCTGAAGATGCTGTATGTACTGTTTGGGATTTCTGCAATGATGCTGCTCATTGGTTTTAAAACCAAGATAAATGCAGGGATATGTCTTTTCATACACATGATTGTCTTTAACGGTTATAACCTACTGACATTTGGTTTTGACGGCTTTTTGTTTTCCCTGTTGTTCTATACCCTGATCTTCCCTGTACAGAAAGTGTTTTCGATCGACCGCTATCTCAGTAAACAAGAAGAAGAGGAAATCCTGCCGGAAACTTATCGCTTTTATGTAAGGATATTGCAGGTTCATTTGTGCATTGTATATTTTGTGGCAGGCTATTCAAAGCTGGGCGGCCAGGAATGGATGAACGGAACCGCGATATGGAGTGCCATTAATCAACCGCAGTTTTATACCTGGTTTACACCAATGATAAAATCAGTGGCCAGTAATCCGGCGGTATGTGCCGCACTGACCTGGGGAACACTTTGTGCAGAAAACCTATTTCCTTTACTGATCTGGGTCAAATGGGGCAAAATACGGATGGTTATGCTGGTGGGGATCGTGCTGATGCACGTGTTTATCGGCGCGGTAATGGGACTTCAGTTGTTTGCCTGGATCATGATCGTGTTTGACCTGAGCGCATTTGGCGGTATATTTAGAAAAGAAAGTGTTAAAATCAGCGTGCCTCAGCCAGGATTCAAGGCCTTTGAAGACAAGTACCCACATCAGTTGTATTTATGATCGCTATCCTGATTGAGGCTGGAATTGTCTTTTGTATCCTTCATCGCTACATAAACCATTAGGGAAATGAAGATACAGGCAGTGATGTACCAGTAATAATAGGACTCG
>NZ_DATHGC010000186.1:0-6919 GCF_035317785.1 Pedobacter sp. | reverse complement strand
GCTGGCAGCCGCCTTTGGTATGAATGTGGTCTATTGGAGCAGATCGGTTCAGGATGTGCCTTATGCTTTTTTGAGTATGGATGAAGTTCTGCACCAGTCTGATGTGCTGAGTCTTCATTTACCGTATACCAAAGAAACCGGGACTTTGATTTCTTCAGCGCAGTTGGCGTTAATGAAGCCGGGTGCTCAGCTGATCAATACGGCAAGGGGCCAGCTGATTGACCATGAAGCCCTGGTTGCAGCATTAAACAGCGGTCAGCTCTCTGGGTTTGCAGCTGATGTTTTGCCGGAAGAGCCACCTGTGAAAGGTTTTCCTGTATTACAGCATCCAAATGCGCTCATTACACCGCATTCAGGCAGTCTCACGGCATCGACCTTTAGAAAGATGTGTGTTTTGACTGTTCAGAATGTGGTAGCGGTGCTCACTGGTGATGAACCAGATCCGCTCAGCATATTTAACCGCAAAGAACTTCGGCTTTAATCCAGATCCGTTTTATTTTTCCATCGGATGCAGTTTTAACAGCTCTGACGGGGCATAAAATCCTGTTTTTGCTTTTGTTGCCGCTCTGATGGTTTTTACTTTTTCTGCAGATACCGGGACTGCGCTGTTGCCAAAGGAGTTTCGTACATAGGTGGCTATTGCGGCGACCTCGTCATCTTTTAACATTCCTCCGAAAGGCGTCATGGGCACTTGTCCGGCATATTTCTGCCCGTTCACTTCTATTGGTCCGTGCAGTCCTTTTAAAATGATTTTAATCAGGCGTTCTTCGTTTCCGGTAACCCACTTGGTTCCTTTCAGCGGTGGAAATCCTGATGGAGAAAGTCCGTTGCCGTCTGGCTGATGGCAGGTAATACAAAATCCTTCCCGTGCGTAAATGGCTTTCCCTTTTACATACAGGTCCCTGGCCGGGCCTTTTAATTTTGTTTTTATTTTTTCCTCTTGTTTTTCTGTGGCAGACCTGCCATTCAGGTGTGCAAAGGCGGTTTCGTAGGAAACCTGCATCCAGTCATCTATTGGTTTTTTTGCTGCTTCGTTAAGGATAGCGAGTCCGCTGTCCTTAGGCAGCCATGAAGCTGTTGTAATGACCTCGAGCCTGACCCTTCCATGCGGATCTGCGGCGGCCTGCATTAGCAGCTCCTGTTGGTTTTTTACCTGGTGCCCGGTGTAGCGGAGCACCCGGACTGCGGCAGCCCTGGCATGGTAGTCTTTTGCTTTTAATAGCTGACTCAATAACGACTGATCGACCTGGTTGAGCCCCCAGCTTACCCAAAGGGCCTCCAAAAGGTGGTGCTCATATCTGGGGTCTGTCTTATCCAGGGCAGCAGTCCATACTTTAATTTGAGCCAGGACTTCTGAAGCTTTGCGGCCCCGTAATTCTGCCCTGGTATGGTAACGGGTTCTGTATTCAGGTAATTTAAGGTTTTCAAGCAGTTCTGCTATGCTGGCTCCGGCTACTTTTGCAGGCTTCACCAGTGGTCTTGACGGATAGGTGATCCTGTAGATTCGGCCATGAACATGGTCTCTCAATGGGTCACGGGCATTGTGCTGCATGTGCCCGATCAGGATGTTGTGCCAGTCTGCTACATATAATGAGCCGTCAGGGGCGAATTCCATATCCACCGGCCTGAAGTTTTTGTCGCTGGCTACCAGCAGGTCCTGTCTGTGCCTGCTCTGATAGCCCGTTCCCTCATCTTTCAGTGTATGTTCTTTAGTCCCAAGGAAACCAATGGTATTGTTGATCAGGAAATCACCCTGCAGTTCGTCCGGGAAGTGGCGGCTGGATACAAATTCCAAACCTGAAGTGGGGCGTACGCGGTGCTCCGGCTGAACAAGGTCCCTTGAGGTTTCGATGGTAACGCCATATCTTGGTTTTACACTGACAGGCATCATCCAGCGTACTGCGGGGCCCGAAGTCTCTGCGTAGAAATTTTGTCCCCAGTCATCAAAAGCGATGCCCCATGGGTTAGGTACATAAGGCTGAGCGGTACGTTCTAATTTCCGGAGCTGCGGGCTGTACCTGTAGAACCCGCCGTTGGTACCCCTTACCGGGCCATAAGAAGTTTCTACATTGGTGTGCAGGAATACGCCTTCTCCCATGTAAATGGCACCGGAAGGATCTGATGCGTATGCGTGTATGTTGTGATGGGTATCGTGGTCATCAAAGCCGCTCAGTAAAATATCTTTGGTATCTGCCTTATCATCACCATCGGTATCTTTCAGGAGTACGAAGTTTGTACCCTGTGATAAATAAACGCCATCTGCAGTGATCTCAAATCCAAGCGGCAGATGCAGGTGATCGGCAAATACGGTCTGCTTGTCTGCCTTGCCGTCATTGTTGGTATCTTCCAGGATGATCAGCTTGTCGTTGGGCTTGCTGTCTCCGGGTTTGTAATGCGGATAGCTGGGCATGGTGGCCACCCACAGCCGGCCTTTGTTGTCAAATGTGATCTGGCAGGGTTTGGCCAGGTCCGGGAATTCCTGCTCGGAGGCAAAAAGGTCGATTTTAAAGCCCGGAGCTACTTTCAGGGTGGCCAGTGCGGCTTTTCCGGACAGGTATTCGAGGCTACCGTTATTTTTTGGATTGTAATTCGTTTTTACCGCAGGAACCGGTGTAGTCTTTTTATCCGCTGCTGTGAGGTCCATTTTTTTGCCGTTTGCGGCCTGCCAGATGGCGGTATCCCGGATAGCTGTGAGCTGGCGCAGCTTGGTGATCTCTGCAGGATAGTTATCAGGCCCAAAGGGATCAAACCTTCGTCCATAAGCATGGACACCATTGGGTATTTTGAAATCATTGTGCCACATCCAGTTCTTTTCCAAAACCGCTGCATGAACCATTTCGCGCTGTGCTTCGGCCTTTACCGGTGCTTTGCCGAATACAAGGTCTGCCAGTAAAGGAGCGAAACGGGCATAACCTTCATCGCTCAGTTGTGAGCCATCTATGGTCAGCGGTTTTTTAGCGTTTTCAAACCAGCTTTTTGTTACCGGGTAAACGTCAGCGTACAAGACATTATTTTTTCCGGCGACCTCTTTCATTGCTGCGGCATATGAGGAGAGGTTGAGGTTTTCCTGTTTGCCGTCCGGGAGGTCAAATTCTTTCGAGCGGTCTTCAAATGCAATGGGTGATACGATGGCCAGCTGGGGCGCAGCACTGCCGTTATATTGTTGTTTTAGTGTATGCTTAATGAATGCATCGAGCTCTGCTTTATAGGTTTCCAGACCTTTTGGCCCTTCAAAAGATTCATTGTAGCCAAAGAAAGCAATGATGACATCGGCCTTGAGCCGGGTTAGCCACTGATCTTCTGTTTCGAAGAAGCCCTGGCTGTCTGAGAAGTTGGCGAGTTCTGTCTGGAATTTCTCTGCGCCCGGAAAAGCCCACGGAGAGACCCTGCTGGCATGCGGACGGAAACCGGGTGTGTTGCCGCCATCGCACATATTTCGTATAAACAGGTTGAAATCTGGATACCGGAGGTGCATTTCTGTTTCAAAATGGCCATAATTCATCATTCTGGAGCCAAGATTATTCCCGATCAGCACGATGTGCGTATCTTTTTTCAAAGGCAATAGCTGCTCTGAGGACTGTTTAAATTGAAGGGTAAGTACTGCGATCAGCAAAACTAAAGCTATTCTGAGCGCTGTTTTTGCATTCGTTCGGACAGATCTGATCATCTGGATTTGGGTTTGGTTAGATTTCTTTGTGTGTTGCTTACTAAAGATAGGATATTAATGCGAGTGAATGAATTTTTGTTGCACAAATCCATTAAGTAAACAGATCCAGAACCGGTTTGCCCAATCCGTCCGGGGTGGTGTAGAACGGTCTTTTTTCCACAACATAATTTGCATCGGGCGCTATGCCGAGCGCGTGGTAGATACTCTGGTGGACCTGATCGATCACGATCGGGTTTTCTATTGTTTTACAAGGCCTTTCGTCTGCAGTTTTGCCATAAACATTTCCTTTTTTTATGCCGCCGCCAAACATCAGCATGGAACAACCATCTGTAAAGTGTCTGTGCATTCCATAATTTTTAATGTCCTGGATTACATCAGGCTGATCGACCTGTTCCTGAACTTTGGCATCCGGCCGGCCTTCTACCATCATGTCGCGGCTGAATTCACTGGCCAGAATCACCAGTGTGCGGTCCAGACGCCCGGTTTTGTCCAGGTCTTTGATCAGCTGGGCGACAGGGCCGTCTATCTGTTTTTTCATATCGATAAGCCTGGTATAGCCGTTGTCATGTGTATCCCAGCCTTTAAACGGTTCGTATTCCGTAGTCACGCTGATGAACCTGGCACCCTGTTCGGCGAGCCTGCGCGCCATCAGGCAGCCGAGACCAAATTTACCGGTGTTGTAGATGTCGTAGCTCTCTTTAGGTTCCTGGCTCAGGTCGAATGCTTTTGCCTCAGGCGAATTTAACAAGATATAAGCTTGTTCCATAGACCTTTTCAACGACTCCTTTTGGTAGTCGCTGCCATATTCGCCCATCGGGTTTTGACTGATCAGGTCATGATACAGTTTATTTCTTTTTTCAAACCTGCTGGACGACATGCCCACGGGTGGCTGTACACTCTCCAGACCAGCAGAAGGGTCGGGAATCAGGAAGGGGCCAAATTCATTGCCGAGAAAACCAGCGGTGTGGAATGCTTTCAGTTCTTCTCCCTCACCAAGTGTAAACCGCTGGCCTATATCAATAAAAGCGGGAATCACCGGATTTAACGGGCCAAGCTCTTTGGCGATCCAGGAGCCGATATGCGGTGCCGAGACAGACTGAGGGGGTTTATAGCAGGTGTGCCAGTGGTACTGATGCCTGGAATGCAGAATGTGCCCCATATCTCCTGCTACGTAAGACCTGATCACCGTGCCTTTGTCCATTACGTTACCGATCGATTCCAGCCCTTCAGAAAAATGAACCCCGTCTAAAATAGTCGGTACAGACTTAAAGGTGCTCAGTACACTGCTCGCCTGCATTCCTTTTGAAAAAGGGGTGTATTTTTTAGGATCGAAAGTATCGGTATGGGCCATCCCGCCTGCCATCCAAAGCAGGATTACGGTATCTGCTGTAGCATTGCCGTTCTTTTTATTGCAGGAAGACAGCAAATTGGTCAGAGGTATACCTGCAGCCATCGCAGCCAGGGTAGCTGCGCTTGTGTTCTTTAAAAAGTCTCTTCTGTTCCAGCTCATCTTATAAATATTTGTTCGGTTTGACCATCATCTTCTTTAGTAAATAATCTGAAATTCAGGAAGGAGAACTACTGCCCAGAAAAGATCCTGAATGGCTGCTGTATCCGGAGATTTACCCAGCGCCTGTCTGGCCAGTTTAAGTTCCTTTTCTACCGGGGCACGTCCTAAAGTCCGGCCGTAAATTTCTTTGATCAGTAAATCCGGATCCTTGTATTTTGCTTTCCATTGTTCTGCTCCCTGTTTCAGTACGGCATTGAACCTCCCGCCGTTGGTCAGTTCCAGCGCTTGCAACAGATTGGCCTGGGAATCCCTGCTCGTCGCCACGGTTTCGCGGTTTGGCCTGCCCAATGCGGTCAGGAATCCGTTGTTTGCCACAAGGGAGGCCCGTACAAATGCCGGCTTATAGGCTGCGTTTGTAAAAGGATTATATTTAAGGTTGGAGTCGGCGAAAACAGGGGAGATGACGTTGCTTACTGCATCTGTAAACTGTTCTGCAGACATTCTTTTGCGTGTCATTCCTTTAAATTTATACTTCGGATCGCTGATCTGCGCTACTTCTTTAAATCCAACCGAAGGCAGCTGATAGGTATGAGAAGTGGCGATCAGGTAGATCAGTTCTTTGATGTCGGATTTTCCGGCAGTGAAGTTAAAGGCCATCCAGTCCAGCAAGTCCTGGTTCCACGGCTCGTTGTCCATCACATCTACCGGCTCTACCAGGCCGCGGCCCATAAGCTGAGCCCAAACGCGGTTCACTATGGTTCGGTACAATCTGCCGTCTTCCGGCCTGATCAGGTTTTCAGCAAGCTGTCTTCTTTTTTCTGCGACGGGAGCTTTGGCGTCTATATTGCCCAACTGCTTCCACAGCATCCGCGCGTCCACAAATTTACCGGTTGGCTTTTCACATCGGCTGATCTCCAATGCTGTGTCTGCAAAAATATTGGCAAAAGCATAGGCATCTTCCAGTTTCCAGTCGCTGATGAAGCTGTTGTGGCAGGAAGCGCACTTGAGGTTCAGACCCAGGAATACCTGGGAAACGTTCTGTGCAGCCTGCATTTCAGTTTTCTGGCTGGCATTGACCACACCACGCCATTTTATACCCTCAATAAAGCCTTTGGATTCGTCTGTTGGGCTGATCAGTTCTTTTACAAACTGATCATAGGGTTTGTTGGTCTTTAAAGATTTGTAGAGCCAGTCGGTGATGTCGAACCTGCCGCCTGTAATGTAGCCGGTACCCGAATAATCATTTCTTAAGGCGTCATTCCAGAAACTGAGCCAGTGCAGGGCATAATTATCCTCGTTGTTGAGTAATTGTCTTACCCATTGTGCCCTTTTATCTGGCCGGGTGTCTTTGATAAATCTTTCCTGATCTGCAAGCGGAGGTAAAAGGCCAATGATGTCCAGGTAAACTCTCCTGAGGTAAGTATGGTCATCGACCAAAGCAGGCCATTGTATTTTGTTCTTTTTAAAATACTGGTTGGTCCAGAGATCGACCGGATTGGAAAGATTGTCCGATGCAGCAGGCAGGGCTGGATTGCGCGGCTCGAGTTTTGCAACGCGATATGCTGTTTGTTTGCTGCCGTCTTCTGGCCAGGGGGCGCCTTTGGCAAGCCAGAAGCGAACAATTGCAATGTCTTTTTCAGGCAGTTTTTTGCCTTTGGCCGGCATGACATCTTTGTGGTCTGCAGGAAGATTGATCCTTCTGAACAGCTCACTTTCCCCGGGATTGCCGGGAACTATAACAG
>NZ_DATHGC010000185.1:0-5024 GCF_035317785.1 Pedobacter sp. | reverse complement strand
ACCCACATCGCCGTAACCCGCTACAACAGCAACTTTACCAGCCATCATGATGTCGGTAGCACGACGGATCGCATCAACCAATGACTCACGGCATCCGTATTTGTTGTCAAATTTTGATTTGGTCACCGAATCATTCACATTGATCGCAGGCAAGTGCAATGTTCCGTTTTTCATGCGCTCATATAAGCGATGAACACCGGTAGTCGTTTCTTCAGAAAGACCTTTGATGCCAGCGATCAGCTCAGGGAACCTGTCAAACACCATATTGGTCAGGTCACCGCCATCATCAAGGATCATGTTCAATGGCTGACGGTCCGGACCGAAATGCAATGTCTGTTCGATACACCAGTCAAAACTTTCTTCGTCAAGACCTTTCCAGGCATAAACCTGGATGCCAGCTGCCGCAATCGCTGCCGCCGCATGATCCTGCGTTGAAAATATATTACATGATGACCAGGTGACTTCCGCACCCAGTGCCACCAATGTTTCAATTAAAACTGCAGTCTGGATGGTCATGTGAAGGCAGCCTGCAATGCGGGCTCCTTTTAATGGCTGCGAAGGTCCGAATTCTTCACGGAGGGACATTAGCCCCGGCATTTCTGCCTCTGCCAATCCGATCTCTTTGCGGCCCCATTCTGCCAGTGAAATGTCCTTAACTTTGTAAGGAACGTAAGTTGTCTCTACTGATGACATATGTTATTAATTTAATTTGAAATGCAAAATTACATAATAGTTTAACCAAATTCAAAAGTGTTAGGAGGGTCAATGTTTAAGTATGCTAATCTGACTACGAGTTTTGCGGATATCAGGTTCTCATCTATAGATTTCATTCAGAAAATATGCTGAGGCAACCACAGGCAATGTAGGAATAGCCGCCTTTTGAAATTTCTTGTCACCTGAAAGAAAATAATCCAATTGATTATGAATTGCAGTATAATATTGCAGAGCATCTTCGATGTCCTCTATTTTAGAATTTAAAGCCAATAAGGTCAACTCATGGCTACTATCAATGACACGAACATCAGTTACTAAACTTAATAGCAACCGTTTTGCTTTTTCAGATCCATAGGCTTTTGTCAGCCAATACCCCACAATATGAACAATAGCAGGAGTAATATAAGCAATTACCTTCCCTTCGACCACTAAGATCATGATCTGTTTGGCATCTTTATAATTATCCCGTTTTAGCAGGAAATCAAGTAAAATATTCGCATCTAAAAATATCTTAAAAGCCATATTTACCTGCCTGTTCTTCGTAAAAATCCTTCTTCAAATCCGCATTAACATTAAATTTGACGGGATTTAATTTTTCCACCATATCAATAATGTTTTCATGTCTGGCAGGTTTTGAGATGCTGTTAAAATATTGCTCAACCAGTTCAGAAATACTAACCTTCTTGC
This sequence comes from Pedobacter sp., assembly GCF_035317785.1. Classification (GTDB taxonomy): domain Bacteria; phylum Bacteroidota; class Bacteroidia; order Sphingobacteriales; family Sphingobacteriaceae; genus Pedobacter. The sequence continues at coordinate 3,623 of NZ_DATHGC010000185.1, read as the reverse complement.
TTTCAGAATAAGACTTAATACGAGACAAAAGTCCTTCATCAATAGTTAAATTCAATCTTGCTTTCATAAAGCAAATATACGCATATATTTTAATTATGCGTATGATTATGCTGTAGATTAACAAAATTGTACTTATGGAAAGCCTGCAGAATGGGACTGACTAACCCCCTTTGATATGGACGGGAAAATCACCCACAGGGAATTTGCAGTGCTGCCGGATACCCATCTGAACCCTTTTGACATCAAAGTTGCTGTCACTGGCAAACTGATCAGATCATACCTTCTGTAAGGGCAATTATTGTTAATTAGTGTTAAAAATACACCTCTTACTCTCCAAAAGATCATTCCTGTTTCGAAAATCAATACATTTAGGGAACCAATTCAACGCCGGTATGTTAAAATTCGCTCTCAGCAGTTTAATTATTTGTACCCTTTTTTATGGCCATATCATGGCCCAGGCCAGTAAAGTCGACAGCACCGGAATGCGGACACTCCGTATTGATCCAGCAAGTTCCAGAGGCGCCGCCGCTGCCCAGGTTTTTGACGAAGTTAAGTTTATACCGCTCGAGACTACAAAAGAAAGTCTTTTCGGGTCCATTAGTCAGCTTAAGGTGACTGACAATAACTTTATCGTTTGGGACTACGATACCAAATCAATTTTAATCTTTACCAAAGAAGGAAAATACAAAGCCAAAATCAACGGGAGCAAGATTGAAAAAGATCCCAACGACAAGGAGAACCAGAACTTCTACGGTTTTGTCATGAAGACAGAAAATAACCAGCCGGTCATCCAGGTTTCCGCAGGTAAAAATTTTTTCTACTTTGACCTCAATGCCAAATTAATCAGGAAAGTAAAAAAGGAAGCGGATAAGGCCAATAGTAACCAGCGCCAGTTTAGTGACGGTACAGTTGTAGACCAGGGCTACGTGGAGAAAAACAGCAACGACAGCACCAACTTTGAGATCAGCCTGGTTAAAGACAAGAAAAAAGTGGAAAGTTATTTTCCTTTTTCTTTGGCCAGGTATAAAACCGACCAGTTCTATACCGGCGGAGAAACCTTAACCGACTACGGTGTGCCGGATGAATTGTTTTTTATTACCGCGTACGAATACAATGTGTACAAACTAACGCCAAAAAAACTTTCACTGGCCTACAAGATCATTTTTCCTGCCAACAATTCATTGCCCGCCGATTTTAGAGGAAACCCCATTTATAAAGGGAAAAGACGGGAGTATTTTGAAAAATATCCAAAAGCCTTCTTCGCCATCAGCAGCACTTATCAGATCGGCGACAACCTCTACTTTAAGGTAAATAACTGGAGCTGGGGCAACGATGAAAAAAAGGCTTTTATTTATAACCTGAAAAACAATATGGTGACCTCTATTTCAGATATAGAGCCTGATTCCCTCTCGCAGTTTCTTCCCGTGACTGATGCCGGTGTGCATTACGATTTTGCCAACACAGGATTTCACTTGTTTGACAGAAAATATTTCTATACCAGCTACTCCTCACTGATGCTGTTCAATTTTAAGGAGCAGAACGAAGGCAAGAACCGGAAATATGATCCGGCACTGACTGAATATTTTAAAACACAGAACAAGAAAAGCAACCCGGTCATCATCCAGTTAAAACCCAAAAAAAATTAACGCTCCATGTTTAAATTAACGCTCTTCACTATAGCATTTCTGCTATGTGCAGTCTTTTTTACTGCCCGCGCACAGCAGACCAATACCACAACAGCTCCTGGTACTGCCAAAGGAATTGCCAGGGACACCGCGCAAAATTATGTCCTGAAATCGGCCACAGTATCCATCTATAAGGAAGCCGACAGTACGCTGCTCAGCTACCAGGTCACCAACACCTACGGAGAGTTCAATTTCAAAAATCTTCCGGTAGACCTGGGTTTGAGGCTGGACATCAGTCATGTAGGTTATATGACCGCACGCAAAAATTTCAAAATACCTTCCGGAACGAATGCCATCGATCTGAAAACGATCATAGTGAACCGCAGGGACATCATGCTCAATGATGTGGTGATCTCCGTTCCGCCCATGAGCATGAACGGCGATACCCTCGAATTTAATGCCGCGGCCTTCAAACTGGACAGCAATGCGACAGTAGAAGATATGCTCAGGGCAATCCCCAACGTCACCCTATGGGGAGACGGGCAGATTACCGTGAACGGTACTGAAGTAAAAAGCCTCAAAGTAAACGGAAAATCTTTCTTTGGCGGGGATGCCAAGATCGCCATCCAGAACATATCTAAAAACGCATTGCAAAAAGTGCAGGTATACAACACAGCGAGGGACAAAAGCAACCCGCTGGACTCTACCCTGGAAATGAACCTTAAGCTCAAAAAGGGGAAGGATATCGGCTACTTTGGTAAGATCGGCTTTGGCTATGGCACCAACAACCGCTTTGAAACCGATGCCAGCATCAACATGTTCACTCCCAAAATGCAGCTTGCCCTGGTCGGGGCGATGAACAATATCAATAAAGTCCCGGATGACGTCAATGACCTGGTGTCCAGCAGTACTTTTAAGGGCGTGGGTACCAATGTGGAGTACCAGCCTGACTTCCGGGCCTCGGGCATCAACCGGCCCCTTGCCGCAGGGGCGAGCCTGACCTACAACTTCATTGAGAACCCCACCTATCAAAGCAAAAGCACCTTAAAATCCAACTACTTCCTGCGGGGCCGGGACAACGATTACTTATCTGAAACCAGGACCACCACAACCGTGAATGGTACAGATCAGATCTTTGAGAACAGCAGTCACAGCAATTCATCTTCAAGCACCGACCAGCGTTTCGATTCCAATTATGAGTTTACAAAAAAGGGCCACAATCTGGAGCTCTCTCAATCCGTAGACATCAACCAGGGAGAAAATGAAGAGCAAACCTTCCGTACCGCAGGAAATTTGCAGAACGCGCTGACCAGCACCAACAATACTTTTAACACCAGCAATTACAACAACAAGAGCTTTCACCTCAGTGGCGAATACCGGTACTCCCCGTATTTCATCACACAGCATACACGCTTCCGCGGCCTCACAGCCAGTTATAATTTATCCGCCTATAACAATGACAATCAGCGATCCAATATGACCGAGTTCCGGTCTTTTACCGATGCTGCAGGCAACCAGAAATTTAACCGCAGGTACCATACCGGCAATGATGGCATCAGCCAGGAGATCAACCTGACCCTGCCCGATCTGAAAACGCTCATCTTCGGCAATAAGAAATTTGCGGGAATAAATCTTGACCTGACCAATAAGCTGGTGCTGAAATCTGACAAGGACAATAACCAGGTAGAGGATTTGGATACCCTGACCAATACTTACCGCACCAACACTTATCTGAACAACCAGGTCCAGACGGACCTCATTGAGGAAACCCCGGGCCTGAGGATCCAGAAATCATTTACCAAAAGCCTCTCCAACCGGTTTTATCAGAGCCTGACAATCAGGTTTCATCCAAAACAGTTATTGATCGCACAGGACAACAAGTCAGACCGCTCTTTTCAAAACATCAAAAGAAATTACCAAAGGTTTGCTCCAGATGCAGGCATCAGCTACAACGACAACCAATATGGCGAATATTCCAGATACTACGACCTGATCTAT
>NZ_DATHGC010000184.1:0-18564 GCF_035317785.1 Pedobacter sp. | reverse complement strand
ATTTCAAACGGCAAATCAATAGAAGTAATCCGCAACGAGGTAAATGCCGAGTACAAGGCGCAAAAAGAGGCCAAAAAGGAGGTGCTCGCGCCGATAGGTGGCGTGAAACCTGATGGCACCGGTGGCAAGACTAAAAACCTGCCAGTAAGCAGCAGCGCAAGCGGAACTACCGGCACCGCCCAACAGGTCAAAAACATCACGATCAACATGGATGCAATGGTTAAAGGAGTTAACCTGAGCGCGACAGGCACTGACTTTAAAGGCATGGGCAAAAAGGAATTTGAAGAATATATGCAGAATATGTTCAAACGGATGATGGGCAATCTGGAAACTTCATACGGGTAGTTATGGCAGGAGAATTAAACGATTTTGACCGTCAGGTCAGGCGACTAATGACAGTGGCGCGGACGATACCAAGTAAGTCGGCCACTGTAGCGGTCAATTTTAGCAAAGAAAGGTTCAGGCAACAAAATTGGTTCAATACTATGCCCGATCCGTGGGAAAAACGAAAGCGAAGGAAAGAGGGAACAAGGGAAACAAGGGCAGATAAACGCCATGTACTTGTTAAAAGCGGCAGGCTGATGCGAAGCATTAGAAAAGTAATGTCTAACAGTGACCGGGCGATCATCGGAACTGACGTACCGTATGCGGCAGCACATAATAATGGTGAACAGATCAACGCCGTGCAACAGGTGAGCAGTCACAATGTTCGGGCGCACCGACGGGCGGCACACAGTCGAACACGTGACGGACGTACCGAGCGGGTAAAAAGGCATACGGTCGCCGCACATACTGTAAAGTCTTTTGTAAGGACGATAAAATTTAAAATGCCGCAACGGCAATTCTTAGGTAATTCAACCCAATTGAACAGCCGGATAGAAGCTATGATGACAACAGAAATTAACAAAGCAATCACGACAACATGATCAATCTATTTTTAAAAATATATAATGCTTTTGAGCAAAACAGAGCATTGTTTGAGGCGCTTGAGTTGCCGCCAGTGGAACACATCGACAAGATGCGCGGACAGCCGTTAAATCCTGAGCAATTTGAATATTACCCACAACCGGCCATTTTCATAGGCTGGAAAATCGCATGGACAAAAGCGGGGAAGTTTTGGAATGGCCTGTTAACACTGGAATTTCATGTGGTGACTGATCCGACATGGGATACTAGCAATATTTCAACCAGTAAAGCCGAGGGCTTAAAGAATGTCCTTTACCATACTGTGGTGAGGTACGTGCTCGACGATCTTGAAAGCGAGAACACCGGAAAGCTACAACGCATCGACGAAGAACCACTCGATACCGGCGTAGTAAATTATAACGTACTGCGCTATCAGTGTTCGTATCGTGATCCGATGTCAAGCGGTGAGGATTTTGAGGGAATAATTGAGAAATTGGTAATTAGCGGGGTGCTAAAGCGGAAAATCTAATTGATATGGTCGAACATATCGAGCTGACGCATTTCTTTGCGCACGTTGATTGCGAGGTAATTGTATAGGGAAGAAATGCTGATGTTCCAACGCGGCCAAATAAAGGTTTTATACACGTAACGGGTCGAAACGCCATCCTTTTTATGCAAAAGATAAGCGTCTTGGATTTGCTTTACGCGGATCAACTTATTTTTATTATTGTAAGCCATTGAGACAAAAATACTAACGTTGTTAATGCTTGCCAAAATACTTACCAAATAAATCAAAAAAGCCCTGAGATCATCAGGGCTTTTTTGTCATTTATTCATGTGATTAAATAGTTGGTCGGTGCCTGTCTCCATATTAAAATAAAAAGACGGACTTGGGTAATATAAAAGGAACCCTGCATGAGATAAAACCTTTCCAGTAGAATCAACCTTGAAACTTATGCCTGTTGTTTGTACTTTGCTTCCTTTTATTCTTTTATAGGAATCAGCCGAATTAACGATCAAGAATGAAGATTCGGCACTTCGGCCAGTACTATCTTTAACTATTTCCAAGTCATTGACAAAATCCACAGATTGTCTACCCTCCATTTGATAAGCTAACCTATAATTAGCAATCGCTAGGTCTGTGCCACGGCTGATACTATCAATATAAAAGAGAACTTTTATTTTGATATCTTCATCAGATATTATTGTTGCTGCTTTTTTCTTTTCATTGCAAGCGATTAAACACAGTAACAATACTGCAATTGTAGCTTTTTTCATGGCGTAAATATAATAAACTGAAAATTTATTCCAATTCTGGTTTTCCGTATTAATTTGATATCAATATAGCGTAAGTTAGTCAAATCAAATATTAACAATATGGAAGAACTACTAATTAAATACCTATGTGAAGGCAGGACACAGCCAGAAATAGCTGAATTATTTAAGGAATCCGGGATTAAGCCGAATTCCTTAAGTTCAATAGAAAAGATGATAAAGAGATTAAAGGAGAAGCACGGAGCAAGAACGAGCTTTCACCTCGGTGTTATATTGTCTAAAGGAAAGGTCAGGAAGGTTTCTTAACCCAGTCTGTCAAATTGCCCGTTCGGTCTTTAACCGCCACAAGCCCTAAGGAACTCAGATGACGCCAATAGTCCGGCAGCTCCGCTATTTGCAATTTTTTAGCGTGTTCAACAGAGTAATAATTCGGATGCTTGCTTTTTAGAGGGTTGGTGTGTTCCCGAAGCACCAAATTGTAGTTCTTAACGAAATTTTGCACACTGTGTTTGCCCCTGATCAGGAAGTCTTCGGATTTAAAGTAACTGTCCAAAATATCTTTGGTGACTTTTACCTTTTCGATCTGCTTACCGTCAATGCCGTTTGCCACATATTTCAGTCCGGCGTTATATTCCATGTACTTTTCGCAGAACATGGAAATTTTCTTATTCTTTGGCACCTCAGGTGTAGGCGTCAAACCGAAAGCCCGAAAGTTCTGGAGATTTTCTTCAAGCCTGACTGTTGGCAAGGCCCTGACGATCTTGTTAAATTTTTCTTCGCTTAACGGGTATTTAATCGGCAATAAAAGGGCACTTAAAAGACCATTTGTGTATTGCACGATCATTTCTTCGGGTAAGCTTGAACTGCTCAGTTCATAGTTGTTAATCTTTGTCATTTGTTTAAGTCTCTATAGTAATCTGCATAGACCCTTTGTTCAAAAATGGTCACTAATAAATCGTATTCGCCAGCAGTGTGATGCATAAACCCCTTTTTAAATTTCTGCTTTTTGCACCATTCGTCCAGTTCCTTTATAGCTGTTTTCATATCGCCACCGCCCCAATGCATTGTTAAAGCCAGTCTGATCATTTTTTTTCTTTGCAAATCACCTGGCTTTTTTACAAATTTCTTATTGCTCGATTTGTTCAATGTTTTTAGCCTGTTCAATAATGTGCTATATGCGATATCGCTGAGAGAACTTAAACTATCTGTTCGGCCTTTGGTAAAATCTAGCACTACAGCTTTATAGTCAAGGCCGTTCTCATTACAAATCGCAAAAAGGTCGTCGTATTTACCTTTCTTCTTTACCATTTCTAGCCCTCCTGAAATTTCTAAGCCTGTACTTTAAAACCCAACTTTTATTATTGTTGATGCACATCAGGGGTTTATTCTTATACATATTCCTGATATTTTTAGACGGAATTACATGCCTGTTTATGTGAAATTGATACCAGTTTGTTATAATTACTTTCGTCGCAATAAATGCGACAGAGCCCAAACCAAGCGCAATAGTAATGACGACTAGGGCGACGATGAACAGCCATGTTACTGCCCATCCTATAGGATAATATATTTGTTCCATGATCAATACCTTAAGTTTGTCCAATGGATTATTACCCCGGCAAAATCTGTGTCGAAATAGGCTGAAAATTCATGAAGGCTCGTGAATCCATCATTTTTGGCAAGTTTTTCCACTTCGTAAACCGCAAGCTGCCGATCATCAACATATACAGACCATTGCTTTTTATACCACTTTATCCGTATCGCCTGAACACTAATAACTTTCATTATCGGTGCAAACTGAAAATACAAAGGGCTTCTATTGTGTATGGCTGGGTGAATTAAATCACCTGATTTCCATTGTTTGGCAGCGATATCCCCCGACTTCGTTACCCGAGGGTTTCTTATGGTATGTAACTTCGGGTCAACCGGCTCATGCCACATATCGCCGGTGCCATCCCAAAATTTCCCAAACTTGTCTTTATATGCCTGTTGATAAATTAGATATTCTTGCGATGGCCTTTCGGGTGCCATTTGGTAAATACTTTCCCAAATCTTTTCGATGAATAGCGTGGGTTGTCCGTTTATTACTTGTGAAAATCCTAGTATCATAATGTTAGTGGTAAGGTTGTTCTTTTTGTCTTAAATATTCTTGATGTCTTTCGTATAGATCATCACTCATTTGCTGTTTTAAAAGGTCAGTTGCCGCTTTGAGCCTTACTTCAAAGGGCGCTACCAGTTCAATAAATAGCTCCTTTTCCAGTTCCTCGCCGAAACTTGGAATGTCGTTGCAAAGTTCCTGATCCACACCGGTGCTGATGCTGTAAAAGCCATTTTTTTCAGTGTATATGATCATTCCGAATTGCTCATTGAAAGCGAAGTATTGCCGCTTATCAGGGTTTTTATAGTATTTAAATTTCATATAATATTGGTTTAAGAGATTTAAGCAGATATAAGGGGTGCTTGGGGATACCGTCAATACTAAGTTCAAGGCAGTGGACAGGCTTTCCAAATGACCTGATGGCTTGCAACTGCTTTTCTGTTGAGAGCTTCTTTATAATCGGATAATTGCCCCAAGCGCATATTATTAGATCAGCTTTCCTGACCGCGGCTATAATGTGGCAGACATTATCACGGCCAATTGGATCGTCTGTTACAAATAGTCCTTCAGGGTTGCTATCCATCCACCCGAAAAGATTGACAACATTCAACTCGCCATATCCCCAATCATTTGCGTAAGTGATGCACCTTATGATTGTAGGATCATTTTCCCACGCATCTGCGGTACTTGGATTTAGCATAATAAAAAGTAAAGTTGGTTTATTGCTGTCCCATCGCCTTGTTAACGAATACCTGTATCTTCCGCAAAGCGAAATCACTGCTGTCGATTTGGTTTCAAACTGAGAGAACAATGATTTATAATTAATTTTAAGGTCTGATATTTTCATAATTTGATTATAAAAAAGGTTCAATAATTCTTTCCTGTATTGCTTCCATTACCGGCGGCGTGACCGCGTTGCCGCATTGTTTAACCTGCTGTTTCTGAGTTCCAAGCACGATATAATCTTTATCGAATGCCATTCCTAACTTAACCTCGTGTGCTTTTAATGTCCGGTAGTAACAATCCTCAACTTCCGGCGCTTTGTCAATAAATAAACCATGACGGTGAACGGTAGTAAAAGAGCCGGTTGGATCAACAATTGCACTCGATACGTCAGAACCTCCATTGTAGTAAGCAATAAATGACTTGTAATTGTCTGCTGTTAAAATACCATGATGATGGGCACCGGCGGTAATTGTGGATATTGGCTTATCGAAAACCGGCAAACACCCGCCTTTACTTGTAAGCTCTAAAATCATCGGTGTAAGCAAGCTCATTGTCTGCCGTGTACATTGGGTTTGAAATGGATCAACAGCCCGACCGACATTGTTGCCGTTTGAACTGTTCGCCGTTTGCAGTATTAGCGGATATTGGTATGTAGGCTGGCCATCAACCCAAAACTTTTCACGGCCTTTTTTAACCCTTCTCAGGGTGTTTTCTGACAATTTAATATCTCCTATACGTCTGCCTTTTATAGACCAGTCGACACAGTTAAATGCAGCGTGGTGATATGGTTCTACAACCGTACCGTCAACCGGACAGCGGTATAGATATCCCGTGTTATATTTCCAAGACTTCTGCCCGGGCTTAAACCATTGGAAAGCCTCGATATCCTTTTTACATTTTGGGCAATGTGCTTTCGGTGTAAATTCTAAATTCGGGGCTTTGTTCCCTTTCTTCCAGAAAACAACATACATTCTATCCCTGCTTTGTGGGCATGGCGGGAAATGCATACTATTCAGGAAAATGCACTTGTGACTATATCCTAAATTATGCATTGCAATTAACCAAGTGTCAAAAAGCCGCCAGTTACGTGCCTGAACTACATTTTCGACAGTGATGCCGTTGTAATTGTGGTATTCTGCAAACCTTACAACATCCCACATCGTCGCTCGGCTTCTTTCTTCTGAGGCGTCCAGTTTAATGCCGGTAAATATATCAAACTGATTAGTCGGCTTTTTCTTGCCGTTTCCGTACCCTTGTTCAACACATTCCGGTGATGTGATTAGCATGTCAGTTGTAGGGTAGCGCCTAGGATCACATGCAGAAATATCAGTACATGCATGTAATGTGTTTGGAAAGTTTGTATTGTGCGTTTCACAAGCTAAAGGCCAGTGATTCATAGCCAATGTGATTTCCAGACCCCCGCCAAGCTTTTCAGAAAGTCTACGGACACCCTGACTGCTGCCGCCTGATCCGCAAAATTGATCTGTGTAGGTTAAGTAAGATTTCTTTTTAGGCATGATCAACGTAGAATGTATACATGAGTAGTAAACCGCCTATTGCACCCATGATCATTAAGAAGATCACTATTGCATCATACTTTTTGGGGATTTGAGGTAGAGATTTGTTCATTTTGCTGATGTTGGTTTGATGAACACATGATTAATAAGTTTGCCCAACAGTATCGTTGAACCTCCTAATCCTGCCAATAGCCATACTATTGACAGGATCACTACTAAAACCTTTACTGTTTTCATTTTAAACAGATTTTAAAGCCCATATAAACGGCTGTCCAGAAAAGGATCAGGGCGACTGCTATTAAGACCCATGTTAATATTCTTACTTGTTCGCTAGTCATGATTCTCACAGTTTAGAACATTTATTCCGAGTTTATCAGCCAAGTCTTTTTCCAATATGGCCCCTTTGCTATCTTTCCAGTCATCCAACAGATAAATGTAATCGGCAGCAGGAAGGAGGGTAAAGCATATCGACATCGCAATTTTCCAATCTTCGTCTGGTTGGATAAAATCGCAAGGATTAATAACAAAGTATCCCTTGTTCAACAACTTGGTTTTTGCTTGTTGGAATTTATCGAATACCTCTTTGTATGGCAATCCTGTGACTTTGCCCGCGATATATACAAACTTAAAGTCACTGCCATTTTCTGACTTGACGGCTTTCAATCTGGTTAAAAGATGGGACGTACCCTGAGAAACCGTAACAAAAAGCAGGTTCATTGTCCTATTTAAGGCATTATGCGTATTGATCATGTTATTCACTTATTGATTCTACCTTATGTTTGAGTTCTCTAATTGGCTGATTGATTCGAACGATCGGGGTGTCTGAATAAAAAACACTGTGTCCGCGTTGCAAGTACTCTGGCTGTAGCACATACTTACCGCACCACACGGATGCCTGAAACGGCTCGCATCCTATTACTTGGCCGTCGTCATCAACTTCCCATTCCAGAAAGTCCTGACCGTTATCTTCAAATCGAATCTTCATAGCCTATCCCTCAACTTCTATATCCACAAAATTTAGTTGTACAGCTTGGTACTCTCCTTTACCATCCCTAACCCAGATTTGGTGATAAGCCTTGGTGTACATCTTGCTAATGCTTTTATCAATATGTACCATAGCCTTTTCCCAGTGTTTGTTTTTAGATCGGCTAGCGTGCTTTCTAAGTGTTAAGATTTTTTTATAATCTAGTTTGCCGCCACTTGTCTCGAATGCCGCTTGTACCAGATCAGTGATAAAAGTGTCCTGAGAATCAATAGTGTATTGTGCAAACATTTCGTCCAATTCGGCTTTAGCCAGGTTAATGAAGTTTTCATCAAGGCTGATCCGCTCACCAATTTTAACCACCAGTTTGATCGATTTATCAAAGTTGTACAACGTGACATTTCCAACGTTCTTCCCGATTTTGCCATCGTTTTCGATTAGGAAATCTTGGTATAGTTCTTCGGCAGTCTTTTCTAAAGCCGATTTAAATGCGACTAAATTGGCGTTTAAAGCAATGGCTTTTTTAGCCTGATCCGCTAAGGATCGTTCACGTTTGCGTTCTGAAGGCGTGATCCTTTTTACTGGTATTCTCATACCTGACTCGTCTGCCCACATTATGTCTGTCGGTTTCTGCTGATTGAATGTTAGTGCTCTCATTTCTTATGATTCTTTGATAATTGCTATGACAATAAGTACCAAGGCGATGCCTTCTAGTACGACCAATATTTTTACTGCTGTGTTGAATATTTTATTTCCCATCTTTATTAAGGTTTTCTAGTTGATCTTGGAATATTTTTTGTTTTTTAAGTAGCACTTCAGAGAGTTTACGCCATAAAATGGTTTCGATGCTTTGAATGCTTTGGTTGTTTGTTGTTTCGGCCTGTACAGCAACGATAAGTTCCATTATCAGCTCGTATGCCATGTCTAATTTTTCAAGTTCTTTATCCATATTGTTTGTTTATTTGAGTACTGATTTGCGTTGCTGTGTTGAGTTCGTATACGTAGGTATTAAAGGGGATTGAACCTTCGTTCTGAGCGAGCCACTCTTCAAATTTTAAACTATCCTCCTCGTCCAATGTGATGTGATAGTCTCGTGGATGCCTAGATATTAGCTTCTTCCTGATCTGTTCACTGATTCTGAACATTGCGAGATCAAGAATCTTTTCCATCCTATTGCTATAAGGATTTGCTTTGAGTAGGTATACTATGAGGTTGTATAGCCCTTCTGCTTCGTCTCTGGTTTTCATTTTTATGCGCATAGTGCCTCCAATTCCCTTTTTATCTTAGTTAGCCTTATTGCGAATATTTCATCTTCCTGCTTTACCAGTTGCTTGCATCTTCTTTCACCGAAATAGATGGTCGTTATGTCACGGTTCAACATATATGCGATCCTGCAATACGAGTATTTCTTATCGATCAGAAGTTTAATGGCGATGAATCTTGCGTGTGCGTATACTGGCCGTCTTGATTCTGTTTTGATGTCATTAATGTCCAATGCCTTGCAAATGGCATTAATGATTTGATGGTGTATTTCTTGGTTACACATAAGGAAGTATGTCAGTTATCATGTGTTTGTACCTATTCGCGAAATCAGCATCACAGAAAAGTGATTGATGTGAATGGGTCATTAGATACTCTTCGATTATAAATTCATCACCGTATTCAACGGCAGGGTAAATTCGCCACCCTGAAAATTCCTCACCATCGTACCGTATATCGATATGTTCGCTGCATACAGAATTTGCATAGGGGATAAAATCTGTATCATTTCTTCGCATCCACTCACTATTGAAAAAACCTCTGAATTGAGGCGAGTACCTCAGGAGAATAGCAGATTTAGGCATGACCATGCAAGCCATTGCGATGAACATTTCATATTCCAGATACTGATGATTGCAGTAATCTTCGTGTGACCAATTTAGAAGCTGACAAACACGATCAATCTGTGTTTGGTTCTTTTGCCTGATCTTGGCAATGTGAGTTTTTTTCTTTTCTAATGTTTTCATATTAGTCTATTGCTTCTTGTCCCCAATATTTTGCAGCACCTTCAATCCAATTTGTGTAGTACCCTTTTTTACCTATGTAGCGTCCCATTGATATAGCCCTGTGACCCTCTACCCATATTTTTAAATCAGCATCATACTTTATCGCTTTTGCCGGTCTTCCTGATGGGGCCTTCCCATCAGCCTGGCTAACTATTATTATCAGCTTGTTCGGATACCTTTTTTTAAATGCTTCATATTTTTTATAAGTCCAATTCGTGTACTGCCAACTGTCTATCACTACGATCTTTGCACTACGTTCCTTGTCAAGCCTTTCCTCTAAATCTTCCATGCTTTCCTGAACTAGCAGAACTTTTCCACTCACTTCGTTCATTCCTGCTTTTCTAAATGCGCCCTGCATCGTCTTGCTTCTTCCTTCCTCCAAGCTGTTTATTACCACCTTTCTGTTGAAGGTTGTTAGGTATTTGGTTAGTTTTAGATAAAAGCTAGTTTTACCATTTCCACTATTTCCCCAAATGAACCAGACCCCCGATATTTCCGGCTTATCAAAGGCCTCGAACCAATCATCGGTAAAGTCAAACACCTCGAACTCAATTGAATCAAGATCGCGCGGTGTGTAACCTCTTTTCATAGGCCAAGAACCATTTTTACAAACTCCAATGTCAATGGTTGACCGAGCCTTTTAACTTCCCTCAGGCATGGGTTCAGCACGTCTGTTAACTCACCGTAATTTGCACAATTAGCCTGTAGCCACTTTTTAAGTTCGGCATCAACGCCATCTAAAAACAGGGTAAACCTTGTGTCAACTTCGGGTATGTAGTGGGTTTTAAACTTGATACGGCGCATTAGCTGAGAAACACCGGCTTTTTTTCTTCTGATCAGTCTTGTCATGTTTTCGGTCAGCTCTTCGGTGCCGAGCATAACCAATGGGCAGATATTTAAAAGCAAATCATACAATTCCTTGAAAGCGCACAAAGCGGTTTGCTTCATATACTCTGATTCATCAAAAACCAACATCGGTTTAAGACCTTTTTCATTGCGTCTCTTTAACTCACGCCAGATCAGGCCAATTTTGACAGATTTAGAACCTTTCCAGTAGTCTAGTTTCAATTCATCTGCGATCTTTTGAAGCAAGTCTCCAAGGTTATCAGATGCGCCAACCTTAACGCTGAATACCTCGGCCGGAAATTTCTTTTTGAAGGCATCTAGTGCAAAGGTTTTTCCGGCACCAGTTTGACCGATCAACACGCCCGCTTCTGAATGATCCATGCAGTCTTTTAACTTGGATATGATAAAGGTTAACTGTGGCGTTGCTTTGGTGGTGATCAGCTTTTCTTCCAGTTCAAACCCGATAAGGTTAGCGATTCTGCTAAAATACATGTCGCTGATCCCGATCTCCTTTGCACCCATAGTCACAGTGGATTTACCTTTTCTCATTGGGATCAGATACGACGCATTGACATCGGCTTTCAGTGAAATATCAGCCTGAGAGAAGTTGTGAAGCTCCATGAATGTTTCTAGGGCTTCGATTATTCCGGTTTTTTGGTCTTGTGTAAGCATGGTGTTAAATAAAATCGTTAATGTCTATTTTGCTGTTGATGTAGTCTTGTTGTGTTTGCAGTTTGCTTTTTTCAGCGATACGCTCGTCACGTCTTGTGTGCTTCGCTTCCAATACCTTAACTGATTGCTGAATGCGGGCGGCATTTCTATTGTCTTTGTGCTGACCTTCGCTATCAACGATCAGTAGTTTTCCGAGGGTTTCTTCTATCCGAGGGTTACGAAGCATCAGACCGTTCAATGCATCGAAATCGCTTTGTTGAACTTGCAGGATGTCGTCGATCAGTGTTCTGTTGTGTTGGGTAATTCGTGCGAGTTCAGGAGCGTCACCGGCTGTCCTTTCAGCGAGTGCCATTGGTTGCACATACTTGTCGGTAAGCATGAACTTTAATGATCCGTCCGTACTGACAGCTAAAGCCTGTGACATATCTGCGGGATCGTATTTTATGATCCAGTCTTCATTCCTGTGCATCCTGAATTGTGGATCGAAGCAATCGAAAGTAAATTTCTGCTTGTTAATTTGCAGTATGACACCCGGACCGTTCAGCCGGTTTGTGTCGCCGGAAGTTTCACCAAGGTGCGACAGGTATTCCATGTGCGACCAGGTTAACTTTTTGTCGTCCGAAAGAAGTGCATATGCTTCGACATATGCCGATTTCTTAGATGCCCGTTCCGCTTCGATCATCTTTACGATCTGGTCAACACAACCTTGTTCATCGGGGAAAGTGTGACGAATCTTATTGCTGTATTCTTCATTCGGCTGATTCTCTTTTCTTGCCTTCATACCGAATCCAGACCAATTAGGCTGCAACTGGCAGTAGGTTTTATTGAGGTGCTTGAAATAAGGCTCAATAACTTTGGCTTTCGCATTCTTTACACGGGCGGGGGTGTATCGCTCAGACAATGCCTCGTAAAACGGCGTTAAGGTCTTCTTGTTGTAATTATCTGTTTGCAGTTGGTACACATGGTGCTTTGAACCGAACAGTTCCTCTGTGTGTGTTATCGCGTTTCTAAACGCTTGCCGGATCAGCGCCGGTGTCTCATGAGTACCGATTGCATAGCCAACAGGGTATTTGTTGCATGGATCAAGAACGACCACCATGCTTAGGCGGTGGTGATATTCGGTTACGTTACGGATGTTGCCTTCCCTGTCTTTGCGCTCAACCGTTTTTTGGTACATCAATTCTACATCCCAACCATCAGCGGTCCAGTAAAGCAATGGCGCAGAAGGCGCACGTCTTTTAACCTGCATAGCGTGGTTGTTGTCATGGTTTCCTTTACCGCGCGATCCTGCGTCAGTATAGATTTGCCATTCGTCTCGTTTGTTGGCGACAGTGCCTTTGGTTATTTTCTTCCAACCGGCTACCTCGGCAGTCATGTTGTACAAATTCATTACCTGAACATCATCGAAGTTCCTACCCATTGCCATGATCCGGCGCAATGCCCCTTCCTGCTCGCTTTCAACCACCTTAGCGGCATTATCGTTACAAAGCTTTCCGCTGATTAGCGAAACATAACCGAGTTGCTTGTACTTGCTTATTTTGCCTCTTAGTGCACGATCCCCCGGCGGGAGCTTCCAACCCCATTTAGCTTGAAGTGTTGCCAGTACATCAGTAAGATTTTTGAGTGATCCTGTTTGTTTAGCTGACCCACCAAGCGCAGACCGCCATGCTTTTGCATCGCTTTGCAGTTTGATTATGGCGTTTAATACTACGGCGGTAGAAGTGTATTCCCTGATGGTGTTTTGTTTCAGGTGTTCGCCATTTGGTAATGTATAAGTTTCAAAGAAACTTAGTGCTTTATAATCGTGCTTTAAAAGGGCTTTAATAGGTTGTTGCTGCGCGGTCTTTACCACATCTTTAAACTTGATGGCAACTGACCTTTTTACCTCCATTGGAAGCAATTCGAAATCATAAAGGGCTTCCGTTCCCCTGCAACCTGGCCTTACTGTTTTTAACTTTCCTGAGTTTTTAAAATTCTGGTAATCATACTGTGATATGAAAGCGTCGTCGCCCACAGTGTTCGGCTGTACGCTCTTATTAACTAATTCGCTGTACGAGATACAAAGAGTGTTGTTATAAAATTCCATATTTAGTTTGATGATTTTGGTTCAGTGGTAGGGGTAGCTAATTCAGCTAGTAGTTTTGGAACGATGTTGGTGCCTTTGTACTTTCCATTGATGGTATCACTAAGTACTTTTCTGCTGATTTCAATTGCGGTAGCAATTTCCTGATGTGTCCGTTTGTCTTTAAATACTTCTAACCTCAAGTACAGATTTTCAGGATATTTAATTTCTTTCTTTTTGCTTTGCATATTTATATACATTTGTGAATACTTACGCAAATATATACGCAAAGTGAGTACAAATGCAATAGCTCTCTAAAGAAAAATACGCACAATGAGTACAGAAAACAGCAAAGTGTTGATATTGAACGAGATAAAATCTTATTACAAATTTAAAAGTGATGTAGATTTTTCCCGTTTCCTAAGTATTGCACCAACCACGCTCTCAAGCTGGTACAAAAGAAACACTATGGACTACGATTTAATATACTCGAAATGCGTAGACATAAACGCAGAATTTATATTGAGTGGAAAGGGAGAAGTTAAAAAGCTGGCACTCTCGACAAAAACTACTAACGATTTCTCAGGACCTTCTGATAAAAAACATAACCTGCAAAAAATACCATTGTATGATCTGGAAGCCGCTGCCGGTCTTGTAAGTATCTTCCAAAGTAGCAAGCAAAACATTATCGACTTTATTACTATTCCAAATATGCCAAAGTGTGATGGTGCTATCTCTGTGACAGGGGACAGCATGTATCCATTATTGAAAAGTGGCGATATAGTCTTGTATAAAATTCTTAGAGACCTTTTACATGGGATTTTCTTTGGTGAAATGTATCTGTTAAGTTTGGATGTTGATGACGAAGAAATGATCACTGTTAAGTTTGTTCAGAGATCAGAGCTAGGAACTGACTATGTAAAGTTAGTTAGCGAGAATCGACACCATTCACCGAAAGATGTACCAATTAAGATGATCAGGGCGATGGCATTAGTCAAAGCAAGTATCCGCATAAACAGTATGAACTAGTACGAAACTGCCTTTCAAAATATCACGCACACGCTTTTATGTTTTAAATTATTAACGACAAACAACTAACGTCCTGATAATCAACAGCAATACATATATGTTGAATTTGCGGGTTTATGTATGTTTGGGGGGGGTACTCAGGTACTTTTAGTCGATATTTAGTACTAACTCAGGTATCCCCCTGTAGCACTTTTTAATATCCATTCTAATATCCATTCTAATATCCATTAGCAAAAAACGCACTTTTTACATATTTTGAAACACCATCAAAATCAGGCCATTTAACAGCGTTAAGTAGCGTTATAATAGCCAATTTTGTTAGGTTCAATTGCGAATTAATTGCCGTTTAAACGCCGTTAAACCAAGTTTTTAAACGAATAATGATGATTAACTATCTAAACCGATAATTACATTGGCTTTTAATTAATGACTAATGATGATAAATGATGATTTTGGCAGTTTCGTTTTATTTTTTCCTTTATCCGTTTAGCTTGGAAAAATGCCGTTCATTAGGCCGTAAAGGTTGATTTTGCCGTTTTTTGCCGTTTTATAACTTTGGTAGTTTGGTTTTAACCCCTATACTTGCCGCTATTTTAAATTTTTCATGACCGGAACAGCCCGGTTCTTTAACGGCTTCAAGAGATTTGATAGGCATGGGGGTCATGCAACCCCCTAGAAGGGGTTGTAAAAGAGTTGTGAAGGGGTTGAGAAATAGTTGCGTGCCAATCCCAATTCATTTGCGATAGTATCATTTGGGATTTGTATTACTTGCAGGCGATCGCTGCACTTGTCGGGCCAGCCAGCGAGAGCAGGGATGTTGATTTGAAACCGACTGCTTTTGCCCAGCCATTAAAGTCGGCAAAGGTATAGTCAAAGCCGGTACCGGTTTCGATCAGCATATTTACACTCATCATCATTCCGAAAACATTTTCTCTCCTGTCGTCATCAATGACACCTTCAATCGCAACGAAACAACCTCCTTCAGGCAGCGCATCATAAGCTTTCTGCATCAGCATCAGCTTGGTAGGCTCATCCCAGTCATGAAGAATATTGCCCATTACGACCATATCGGCCTTTGGAAAATCATCTTTGAAAAAGTCACCATTCGCAGTTTTCACCCGGTCATGAAGTTGAAATTTCGCAATGGTATCATTGGCAATGGGTGCAACAGCGGGAAGGTCCCAGGACACACAACTCATGTGGGCCTGATGTTTGGCGACCATCAGGGACAATAAACTCGCCGATCCGCCAATATCAACAAGTGTCCTGGCATTCGAGAAGTCAAACTTCTGGGCAAAAGCCATAAAGGCCCCCATTTGGATACCGCTCATGGCATGGATGAACTCTTTCAGCCGGTCGGCATCAGCATAGAGCGCCTCAAAAAGATTTTCCCCGTTCTTTGCCTCATTCTGCGGAAGCCCTGTACGCAGCCCTTCTTCCAGGTTGCCCCAAAAACCATACAATCTGTTGTTGAGCATTTCCAGCATTCCGCCGATATAGGTAGGCTTTTTTTTGTCAAGAAAGAAATCCGTGTCTGCACTGTTGGAATATACCGCAGTCTCCAGCAATCCATCACGTGTCAGGAACCCGAATCCGGTCAGCGTATCGAGGAAGTCGTATACATTGCGGTCTGTGCAGTTTAAGCCCAGTTGAGATTTGATGTCTTTTGCTGACATTGTCTTGCGCTCGGCGAGTGTGGTAAATAGCTGAAAGTTAACGGCAGACAACAGGATTTTTGAGGCCCAGTATCCTGTGCCTATCTGCATGATGTTTTCCGGTGTTGGGTGGTTGGTTTGCTGTTCCATTGTAATTTGAGGTTATTTAGAATTTGGTTGTATATAAATATACAATATAGCTTCGAAATTTAAATAATACCATTAGTTAATCTTAACCTTTACATCCTTGAACATGACCTGATTGTCGCTGATCCTCAATGCTTTATTGCTGGCAGTTGTGACGTTTCTGAGCATAACCTCTCTGGTTTTGACATAAGGGAACTTTTCCTGGTAAGTATTGTCCGTCATTTCCGGATTGAAATTGGCGAAAATAGCAGGGCCATGGTAATTATCCGGATGTCCGGAGTCGTCGATCCGGAGGTTTTCAATGGTGATCCTTTCCGGCATATAGCACATATAGCCGAAATTATGCTGACCTGAATAGGACCCGCTGATTAAAGAAGCACTGATAGGTTTGCCGTTTGCCGGCACAAAGATACAGTTACGGATCACCAGTTCTCCCTGCCACGTACTGCCGTAGTCGGGGCGCAGGTTGACAAAGCTCCGTCCACGGACGGTGGAATTCTCAATTGTTAAGAGTCCGCTGCCAATGGCATTGATCCCCATGTGTCCGAGGGTTGAGTTGCGGATGGTGGCGTTGGCAACCCCCTGGTGGGCATCGAACCGGGAGAGGGTGCAGCCATCATAAAGAAGATTTTTGCAAAAGTTTGAACCCAAAATACCCCAGTATTTGTTGTCGTTGATGTCATTGGTCTGGCTGCAGTTTACGAAAGAGATGTTAAGCGCACGGTTGACAGAAAGATCGTAGGTACCCATGGTGACAGGCTTACCCGCCGCACCAATGGTGCTATAGGTCCTGTGTCCTGTCAGGATGGTGTTTTTTACCGTTACATAGGCGCATTCACCGATGTTGATAAAGCCTCCGTATGGTGCACCGTGATCTCCTTCGCCCTTGATGTGGTGCTGCAGCCCTTCAACAAGCACATGGGACCGTCTGATCGCGATGTTCCGGTTATAGTAGGCATACTTTGATTCGTCTTTATTGGCAATTGTGGTGAAATGGCCTCCGGTGATCTTCAGCAGATGCTCATCAATGGGCAGAGCGGTGATATCTGTGATCTGCTCGAAATCCCAGATGATTGGTGCTTTCATGTCCACCTTGCCGTTTTTGTCCGCGACAAAGATGTCGGTCTTCGAAGATCCATTGTTCTGGTTTAGCCCAAACCGGATGTATTGTTTTACGTTGGAATCGGTGACCGTGATTAAACAGGGACCAGGTAAAGACACATTGATTTTTTTCTGATTTCTCTTCAATGAAGCTATCGTTTCCAGTTTGAACGGTTTCAGGCCCGAGCTCACCGTGAAGACAGACGCATTGCGGTTTTTCACTTCGGTATCGTCGATGATGAATGCCGCCGCGCCGAAATCGGTGTCTGTCCGGATGACCGCCCTGCGCTCCTTTCCCCCAATATAGTAGGTGGCGCCATCGTCGGCTTTAACCGAAAGTCGGTGCAAGTTGGCAAATGCATGGGTTGCTGCAATGACGTCTATATCATCAGCCTTTCCATCACCTTTGGCACCGAAGTCACTGTAGCGAACCGTTCCGGCGGCTTTAAACTTAAGAACATCTTTTGGCGATACGTTGACATGCAGTTCCTCGTTGTCTCTGGTGTATACCCGGATTTTCTGCTCCTCAGATGTGATCACCACAGTGTTTTCAAGCGGGGCCTTATTCTGTGCCTGCGCCACCAGCATACTGTTTAAAAAGAGGAACATTAGGTTCGTATACTTCATCATAATAATTGGTGTAGTTGCTATAATTTTAAAATGGTTAATAAGGTTTTTTCTTCCGCAAGCGATCTATGGCGATATTGATGTGCTATTGGTCTAACCCGGTATGCCTCAGGAAATCATTGGAAAAAAGTGCCCGGGCTTGTAGGCTTAGCAGTTCACTTCTATAGGTTTTCCATTCCCCGGCACGGTCTCCATACATATATTCCGTCAATCCGGGAAAGGCCCAGTCCGCATTTTTCCCCCAGTGCAGGGTAAAGGCGATGTTATTTTCCAGCAATACCTCGATGATTCTGGTGCAGAATCTTTCCAAAGTAATCATGCCATGCGGGTCGCCATCCCAGATCAGCCCGTCTATTTCCAGCATGCAGGTAACGGGGAATCTGGTGAAGGCCAAAGTTGCGCCGGACTGTTTCACAAAGCGCATCGCGTATATGCCCGGTACAGGGCCTTCGTCTTTAGCCAGGTCGACCAGCAGCTGCAATGCCTTTGGCGAATCTCTATGGTCAACCCCTACCGAACAGGCAAAGGCTGGGCCCTGGTAGCCTGCATCGTAAAAAATCTCGCTGAGCATGCCGGTTGCTTCAGCATCAACAGGCGGGAGGATTGAGTTTTGCAGGATCTGGATCAGCTTAGGAATACTGTTTTGCCATGCCTGGGCGATCTTAATGAACAAGTAGACCAGGTCCTTATATAATGATGTTCTAATCGCAGGGACAGGGTCAGGGTAGCCACTTTGATAAGGCTTTTTGTACATCACTTCAATCACATATTCATTGTCATTCACATATGGATTGATGAAGACTTTGTAATGATATGGGCGAAGACCTTTGCCTGCCGCATCAGTTTCAAGGGGGATTTTAAAAAGAGAGTTTTCAA
>NZ_DATHGC010000183.1:0-9102 GCF_035317785.1 Pedobacter sp. | reverse complement strand
TCGTAGGTCTGATTAAAAACCAGGGTAACGTTAGCGGAACTGATAAACTGCTCGTAATATTGTTTGTAAAAACTTGGTGCGGCGGCCACCACAAAATGATGATCCGGAAAGCCTGCGGTCACACTCAGCATATCGGGCAATAACCTTTCTATTTCCTGCTTGCGGCTGCCCGGCAATAATGCAATAACAGGTTTGTCATTTAAACGATAAGTATCCTTAAAACCGGCATTTGGAGTAAACTGGTCTATGGCATCCAGCAAAGGATTTCCTACATAATCGACCTCCATGTCCCATTTCTTATAAAAATCGACTTCAAAAGGCAGGATACAAAACATGCGATCCACAGCTTTTTTGATCTTTAGCACGCGTTTTTGGTTCCACGCCCATACTTTTGGAGAGATGTAATAAGCAGTATTGATCCCGTTCTGTTTGGCAAAATCAGCGATCTTAAGGTTAAAGCCAGGAAAATCAATCAGGATCAGCACATCCGGCTGATAAGCAAGCACATCAGCCTTACAGGCTTTCATATTCTTCAGAATGGTACGCAGATTCAGCAGCACTTCCGTAAAACCCATAAAAGCCATTTCCGAATAATGTTTTTGGAGTGTCCCGCCTTCTGCAAGCATCCTGTCTCCCCCATAATACCTGAACTGTGCGTCAGAATCTTCCTGTTTCAATGCTTTCATCAGGTTGGCACCATGCAGGTCGCCTGAGGCCTCACCGGCAACTAAATAATATTTCATGACCTGTTGATTTTATAAAAAAAGAAAACAAAAGCCCAGAGAAAAGTGGCACTGATTATCCCCCTGCCCGTATTGTCCTTATCCTGTTTGAAAAAGTAATGCATCAGCAGGGCATTCACAGCAATACAGCCGATCAGCAACAGGTCAGCCTTTGCCAAAAAAGCATATTTGTGCATCAGGTACCATACCGCACTCAGCAATATTCCAGGCAGGGTAATGCCGATGGCCAGTCCCGTCCATACCGAATTCCTGATGTGCTTCAGTCTGCTTTGCATTGCTTAACCGAGTGAAGGGCCGTCGGGTGTCAGGGTCTTGCGTATTTTTTGATCTGCTTTAGCCAAAGGTGTGTCAAAGGTCCAGGTGTTCAGCACAGGGATGGCGTGATGCGCGGTGAGGTCAAACTGTACGGGCACCACCGAAACGAAACCGTGTTCCAATGCCCAGACATCTGTATCCTCCCCCTTATCATTGTTCTGGAAAACACCCGTCAACCAGTAATACGGGCGTTCGTAAGGGTCTTTTCGCTCATCAAACTCTTCTGCCCATTTCGCATTGGCCTGTCTGCAGATCTTTATGCCTTTGAGATCAGCGCCCCGGGGGAAGTTTACATTGAGCAGTGTTGCCGCCGGCAAACCATGCTCCAGCACCTGCTGGCATATGGTTTTAATATACTTTTTACAATGACTGAAATCGGCTTCCTGGGTATAGTCGTCCAGTGAAAACCCTATGGAAGGAATTCCTTCTATGGCGCCCTCTACCGCAGCAGACATGGTGCCTGAATAAATCACATTAATGGAGTTGTTCAATCCGTGATTGATCCCTGAAACGCAGAGGTCAGGTTTTTTTCCTTTAAAGATCTTATTGACCGCCAGCTTCACACAATCTACAGGCGTGCCCGAGCACTTGTACATCTCCACTCCCGGGTAAAGGTCAACCTTGTCAAAACGCAGCGGTTTACCAATCGTAATGGCATGCCCCATTCCGGACTGGGGGCCATCAGGTGCCACCACCACCACATTTCCAAATTCCTGTACAGCCTCCAGCAGGTTCTTTATTCCCGGTGCTGTGATGCCATCATCATTTACTACTAAAATATTGGGTCTGGATTGTTGTTGTTTCATCGGGATTTTATGCTGTAATGTGTCAAAATCACTTTCTTAACGGATTTTTAATCCTGGAATGCTTTTGTACCTGTAAAAGTACAAGAATTCGAAACAATGTTAACGAGTTTTTATCTAAGTTTGAAACATAACTTGTCAAACATGAAACACAAACTGTTGCTGGCCTGCTTCCTCCTTATTGGTTCGGGCGTTATGGCTCAATCTGCTTACCAGTGGAAAAAAGCCACATCCGGTGGATATACGTATAAATATGTAACCAACGACCCTACCAAATCCCGGTTCTATACTTTGAAGAATGGCCTGACGGTTATTTTGTCACAAAATACCAAAGAACCCACTATAGAATTCCGTATGGCTGTGAGAGCAGGCAGTAATACCGATCCCCGCAGTGCAACAGGACTGGCACATTACCTGGAGCATTTGCTCTTTAAAGGCACCGATAAATTCGGAACCATGGATTTTGCAAAAGAGAAACCGCTTCTGGACAAGATCGATACACTTTATGAGCAGTACAATAAAACCACCGATCCGGCAAAACGCAAGGAAATTTATGCAGAGATCGATAAGACCTCAGGTCAGGCTTCTAATTTTTCGATTGCCAACGAGTATGACAAGATGATGAAAGCCATTGGCGGGCAGTCTACCAATGCGCACACCTGGTATGAAGAAACTGTGTACAATGAAGATTTTCCGGCCAATGCGACAGATAAATTCTTAGCATTGCAGGCAGAACGTTTCCGCTACCCAATATTCAGAATCTTCCATACGGAACTCGAAGCGGTATACGAAGAGAAGAACCGCGGACTGGACAATGACGGCTGGAAGCTGAATGAGAAAATGTTTGAACTCCTGTTTCCAACACACAACTACGGACAGCAGACCACCATAGGTACCATCGAGCACCTGAAAAATCCTTCACTGGTGGAGATCAGAAATTATTACAATAAATATTACGTACCCAACAATATGGCGGTAATACTGGCAGGTGATTTCAATGCAGATGAAATGATCAAAAAAGTAGATCAGTCGTTTGCCTTTATGAAAGCCAAACCTGTAGACCTCTACAAACCGGTTCCTGAAAAACCATTGACGAGCATTCAAAAAGTAGACGTATATGGCCCGAGTGCCGAAAGCGTAGAGCTCAACTATAGAGGCTATGCCCAGAACACCCGGCAGAGCATGATGCTGGACCTGATCTCCAGTATTCTTGCAAACGGCAAAGCGGGTTTGCTGGACATCAACCTCAACAAACAGCAAAAGGTACTCCGTTCAGGCGCAAGCTATCAGCAGATGAAAGATTACGGCGTATTCAGCCTGACTGCACAGCCCAAGCAAGAACAATCGCTGGAACAGGCACAGCAGCTCCTGCTGGACCAGCTCGCTTTACTTAAAAGCGGTGACTGGGATGAAAGCCTGATCAAAGCAACTGTGGCCAACAGCAAGCTGGGATTATTACAGGCGTTTGACAACAATGGCTACCGTGTGGAGTCCGCGACTAATGAATTTATATTGAACCGCGGAATAAACTGGGACAAATCCCTGAGCGGCCCTGATCAAATGGCCAAAATCAGCAAACAGCAGGTGGTCGATTTTGCCAAACAATTTTTTGCAGACAACTATGTCGTGGGCCTCAAGCATAAAGGCGAAGACAAGAACACCCTTAAAGTAGAAAAACCGGCCATCACCCCGGTGAATACCAATGCCGGCGAAACCTCTGATTTCACGAAAAGCCTTCTGGCGGCAACTGTAAAACCAATTGCCCCTAAGTTCCTGGACTATAAAAAAGACCTGAACTTTGGCAAAGTGGGCATCGCCGATGTGATCGCTGTGCAAAATAAGGACAACAGCATTTTCCGGATGTCTTACCGTTTTGATCTGGGTGCCTGGAACTATAAACTGGAGCCTTATGCAGCCCAGTACCTGACCTTCCTGGCTACTGACAAATACACCGCAGAGCAGATCAGCAAAGAATTTTATAACATCGCCTGCAGCTACAGTTTCAATGTAGGCAACGAAGTGGCCACCATCAGCATCAGCGGCCTGCAGGAAAACTTTGACAAGGCAGTGAACCTGGTAGAGCATATCTTCGCCAATTGCAAGGCCAACGAAACGGCATTGGCAGAACTGAAAAGCCGCATTCTCAAATCAAGGGAAAACAACAAACTCAATAAAGGCGCTATTTTGAACGGCTTGATGAGCTATGCACAATATGGACCAAGCAATCCTTCAAACTACACACTGAGCAATGATGAGGTCAAAGCGATCACATCAGACCAGCTGCTCTATATCCTGCACAACATCAATAATTACAAGCATACCATCACCTACTATGGACCTCAAACATTAACAGACTTTACTACAGGGATCGCTAAGCTGCACAAACTTCCTGCTGAATTTACGCCGGTAGCACCTGCAAAAGAATTTACATATACCAATAACGCCAGCAACCAGGTGTATTTTGCCGATTATGACATGGTGCAGTCAGAAATCCGCTGGGTGCGCAATGGTGGTGCGTATGACCCAACTCTGGCTTCTAAAGTAACCCTCTTCAACAGCTACTTTGGCGGCGGCATGGGCTCTGTTGTATTCCAAACGATCAGAGAGTCCAAAGCATTGGCTTATTCGACTTTTGCCGTCTATTCATCACCGGACAAGAAAGAAAAAGACTATGCCATGATCGCCTATGTGGGCAGCCAGGCCGATAAGATGAACGATGCGGTGGCCGGCATGAATGAATTGCTCAATGAGCTCCCCCGGGCAGATAAGTCATTTGACGCTTCTAAAGACAATGCCTTAAATGCAATAGAAACCAGCCGGATCACCAAAGATGACATCATTGGAAGTTACTTTGCAGACCAGAAACTGGGCATTGATCACGATTCCAGGATTGACGAATACAATGGCCTGAAAACCCTGACCTTCGACGACATCCAGGCATTCCATAAAGCCAATGTTGCCGGCAAACCCTACAATTACTGTATCGTTGCTTCAGAGAAAAAAGTGAAACTGGAAGACATGCAGAAATTTGGAACAGTGCAGAAACTGACTTTGGAACAGATCTTCGGATATTAGGAATATATTATTCAATTGATAAGGCCAGCCGGTACCGGCTGGCCTTATATTTTATAAACCAGATTTTACTCTGGGTCTTTTTGACCTGCCCTGCACAGGTTGCTGGGAGTTGTTTTTTAAAGCGGCTGAACTATTTTGTTGCGCAGGTCTCTCCTGTGGTCGTTTTGATATGGGCTTATTGCGCTCCTCCGCTATTTTAACTTCCAGCTTTCTGGCACCGACCTTTAGTCCGTTCAGTGCCTCAATGGCCCTGCCCGCAGCTGCCATATCCTGAACTTCTATAAAGCCGTACCCGAGGCTCTTGCCGCTTTGCTTATCGGTCACCACCGTAATGCTGCTGACCAAAGCATACAAGCTAAACATTTCTATCAATCCTATTTCCTGCAAGTTGTCGGGAATCCCCGCGACAAACAATTTAACCATGAAAGTACCCGTTTAAAATTATTCCCTACCTATACACAAAGCTACGTTCTAATTTTAAAAAAGCCAAAGCTTACAAACTTTTTATCCAGTCAACCAGTTCATCCCTGGTCTTTCCGGTTTTTTGCTGCAATCTGCCGTACAATTCATCATCCTTCCCTTCTTCATATTTCAAATCATCGTCGGTCAGGTCGGCATAAGCCTGTTTTACCTTACCCTTGATCTCATTCCATTTTCCTTTCAATTCTAACTTGTCCATGTTCTTTAATTTATGTTTTACAATCGGTTATGTAAAAACAGAACAGCAGAAGCAATGGAAAGTTTTTATTGTTTAGATTTTTCGATGATTTCCTCAACAACAGCAGGATCCAGCAAGGTCGAAATGTCGCCCAGATTTGAAGTGTCACCTTCGGCAATCTTCCTCAGGATCCTGCGCATGATCTTACCGGACCTGGTCTTAGGCAGACCGGAAACAAATAAGATCTTATCAGGCTTGGCTATCGCGCCGATCACACGGGTTACCGTTTGCAGGATGTCCTTGCGGGTCAGGTCTGCGTCGTTGTGGGTATTTGGAAAAATAACGAAGGCGTAGATCCCCTGTCCTTTCACCTCATGCGGGAAACCAACAACCGCGCTTTCTACCACACCGGCATGCATATTTATGGCATTCTCTACCTCGGCCGTACCAATACGGTGGCCGGACACATTGATCACATCATCGACCCGTCCGGTGATCCGGTAATACCCATCCTCATCTCTCAGACAGCCATCGCCCGTAAAATACAGGTCTTTATAAGTAGAGAAGTAAGTGAGCTTGCAGCGTTCATGATCGCCATAAGTGGTGCGCAGCATCCCCGGCCATGGAAATTTGATGCATAAGTTGCCGCTGACGTCATTACCTTCTATTACATTTCCCTGCTCATCTACCAGGACCGGCTGTATACCCGGCAAAGGCAGGGTAGCATAACTCGGCTTGGTTGGAGTCACAAATGCAATCGGTGAGATCATGATCCCCCCGGTTTCCGTCTGCCACCAGGTGTCCACTATGGGGCAATTGCCCTTGCCTATGTTTTCATCAAACCAGTGCCATGCCTCTTCATTGATCGGCTCACCAACTGAACCCAACACCCTGAGTGAACTCAGGTTTGCGTCCGCTACCGGCTCCAGGCCAAAACTCATCAATGAGCGGATGGCCGTAGGCGCTGTATACAATATATTTACTTTATGCTTATCTACTACCTGCCACAGCCTGGACGCATCCGGAAATGTAGGGATTCCCTCAAACATCAGTGTGGTAGCACCTTGCGACAGCGGCCCGTATACGATATAAGAATGACCGGTGATCCAGCCGATATCAGCCGTGCAGAAGAAAACTTCGCCCGGCTGATAGTTGAATACATTGGAAAAAGTATAACCGGCATAGACCATATAGCCGCCGATGGTATGCACTACGCCTTTTGGTTTACCAGTAGAACCCGAAGTATAGAGTATAAACAGCAT
This sequence comes from Pedobacter sp., assembly GCF_035317785.1. GTDB lineage: Bacteria > Bacteroidota > Bacteroidia > Sphingobacteriales > Sphingobacteriaceae > Pedobacter. The sequence continues at coordinate 2,246 of NZ_DATHGC010000183.1, read as the reverse complement.
GTCCTCAGCATCCATTTCTACTGCCGGACAGTTGGTGTCTACCAGTTTCACTTCATCCTCCCACCAGATGTCGCGTCCTTTCAGCATCGACACCGGCGTCCTGGTATGGGTCAGCACGATCACTTTTTCGACTGTCGGACAGCCGATGAGCGCATCATCAATCACTTCTTTTAACTGAATTTGTTTGTTGCCCCTGAAGGCCCCGTCAGCTGTAATGACCAGCTTACATGCCGCATCATTGATCCTGTCAGCGATTGATTTGGCAGAAAAACCGCCAAAAACAACGGAATGTACTGCACCAATACGTGCGCAGGCCAGCACCGCTATGGCCAGTTCGGGCACCATCGGCATATAGATACAGATCCTGTCGCCTTTTTGTACCCCGTTCTTTTTCAAAACATTGGCAAAGCGGCAAACCTGCTCATGTAATATCTTATAACTTAAAGTGATGCTGTCTTTTTGAGGATCATTGGGCTCCCAGATGATGGCCGGCTTATCGCCATTTTCCGCCAGGTGACGGTCCAGGCAATTTTCTGTAATGTTGAGCTTTGCCCCTTCAAACCACCTGATATCAGGCTCTGAAAAATTCCAGGACAATACTTTGTCCCATTTTTTGCGCCAAAGGAAATTGTCTGCTATACCTGCCCAGAATTGTTCGGGCTGGTCTACGCTTAACTGATAAGTCTTCTTGTAATCTTCAAGTGTGGTAATTTGCATTGTTCAGGTTATATTTCAGGTTAATGAGGTCTATTTTAGATTTTTTCAGGTTTGAAAGATCTAAAGCCCAAACTTAGCAAAATTGATTTTAAATTCAATCAATCCAATTCTACCAATGCTTTGATCACGCCATTATTGCCGCCCAGCCAATTGTGTATCTGATCTTTTACTTCTTCAAATTTTACCCGGTGGGTGATAAATGCCCCCGGATCGATCAGCTTGCCCTTGATACACTGGATCACATAGTCGAAATCTTCTCTTGTTGCATTTCTGCTGCTCATCAGCGTCGCTTCTCTTTTATGAAATTCGGGCTGACTGAAGGAAATGTTTTCTTTTTGCAATCCTACCAATACATAAGTTCCACCATGGGCAATGTATTGAAATGATTGATTGATCGCTACCAGGCTGCCTGTTGCATCGATCACCACCTGTGGCATGTCACCCCCGGTAATTTCCATTAATCTTTCCCGGATATCTTCAGTCTTGCTGTTCAGCACATGTTTTACCCCAAGCTGCGCGCTGCAAAAATCAAGGCGTTCCGAATTGATGTCAGCAGCAATAACTTTTGCACCTGCAACGCGGGCAAACTCCATCAGGCCCAATCCAATAGGCCCGGCACCAATAATCAACACATACATCCCGTCTTTTACGTCTGCCCGGCGGATCGCATGGGCGGCAATTGCCAGTGGCTCGACCATTGCGAGCTCCTCCAATTTCAACCCTTCACCATCTACAAGTGAGGCAGATGGCACAGAAAAGTATTCCCGCATACATCCATCGGCGTGTACACCCGCAACCTGCATGCTGACACAGCAATTTGGCTTTCCGTTATTGCAGGCAATGCAGTTACCGCAATTGAAATAAGGGATGGCACTGACACGCTGTCCGGCTTTAAAGCCTTCAGCGTCAGTTTGCAGAATCTCGGCAGCAAACTCATGACCCAAAATCCGCGGGTAACTGAAAAAGGGTTGTTTGCCCTCAAAAGCATGAAGGTCAGTGCCGCAAATACCGATTGCTTTAATCTTTAAAATGGTATAGCCTTTTTTCGCTTCAGGTGCTCCAGTATCTGTATATTTAAGATTCCCGGGTTGGGTGCAAACAAGTGTTTTCATTCTGCTGTTTATCTGCTGGTAATTTTAGCGAAGGTAAATACAATCCTTCTTATCCCGCCGGACTTATTATGCAAAAATTAAGAAATGTATACACTTTAGCATGTGCTGCTCTGACAGTGGGCAAGCAGGGAGCAAAATAAGGTACGGTTAAGGGCAAGGCCTCACATGAAACACACCTGGGCCACACCTCCTTCACAAAAAAGTACCTTTTTGTGGCTTTGGTGTGAACAAGGTGTGACCAAAGGGTGAAGAGGCACGCCGGAATGCAGCACTCTGTGTCTAGTCCTGGAATAGCTTTACACTAGTCCTGGATTAACTTGACATCGTCCTGAAAAGAACTTAACATATCCTGTTTACGGATTACATACCATTTCATTCCGAATATAGTAATGCATTTTGTTGTTTTTGTCTAAGTTC
>NZ_DATHGC010000182.1:0-49919 GCF_035317785.1 Pedobacter sp. | reverse complement strand
TTGTATTCGGCAGCTGCGCTGAAGATCTTACCAAACGCACCCTCCTGATATAATTTACGCACAGAAATGGTATTCTGGTACCATACTGAAGTTTCTGCCATCATATAGGTAAGCCCGGTGCGTTTAACGGCGGCAAGAATTTTAGCACAGTCTTCCAGTGTCGTTGCGACGGGAACTGCACACAAAACGTGCTTGCCAGCCTGCAGGCTGGCCAGGACATGGCGGGTATGGTCCGGAGCTGGAGTGGCGATAAAAACTGCTTCAATTTTTGGGTCCAGTATCAGTTTTTCGAGTGATTCATAGCTTTTTGCACATTTGTAAACCTGCATCAATTTGTCACGCCGTTCGGGACGGAGGTCGCTCACCGCTTCAACTGTACAATTTGGGTGTTCATGGAACTGAAAACCAGAGCCGAAATTCCCGCCTATAATACCCATTCTGATCTTGCGGTCAATAATGGCTGGTTCTGCAAAAGTAAACCCTGGCAATAGCGTTGTACCTGCCACCAGGCTGGCCATACCTACAAATTTTCGACGATTGATAAAAGAGTCTGACATAGTTAAATAATCTGATGTTTTTATAGTTTATAATTTCGGATAAGCTGTGAGGAACAATTAAAGAACTTTTATCGTTAGTGTCGGGCTATAATTATACTTGACACTGCTGGCTGTACGGGCAGCGGCCCTAATATAGTACGTTCTGCCAGTTTCCAGGCCAGTATACACATCTGTATACGTAGTGGAAAGGACCGTTTCATCAATTACTGCGGTATGGCTGCGGACGGTAGTTTTGTTAGATCCATTAATCACATCAAAAACCGTTGTAGTTACTGTGGGTATATTGGATACCATCGTCCTGCTTTCAGTGATCTTACCTGCAACAGTACTTCTTGCTATGGTATAGCTTATACTTACGCCGCCCGTTGTTGGTGTAGCCGTTGCAATTACATTTAAATAGGGAGTTATCACAAAATTAAGCATAGCTTTGGTATTACTTTTTAAAGTAACCCTCTGCGTATCTATTGTAGGAAGAAACGGGCCTTCAACAGGCAACACCTTATAATCTCCGGCAAACTGTTTCGTATTGTTCCATATACCGTCAGGTCCCATATCCCAGCGGCCGCAGGTGCTGCAGTAAGGATATTTCAGCTCGATCATTTTAATAATAGTTCCATTTGGCCTTTCAGATTCAAGCGGCTTATTGGTCATATTATCAATAACGGTTACATTAATTCCTGCATCCGGCTCTGCATAATTGTCATTTTTCTTACAAGCAATCAGAAGTGCGGCCAGCATTATATAAATAGTTAACTGTTTCATGTGAGTGTTTTTAATTAATAACCAGGGTTTTGGATCAGTTTAGGATTTACAGTAAGGTGCGCCTGATCAATCCATTCGTAGTTAAAGCGGTTAAGGAATGTTTTAGGATTACCTGCCTTCGCTGTTTTGAATATCCAGGTATTGTCATCGAGCACCTTAAATGGAAGAATGGCACTATAACGTGTTGCATTCATTAAAGATTCGCCAATACGCCATCTTCTGATATCCCAGTAACGATGTTTTTCAAATGCCAGCTCAATTTGTCTTTCATGTCTTATTTTATCACGTGTAACCTCAGCATCTGTCAGCAATTTTATTCCGGCACGGTCACGTATATCGTTGATCGCTGTTTTGGCATCAGATACTTTGTTTAGTTCGATGGCTGCTTCAGCATAGTTTAGCAGTACTTCTCCATATCTCATGTCAATCCAATCCTGATCCTGCCTGCCGGGAATAAGTTCTGATGGTGTATATACCGGATCCATGTATTTTCGGACGTAATAGCCTGTTTGCGATATCTGGGTTCCGCCGCTTATACCATTTAAGCCAATAATCCGGATACCCTTGTTACCCTTGATTTTACTAACAACATCATATAATTCGGCATAGTTAGTTGTAGTTATGGTAGATGTACCGTCTATTAATCCAGCTTGCACATCGATAACAGTGCCTTTCCAATCCGAAAATGGATAAATGATTGTGGCCGCAAAACGAGGATCCTTATTGGCATACAAATCAATAGCATTGTTATATTTTATTGGATTACCAGAGCCATCAGTTAATTTCAGTTTACCGGGTGAACCCTCAATATATTCAAATTCTTCAACCAGTTCCAGAGTAGGATTTAAAGAACCTGAATAACCTGAACCACCTCTTACTCCCCATGGAATGTTATACTGATCGTACGAATGCCCTCTTTCGGGATATTTAAAAATTCTGACAAAAATAGCTTCGGTATTGGCAATGGTCTGATCAAGAAAAAGAGCCTGAAAGTTCAGTGTTTTGTTTTCGTTTTTTCTGTAAAGGCTATACTTTCCATAACCTATCACCTTTTTAGCAGCATCATATGCCAGCTGCCAATATATATCTGCATCGCCCGCAGGGATACCTAAGGTACCATTTAATTGCATTGTGCCGTATTTTGCAATAGAGCCCGCAAATAACATAGCACGTGATTTCAGAGCGTAAACTCCATATTTGTTCACCCTGCCCCTAACACTCGTTTCACTTAGCAGCAAAGCAGCCTCATCGAGTTCTTTAGCTATAAAATCATAGATCTCTTTTTCCGTATTACGCGCAACCGAGAGTTCTTCGATATTACTTCCAGTAAACAATTGAGGTATGGTAATCAATGGAACGCCTCCATATCGTTTCACCATTTCGAAATAATGGTAAGCCCTTAAAAATTTAGCCTCACCTAACCAATTGTTCTTTTTAGCCGCCTCAAGATTAGAAGCTGGTAATTTTTCAATGAAGTTATTTATATTTCTTATTTGTACATAATTCCATTGCGGCAGGTTTCTCCCATCTCCAATATTAACAGGGTCATATCCTGAAACGTTTATGGCCTCTTCTGTATAATGAGCTATCTGTTCTCCTACCTGGGTATTTGGAGCTGTTCCACGAAGTGTCCAGAAGTTAAAGTCTTCCAGGGGTGCCTGCTGATACAGCGAAGCCATATATGCTTCGATACCTGATTCACTGGAGAATATAGCTTCATCCTGGATGATATTTTGAGGCTTTATATTTAATGCGTTCTTACAAGATATGCATAATGAAAATATAAATATATAGAGTACTGTCTTTTTCATGTCCTTAATTAAAAAATAACATTTAAACCGAAATTGTAAATCTTAGTGATGGGGTATTCCAGGCCAAACTGTGAATTGTATAGCTCAGGATCTTCCATCTTGGCAGATTTTGACCAGGTTAGCAAATTTGATCCATTTGCAAATATCCTAAGTCTTTTTGCTCCTAATTTTTTAATCAGCTGCTGCGGGATGGCATATCCGACTTCCAAACTCTTAAGACGTAAATAACTGGCATCATGTATCCAAAATGGAGATGCGTTCCAATTCTGCAGACCGGAGTTTGGTTGTACGGCTCTTGTTGAAGGATACTTGCCCGGTATCCAGGCACTGTTCGGATCCGTTTCCGATTCTCTGTGCCACCTATCCATAAATAAAGAATATCCATTACGACCATATACCAGAGGGCCTTCCAGATGCAATCCTTTGTAACGTACAAAGAATGAAGTACCCCCCTGCAACAGAAAATTCATATCAAATCCATGCCATTCAAGGTCTATAGTAGATGCAAATGTAACTTCAGGCTTATCGGCTGTGCGGGCTACGGAGTAAATATCTTTTGTATCTATTACACCATCTTCATTCCAATCTTCATATTTCAGATCCCCAGGCAAAAGTGTGCGATTTCCTTGTCCATCCTGTGGGGGTGCATTGTTAAGATCTTCCCTGGAATTAAACATTCTGTCATATCCATAGCCCACAAATATATTGGTCAGCCTATTGTTAGCGTTACTTGCTAACCACCAGTCATCATACGATGAAAGCGTTTTACCCCGCTCCACATGAAGGTTCTTATTACGTGCAAAAGCCATATTTCCTGTTATGTTAAACCGGAAATCGCCAATCCTGTTGGCATGACCTAAGGCAATCTCAAAACCGTTAGACTGGTCGCTGTTAAGGTTCTCCTGAGGTAAGGCAGCCCCTACTGTTGTAGGAAGCGATGTTGCACGCGTGGTTAGTAAACCTTCACGTACACGTCTGAACACATCAAGGGAGAAATTCAGTTTTCCATTCCAGAAGTCTCCATCCAGTCCAATGTCAGTAATCGCAGCAGAGTACCATGTCAGATCAGGATTTAGAAGACCTCTGAAGTTTAAACCTGTAACCGAGGTTTGTGTCGCATCTCCATATACCGAAATTGGTCCGGGATAATTATATCCTGTTAGCCATTGAAATGAAGCAGCTCCATCATCACCCAATTTACCCCAGGAGGCTCTAAATTTTAAGTTATTGATAAAAGCGAAATTGTTTTTTATAAATCCTTCTTCTGATATTCTCCAGCCTCCCGATATGGCAGGAAACAAGCCCCATTGATGCCCCGGAGCAAACTTAGATGAACCATTATAATTTAATGTCCCTTCAAACAAATATTTGCCTTTGTAATCATAAGCTAATTTGCTGATGTAAGCCTGATTACGAAGTTCCAGCGGATAGGTTTGAGGAGCATAACCGGTAAATAAAAGATTGGTGCCTGCAGAAGTCGTAGACTGGTTTAGCACATCACCTGCATATAACTGGTCAACTTCGTCCAGTGAAAATTGTCTGAAACCGGTAAGGCCTGTAACCATCCTTTTTGTATCCTCAAAAACCAATGTGGCTTTTAATGTATGATCTTTCAGAAAGGTCTTGTCATAATTCAAAGAACCCTGCATAACAGATTGAGTATATTTGCCTGTGGTTTCTGTTAAACGGCTGGGCGCGTTTGCCAGTGTGGGTTTATACACTGTGGTTACCACATCGTAATCATATAGGATGTGTTTCTTTTTCCAATCTTTAAGATTGCTGTTGGTGACCCCCTGGTTATACATTACCCTTGCTCTAAGGCCATCTAAAAAAGGAGCAGTATAATTGAGGGCAAAAATTCCGTTTACATTCAGGTTATCTTTTTGTCTGTAGCCTCCGATTTCATCTATTGACCCTGCATAAGGATTACGCTGTTCAAATACATTCTGCAAATACTTCGGATCATTATTAGCAAAGGGCGATAGGGAAGGCAACATATTCACTACCATGTTAATTATTCCCGCTGAAGTTTCCAAAGGCTCGTGGCGGCTATCCTTAACACCATTGATTAAAAATTCGGCCTCAAGATCTTTGGTAATCTTCGCTGTCAGATTTGACCGCACATTATATTTTTTCGCATACAGATCGCCGCTTTTCCACATTCCCTGCTCATTAATATACCCCAGGGAGAAAAAATAAGTCATTTTTTCAGTACCACCCCTGCCACTTAGATTATGAGTTGCTTGTGGTGCATATTTGTCGATCACCGCGTCATACCAGTCTGTACTGGGTAGGGTACCATCCCGGTAATTATTTATCAGTTGTTGAGAAAATGGAGGAGGTACAGATATCCTGCCATTGTTAACAGAGGCATTATATGCAGTATTAAAGGCAGATTCATTGTTTAAAACAGCATTTTGTTCCGCATTTAAAGGTTTGAGTGTCCGTGTAAACTCAGAAACGCCATATGTTCCCGAATAACTTATCTGCGATTCTCCAGCTTTTCCCTTTTTGGTAGTAACCAATAGTACACCATTGGCTGCCCGCACACCATATACGGCAGCAGAAGCATCTTTTAGTACGGTGATACTTTCTATTTCATTCGGATCCAGTGTTCTGAAATTATCTCCGGGAACACCATCTACAATAACAAGGGGATTACCCATATTCCTGATATCGAAAGAAGCCACATAATTCCCTGGTTCACTAGATCGTTGGGCAATCCTTACACCAGGTAATTTACCGGTCATTAAATTCAGGACATCAGGAGTAGTTGTGGTTTGCAGCTCTTTACTGGTAATGCTGGAGACCGCACCGGTTAAGGACGCCTTGGTTTTTGTACCGTATCCTACAACCACAACATCCTCTAAGGAATTGTCACTTTCCTGCAGGACAACATCCAGTGTGCTTCGCCCATTTATTGTTACCTCATAAGCATTGAAGCCGATGTAAGAAAACACTAATGTTCCTGAGAGATCAGAAATTTGCAGCGCGTATCTTCCGTTTTTGTCAGTACTTGCACCGGTGCCGGATCCTTTTAATTTAACATTTACCCCGGGAAGCAATGTACCCTGGATATCTTTTACTGTACCGGTAATGCTTTTTTGTGCATATCCCTGCGTGATCGCACACAATATTAAAAATACAGTCAAGATATAGGTTCTCCTGTGTTGAAGCCAACCCTCCCGTTTGTACTTTAAACATCGGATCCCACTACGTTTTGTAGAAATTTGTTCCATAGTTTTATAATTTATCTGGTTAATTATTTACCCCCTGAAATTTCAATTGAAATTTCGATTTTAATCCCTCGTAAGTACCTAATTATTAATAAACTAAGCTAAATTTTAAAGATTAAAAATGTGCTAAATAATTTGTCCAATGCCTAAACTATTTTATCCAGTTCCCGGAGAATCGGGCCTATTTAAGGAAATGCTAATGGAATAAGGTACTCAATGGAATCTTCGCCAGGTAAATACTGGTTTTCCCTTCATGACTGGAATAATAGGAGGTCCATAATTCATTTTTAAAGATCAGCATCCCCGGATAGCTGGTATCACCTGCGCTTGGCAGCTTTAAAGTTTTAAGTATTTTCCCTTTAAGGTCTGTGACATAAAACCCGGTAGACGGACCGTCATCGTAAATTCTGGTTCCAATAAGAAGTCTTGTTTTATTAAGAAATATAAAGTTAGGACCGCCTAGTCTATAGTCCAGTTTGTTGTAGGTCCAGTTGGTGTATGGCGGTCTGCTTTCCGCAAGGACTCCCGTCTTGTCGCCTGCTTCTCTTCTGATTAGAATATGCATCATTCCGGCTTCATCAAAGCGGATGGTTGATTCATTTGGCAGATCTTCGACATCCAGCTTCTTTATATTTTGGAAGTTTATGCCGTCAGTAGTTTTCATCAGATAAAGAACCCAGGCGTCTTTGTTTAAGGTTGTACGATCTTTCGCATTTTCCTTTAGCTGGTAGTTGACACCGTATCCTACTCCTTTATACCAGGTTACCCGCCATATCCAGTCCTGAGTCGGATTAATGGAAGGATCGAGAACACATTTTACGGGCACGGAAAAGTTCATACCATTTTTATCAGAGAAAGAGCTCATTGGTACCATCACAGTTGGAACCCCATTCTGAAATACTGCGCCTGCCAAAGTGATCATCAGCTTATTGTCGGGTGTGACAGACAGCTTGGGATCACGAAGATCGAGGTTATTGATTTCCAGTAAGGCTATACTTTCCCATTTTGATCCGTCTTTGGACCTTAATACCCGTATCTTTCCGCTGCTTCCTGCGGCAACATGACTTTCACCCTCCCTGAATGAACAATAAAATGTGTTCTTAAACCTTATGAGATCGGTGAAAGCCTGATGGCCGCCCTTATCCCAGATCTTAAATACAGTTGTGGTATCCTGATACTTAGGTGTTACAGCTTTTGTGTAACCGGACTCACACAGCAGGAAGAATAAGATGAAAAGACATTTTGCCATGATCAAATTTATCGAGGTATTTCTATAAACGAGGCTACGATATTTTATATTACTGATACTTTTATTCATATAGCGCATTTAAATCTGCGTCTGATCCGCCGATAGCTTTGTTGATAATTAAATTGATTATGTATATTTAATTCTTAATTTTTCATTTAATCAGTCGTTTATGAGACACGCTTACACCTTTTTGTTTCTTTTGTTATTTATCGGTCTGTTGCCGGAAACTTATGCCCAGACACCGCCGAAAGGTTCTGTTGCAGATATTGCTTTTATTCAGGGTCAGTGGAAAGCAATTACTCCTGAAGGACAGTCCATTGAGGGGGTTTGGCTGGTGCCTGAGGGCGAAAATATACTTGGCTTCATGCGCATGATGAAAGGCGGCAAGGCAGATCTTTATGAAATACTGGCCTACGAACAATCCGAACAGGGATTGATTTCGATGGTCAAGCACTTTAAACCCGGCTTGACCGGGCTGGAAGAAAAAGATAAGCAAGACCGTTACATTTTTGTGGAGGCAGCCAAAGACCGGGCGATCTTCCAGAAAGAAGGCGGAGGTCTGCGTATTTTATATGAAAAACGCTCTCCTGATCAATTCGTTATTGCCAGGGGCAATGAGGAGAATGGCAAGTGGGTGTTCAAGGATTTGTTTGTGTTTAACCGCTTAAAATAACAACAGCTGTTTTGGGACTGCAACATAGCTCCCAATTCAGCGTTATATAGATACACTCAAATTAACGCATGTCAGCCATCAAATTTAATAATACCGGAAGTCCCTTTTTTAAGTCATTAAAAACGAAAGTCAATCTGTACTTTAGCGAAAATCAGCTTCCCAGGACTGGAGGAAGCAAGCTGTTTTTTAAAAGTATCCTTTTCGCATCTTCCGCTCTTGCCATTTATGCTGTTCTTGTTTTCTTTACCCCTCATCCGCTCATAGCGATTTTGCTCTGCTGCCTGTTTGGAAGTAACCTTGCGGGCGTTGGTTTCAATATCATGCATGAGGGCGGGCACGGAAGTTTTTCCAAATACAATTGGGTCAATTCGGTAAGTGCCTACTCTCTGAATGTTTTAGGGGGCACTATTCATTTCTGGAAACAAAAACACAACATTGACCACCATACGTATACCAATATTGAGGGTATGGACCATGATATAGACATTAAGTTTATGCGCATGCATGAAGAACAGCCTAAAAAGAGATACCATAAGTTTCAGCACCTTTACTGGGTTTTGCTATATGGCATTTCTTACATGGCATGGGTCCTGTACCAGGATTTTGAAAAGTACTTTTCACAGCGAATGGGGAAATCTTCGCTGAAAAATAAAATGGAAATCAAGGAGCACCTGATCTTCTGGCTCACGAAGTCCGCCTACGTATTTATTTATATCATATTGCCAATAATTATGGTTGGCTGGCTCGAGGCACTGGCAGGTTTTGTCCTTGCTGCTGTGGTCTGCGGCTTTACGATCAGTGTTGTTTTCCAACTGGCACATGTAGTTGAAGGAACCCAGTTTCCAGAACCCAGCGAGGAGAGCAATAAGATCGAAAAGGAATGGGCTGTTCACCAAATCAATACCACTGCAAATTTTGCCACCAAAAGCAAGCTGGTTTCCTGGTTTTTGGGAGGGTTGAACTTTCAGGTTGAACATCACCTATTTCCGGGCATCAGTCATGTGCATTACCCTCAGATTAACAAACTGGTTAAAGAAACCTGTAAGGAGTTCAATATTGCTTATCTGGAGCACCGGACCATGGCAAAGGCTTTTTTCTCTCACCTGGTCCATATACGGAACCTAGGCAGAGCTGTGTCTTAAAGCCTTTATTGCAGTTGTAGATTAAAACTGTCTTTTTAGTAATAAACTCATCGTCTTACTCATGTAAGATTTTTGAAATGGTGACGTTTATGAATAAAGTAAGAACTAAATTGGTCATTATACAATCGTCAAAATGGATTATAAAATCAGCTTATCAGACGGCACTACCCAAATCGTTAAAATCATTGCCACTACCTATAAAAAGCTTAAAGTATGGAAGCTTAATTTTACCAACGGAAAAGAGATCATGCTCTATAAAGTTGGCTCCGAATGGCTGCAACGTACCGAAGATTACCTGGAGCAGTGCTACGTGATTGCTATCGGCGCGTATATTGACGGTCTGGAACAGGCCTGATTAAAAGATACCCAAGTATTATTCACAATGAGATACTGCACTATTTTCATCAGCAAATTACCCGCGACAGCAATGGCGGTGTACCCATTTATGATTTTTAAAAATCAGGGGGCAAGCCTCATCAGAAGGGTCATCCGGCATGAACTCATCCATTTCCACCAGCAGTTGGAACTTTTGGTCTTGCCTTTCTATGTGCTTTATTTCTTAAATTATTTGCTGAACCTGCTCATCTACCGGGATCATGATAAAGCCTATCGCAATATTTGTTTTGAGGTGGAGGCGTATGCGAATGATGACAATCCGGATTACCTGCTTCAAAGGAAAACGTATGCCTGGATCAATCGCAGGCCGGAAAAAAAGCGATAAACATGACCGGCTTCAACATAAAAAAGCCCATTTCCGTATAGAAAATGGGCTTTTAACTTGGCTCCCTCTGCTGGGCTCGAACCAGCGACCCTCTGATTAACAGTCAGATGCTCTAACCAGCTGAGCTAAGAAGGAGTACTGGTCTTCCGAAAACGGGCTTTTTGATTCGTTTAGGAACATAAAGCTTTGTCCGTTTTGGGAATGCAATATTAGGGCTTTTAAATTATTTATGCAATATTTGCAGCAAAAAAATATTAAAAAAAATATATGAGCCTGATAATCATAGGAACTGTAGCTTTTGATGCTATTGAAACACCCTTCGGAAAGACCGACAAAATAGTTGGCGGCGCTGCGACTTACGCAGGTTTAGCCGCATCTTACTTTTACGACAAGACAAAAATAGTTTCCGTCATAGGTGATGACTTTGGTCAGGACAACATCGATATCTTTACTGAACACGGGATAGACACTGAAGGGCTACAAATCAAAGAAGGTGAAAAATCATTCTTTTGGTCTGGCAAATACCACAACGACATGAACAGCCGTGATACACTGATCACAGAGCTGAATGTATTGGAAGCTTTTGATCCTGTCATCCCGGAGAACTATCAGGACTGCGAATACCTGATGCTGGGCAACTTAACTCCTGTTGTGCAATCCACGGTTATTAAACGGCTTAAAACACGCCCAAAACTGATTGTACTGGACACCATGAACTTCTGGATGGACATCATGATGCCTGACCTGCTCGAAACGATTAAAATGGTGGATGTGCTGACCATCAATGATGCTGAAGCACGCCAGCTTTCCGGTGAATACTCGCTGGTTAAAGCGGCAAGGAAAATATTAACTATGGGACCAAAGTACCTGATCATCAAAAAAGGTGAACATGGCGCATTGCTTTTCCATGAAGACAAAATCTTCTCAGCTCCCGCCCTTCCTTTAGCGGATGTATTTGATCCTACCGGCGCCGGTGATACGTTTGCAGGTGGATTTATTGGTTATATGGCAAAAGTCGGCACAGTGAATTTCAACAACATGAAAAATGCAATCATTTTCGGATCGGCTCTGGCTTCATTCTGCGTAGAAAAATTTGGAACGGAAAAGATCCTCAACTTAACGGACGCTGAAGTTGCTGCAAGGGTACAGGAATTTGTGAGCCTGAGTGCATTTACTCTTGAGGCGTAAGCAGGTTTTAGAAACATAAGAACACAGTTGGGATGTCCGAAATTAATTCGGCATCCCGTTTTATACCGACTGTACTGTCCTATTTTAATTTGCCAATAACCGTAAATTTTTCAAATACAGTTTCGGTGTGCGGTGCGTCCGGCAATTCGTCGGTGAGGTCCTGTCCTGCCCAATGCTCATAATGTTTTCCTTCCCTCCAAAGTCTGCTTTCGCTCACATCATAAATCAGACCTTTGTAGGCTACCCAGATTTGCGGCTTGTCTTGTCCGTTGCGCAATGCCAGCTGCTGTTTGGTATAAAGAGGCTGCTCTGTCATATCAGGCTGCTTTGCTGAGGTTAGTTTTGCTTTTAAAAAGCTCAAAGAGATATACACTTGCAAGAAGTATGATCATAAAATAAGAATGAATCTGGGCCAAGCCTGCTATGATAAAATAAACAGGAAAAATTAAAATCATATACACCAGGTAAGCACGGTAAAATCTGTACATGAACCTTAATTTATTTAAGTATTCAACATAAATAAGCAGGAGTACCAAAATTACATTGAAAACTATGCTGTATATATTTCCAGATTTATAAGCAAAGAAAAGCATGGCTATACATAGCCCGAGCAACAAATTACTAACTGTAAGACTAAATTTTTGCAGACCGGTGCCTGGAAAGGTCAGGTTCAGAAAACTGTAGATACCTAGTCCTGTAAAGGGCATTAAGATACAAAACAACCATTCTTCTAAAGGCAGGATTCCAAGACAGAGGCCCGTAACATATCGTGAATCAAAAGTCAAAAACCCAGAAAGCTTGAGCATGTGAGATGCGGCAATAAATAAAATGGCCGGGATCAGCGCCGCCGGCAGCGCAAGCGTCCATCCTCCCAAAGGCCTTGTTCTTTTGTTAAAAAAAAGAAATAGCGACAGCAACAGGAGTACTATGTTGACCAATAAATAAGTATAGTTCATGTATCCAAAATTTCAGTTTCAAAAGTATGCTTTTAACCTTACATTAAACCTCCCCGTTCAATATCATCTTTAGCACGCCGCAGAAAAATCTGGATAATAAAAAAGGGGATGCCGTACTGGCATCCCCTTTATCGAAGGCCTATCAGACTATATCTGCCCCGAGAATGTCTTTAGAATATGTTTTCAGGTATTTCTTTAATATCTGACGTGCAACATGGATCCTGGTTTTTACTGTCCCAATCGGAATATTCAGCTCATCAGCAATTTCATGATATTTAAACCCTTCGAAATATTTGATAAAGGGCACGTAGTACTCTGGCTGTAAAGTAGCCAGGGCTTTATTGATATCACTGATCACAAATTTACTTTCACTGCTGTTTTTAGCTGCGCTATAATGCAGATTGGCTGAGGAAATATCATCAGACTGGGTGATTAATGAATTGGTTTTCACTAGTCTTCTATAGTTGTTAATAAAGGTGTTCTTCATAATGGTGAATAACCAACCCTTCAAATTTGTACCTTCTTTAAATTTACTGTAATAGGTCACTGCCTTCAACATGGTATCTTGTACTAAGTCGTTTGCATCTTCTATATCTTTAGTAAAATTTAAAGCGAATGACTGCAAAGAAACCGAATGGTCGTTTAGCTGGAGGTTGAATTCATTTTTTGTCATAATGTTTTAAGTTTTAGGGTTAAAAAGGCAAACAAACAGAGTTTTATAAGTGGCGCTTATCAGTTTGTTTAAACTTACATTACTAAAACATATACAATTGGTATACCAAAAATTACTTCCAGTATTGTCAAATTAATTTTCAGGGCTCTGAGGCATGCCCTGCCAGATGTCACAGAATATTTACCTCTCTTTCAAGCCCAACATGAAATTTGGCATCCACAGCAACGACGATCTGTTCTGAAAAACTATACACTTCCTGACCGGTAGCGTGACCGTGGTTCACGAGAACCAGTGCCTGGTTTTTCCAGGTTCCCGTTTCTCCGCTTACTATTCCTTTAAATCCGCATTGTTCTATAAGCCATCCAGCTGCAAGTTTTACCCTTCCGTTCGGAGCAGGATAATGGACTATCCCCGGGAATTGTTTTAAGATAGGAGCAAATTCATCCTGGCCGATAACCGGGTTTTTAAAGAAACTGCCGGCATTACCTATAGTTGAGGGATCGGGTAATTTGCTAACCCTGATGTAAGATACCACAGCTGACACATCCGAGATAGTTGGTGATGCTATATTCCTATTGGCCAGTTCTTCTTTAATGGCCCCGTACTGAATGTTCAAATCCGGGGATTTGCTTAATTTTAAACTGACAGATGTGATAATGTACCGACCTTTGAGCTCGTTTTTAAAAATACTGTCCCTGTATCCAAACCGGCAGTCTTTATAGTTAAACACTTTAGCTCTTCCCGTTGCTATCTCATATGCAACACAGGATTCAAATACATCTTTGAGTTCCACGCCGTATGCCCCTATATTCTGGATCGGGGACGCACCCACTGTCCCAGGAATGAGACTTAGGTTTTCTATGCCGCCAAAACCCCGCTGAACACAATACTGAACCAGATCATTCCACACCACACCTGCTCCGCTTGTAACGATCACATTATCTCCATCTTCAATTGACTTTATCCCCTGGATGGCGACTTTTATCACAAGCCCGTTAAAATCTTTTGTAAACAAGATATTACTTCCGCCGCCCAAAACCAAAAGTTTTTGTTCTTGAATAAGGCGGGATTTCAGCAATTGAACCAAATCACCTTCATTAACGATTTCTGCAAAATATCGTGCGTTCACGAGTATACCGAATGTATTGTATGGCTTTAAGGATATGCTTTCTTGCAGGACTGACATAGAATGAACAGATTGATAATTGTACAAATGTAATTGATAACAGGAGTGTAATAAACATGATAAAGATAATATTTAAAAAAATTTCCTATTTTTCGGCTCTATTGTAAAGATGTCTGAGGGTGTAAGGATGTCAAAAGGCGGCACATTATTGTTTATATGGAAAATCAGGATAAAAAAAGAGTATTAATTATTGAAGCTGCACTAAAGAGGTTCGCTCACTACGGCCTTTCTAAAACCACGATGACCGAGATCGCCAAGGACATCTCTTTTTCAAAAGCACTTTTATATTACTATTTTCCTGACAAATTAAGCTTGTACGTCAGTACCATCGAATACCTGATGCAGATCATGAGCAGGGACCTGGTCAGGTCAATTGATAAAACCACCACCTCAACGGAAGGCGTACTTAAGCTTCTTCAAAAACGGCAGAGCTATATCCAGAAATACTATAACCTTTTTGAATCCAATCAGATTATAGGTAATGATCTGCCAAAGGGCCTCAACGAGAAATTTCAGCGTGCAAGAACTTTTGAAGCGATCATTTTAAGTTCCCTGTTTAGCCGGGGAATAGCCAGCGGCGAACTGGCTATGGAAGATCCGAAACTTGCTACTGACATCTTTATAGACGCCTTGTCCGGAATACATTTTAACATCCTTACCAAGGATAAAAACATTCAACCCGCAAGGGAGCAGTTTAAACAGATTTTCATAAAAGAGCGGATGTTTGCTGAAATCTTCCTCTCAGGACTGCAATCCAGGCATTAATTGTCATTTATCTGTAAGTTTTAAGGAATTTCATCATTAAAATTCCTTAAGCAGGATTATGGCTGTATTTTTGACCCTTAGAATAAAAAAGTCAGAAAGTAAAAAAGTAAAATGGTAGAAACAGATAAAAAAAGGGATGTAATTATAGAAGGGGCGATTAAGCGTTTCATACATTATGGGATTAACAAAACCACTATGAATGAGATCGCTGAGGATTTATCGGTATCCAAACCCTCTTTATATTACTATTTCCCTGACAAGAACAGCCTGGTACTGGGCGTCATTGATAAAATATTTACCGACTACTTTGAGATCGTCGAAAAGGACAAGGTCTCGGATATCTCCCTTGAAGATCGTCTGGGCATTTTTACAGAAGTTAAGCACCGTTTCTTTCAAAAATACTACATGCTTCATTTATCGGGCGGCAGCCCGGACTCTTCTCTGAATTCGGATGAACTGAAGAGTCATTTCCTGAAAATGAAAAAGAAAAATGAAGATTTTCATGCGGAAGTATTTAAGCGGGCAATAGAAAAGGGGGAAATAGCCCCAACTGATGTAAACAAGATCGCGGAGCTGTATCTTGAAAGCCTTGCCGGCATCACCTCACTCTGTATCATGCATGGCAACAAAGAGCTTTTCCCAAGTAAAAAGGAAATGAAAGCCATGCTTGAAAAACAACTCAGCCTTTCCAAAATATTTATAAAAGGACTTCAATAGACTACTAACTATATCATATGAATACGATTATTAAACAGATAAAAACAATTTCTTTATTGCTGCTAGGTTTAGTTTTGTCCAATGTGGCCAGTGCCCAGCAATCGCTGACGCTGAAGGATGCGCTCAATTATGCCGTACAAAACAGTGTCAATGTCCGTAAAGCTAAGCTGGATATCGACGCAGGGAAATATAAAACCGAGGAAATCAGGGCACAGGCTTTACCGCAGCTAACCGGTAGTGCGAGCTTAACCGACAATCTCATTATTCAAAGCATTGTTTTGCCTGGTGAATTCTTTCAAAAGCCGGGTGAAGTGATTGTTGCCAAAGCAGGAACAAAATACAATGCTGGAGCTGGTGTTCAGTTAAATCAGCAGCTTTTCAATCAAACAGTTTTCACAGGACTCAAGGCTGCAAAAACGAGTGAAAGTTATTATAAGCTGAGCGCTGATCTTTCTGAGGAACAAATCATAGAACTGGTCGCCAACAATTATTATTCCGTGCTGGTAAACAGACAGCAACTGAATGTTATCGACACCAACATCAAAAATGTGCAAGTTGTAGAAAAGATCATCGCCAACCAGTACAAGAACGGACTGGCAAAAAAAATAGATGTAGACAGGATCAGTGTAAACATGACCAATTTACTGACACAAAGAGAGCAAATTATAAATGCGATAAGACAATTGGAGAACCAATTGAAATTTTCAATGGGAATGCCTGTGGAAACAGCTATTGTATTACCTTCTACAGAATTAACTGAAGTATCCCAATTGCCGGAGATGTCGGAAAGTATAGATCTGGACAACCGTACTGAACTTAAGATAGCGCGTGTTCAGAAAGAGCTTTACACTTTGGATAGAAAAGCTAAAATTTCAGAATACTACCCGACACTAGCACTAAACAGCAATTATAACTACAGTGGAGTCAGCAATAAATTTGATCTCTTCAAAGGCGGAAATACAACTGCTAACTGGTTTGATATCGCCTCGGTGGGTGTTACATTAAAGATTCCGATTTTTGACGGCTTCGCCACACGTTCAAGGGTACGTCAGGCTGATGTAAACCTTAAAAAGGTAGAGGAAGACATCAGGCAAACAAAAAACTCCTTAAATCTGGCTTACGAAAATGCAAAGATCGGATTGAGGAATAACATGAATACAATTAACGCGCAGCGTAAGAATGTGCTGCTTGCACAGGAAATTTATACCAGTACCCAAAACAACTATAACAACGGACTGGCAAACCTGACAGACCTGCTGGAGACTGAAAATTCTCTGACAGAAGCCCAGAATAATTACAATCAGGCATTACTTAACTATAAGATTGCCGAAATACAATTAATCAAATCAAACGGAAATATAAAATCACTTTTACAATGAAAAGAATAATCATTATCATAATCGTAGTTATTGTTGCCCTTGGTGCAATAGCTTACGTTTTAACTAACAACAAGAAGAAAAATGCCGAGAAAACTGCTTTCATAGCTGAAGGCGGTGGTGCTGTTGCTGTACGTATTGCATCAGTAGAGAAAAAAGTTGTGGATTTGGATTTTATTGTAAACGGTGTGTTTGCGCCAAACCAGGAATTGAATTTTATGGCTGAGAATGCAGGTCGTGTGAGCAAGATCTTCGTAAAAGAGGGTGACCGCGTGAGCAGAGGACAGGTGATTGCCCGTATTGATGCGGAGATCATCAACACTGACCGGGAAACTGCTGAGGCTAATCTGCAAAATGCAGTTAGGGACGAAGCCAGATACAGTAGTTCATTCGCCACCGGCGGTGTAACCCAGCAGCAACTGGACCAGGCCAAACTGGCGGTTCAAAATGCGCGTTTGAAATTGCAAAGTGCGACCAGAAAGGTAAGTGATGCCAATCTTAAATCTCCGATCAACGGGGTCGTGAATAAAAAATATGTGGAAGTAGGTGCTTTCGTGACTGCACAGGGAACGCAAATGTTTGAATTGGTTGATGTTTCCAAGTTGAAACTTAAAGTAAACGCGAATGAATCTCAGGTAGCCAGTATCAAAACAGGCGATCAGATCGACATTAAATCTTCTGTTTTCCCTAATGAGAAATTTTCAGGAAAGGTTACTTTCATTGCGGCAAAAGCCGATGCCACTTTAAATTTTCCTATCGAAGTTGAAGTAGCAAATAACACAAAAAACAGTTTAAGGGCAGGCATGTACGGAACTGCGGTTTTCAATTTCCCTAAACAAGCGCCAAGCATTTTAATTCCCCGTACATCTTTTGTAGGTAGCGTGAGCAGCAATCAGGTTTTTGTGCTGGATAAATCAACCAGCACCGCAAAAGTTCGCAATGTGGTAACAAGCCGTATTTTGGGTGATAACGTGGAGATTGTTGACGGCTTGAAAGAAGGCGAAACAGTAATCACCAGTGGACAAATTAACTTAGCCGAGGGCACTGCGGTTAGCGTGGTTAAATAAGAAAGAAAATGAAGATAACAGACATTTCTATACAAAGGCCTTCACTGGTAATTGTGGTATTTACTGCACTTACTTTACTTGGGCTGTTAAGTTACTTTTCGTTGGGTTATGAATTACTTCCTAAGTTCTCTAACAACGTAGTATCTATTTCAACTATCTATCCCGGGGCATCGCCTGCCGAGGTTGAAAATACCGTAACCAAAAAAATTGAGGATGCGGTATCATCGATGGAAAACATCAAGAAAATAAACGCAGTTTCGTTTGAGAGTTTATCTACAGTGACGATTACTTTAACGGACGCAGCAAACATCGATATTTCACTGAACGATGCGCAGCGTAAGGTAAATGCGATTCTTTCTGATTTGCCTGAGGACGTAAAAACGCCTTCGCTTAGTAAATTCTCCCTCGATGATTTACCGGTGATCACCATGTCTGCTTCTGCAAATATGGATGACATCACGTTTTACGATTTGATTGATAAACGTATCGCTCCTGTAATTTCAAGAGTTAGCGGTATTGCCCAGGTAAATCTAATCGGCGGTTCTGAACGTGAAATCCAGGTTTCATTGGATGCCGACAAATTGCAGGGTTATAATCTTTCTGTTCCGCAAGTTCAGCAAATGATTTTAAGTTCAAATTTAGATTTCCCGACAGGAAGTATAAAAACGCAAAACCAGGATGTTCTGATCCGTTTGTCAGGGAAATACAGAAGCATTGAAGAGTTAAGAAACCTTGTTATAACTACTTCAAAAGACGGTGCACAAATCCGTTTAGGTGATGTTGCGGATGTTCAGGATTCCCAAAAAGAAACCGAAAAACTTGCTCGTATCGATAGAAAAGCTGCCATTGCCATTCAAATTATTAAACAAAGTGACGCGAATGCAGTAGAGGTAAGTAAAGGGGTACATGCTGTTATTGACAAACTTAAACTGGAATATGAAGCCAACAAACTTGACATCAAAATTGTCAACGACAGCTCAATCTTCACTTTAGAATCTGCAGATGCTGTAATTCATGACTTGATCCTTGCAGTCGTTCTGGTGGCTTTTGTAATGCTTTTCTTTTTGCACAGTTTGCGTAATGCGTTAATTGTGATGGTATCTATTCCGGCCTCATTAATTGCGACATTTATTGGCATCAGTCTCTTTGGTTTTACACTAAATCTAATGTCCTTGCTTGGCCTGTCTTTGGTAGTAGGTATCCTCGTGGATGATGCGATCGTGGTGTTGGAAAACATCCAGCGACATATGGAAATGGGTAAAAACAAGGTTAGGGCAGCTTCTGACGCAACAAGAGAAATTGGCTTTACTGTGGTATCTATTACCCTTGTAATTGTGGTCGTATTTTTCCCTATTGCAATAAGCTCCGGCCTGGTGTCTAATATTTTGCGTCAGTTTTGTGTGGTTGTAATTATTGCTACACTTCTTTCGTTGGTTGCTTCTTTTACTATTGTACCGTTACTTTTTTCAAGATATGGTAAACTGGAACATATTGAAGGCAAAAACATATTTGGCCGTTTCATTTTGTGGTTTGAAAAGCAATTGAGAAAATTCACCATCTGGATTACAGGTATTTTAACATGGTCATTAAACCACAAGAGACGTACGATGATCGCCGTAATCGTGTTATTTGCAGGGGCTGTATGGTTGCCAATTGCTGGTTTTATTGGGTCTGAGTTTTTCCCTAAATCTGACAAAGGTGAGTTCCTGGTTCAGATTGAACTGCCTAAAGATGCTCCCCTGGAGCAAACCAACTTCTTCACACAAAGAGCTGAGGCTTTCTTAAGCAAACAGCCTGAGATTACCCAGTTGATTACTACGGTTGGACAGGCAAGCGGCGATTTCGGGGGTACGCAGGCAACTGCTTATAAATCTGAGATCAATGTTAAATTGGTGGAACGCGACAAACGTGAAGGTGTGTCTTCGGATATTTTCGCTACTAAAATGAGTCGCGCCCTGGCTAAGGAATTGGTTGGAGCCAAGGTAAAAACGGTTCCGATCAGTATTTTGGGTATTGCAGAAAATGCACCAATCCAATTGGTTGTGATGGGCTCAGATTTAGACAGTGCGTTGAAATATGCTGAAGGTGCACAAAAAGTACTTGCTGGTATTCCCGGTGCGACTGAAATCAAATTATCCGTAGAAAAAGGTACACCCGAAATCAATGTTCAGGTAGACCGCGATAAAATGTCAGCTGTCGGCCTGACCTTACAAACTGTTGGTACCACGATGCAAACTGCATTTAGCGGTAATACTGATGGTAAATACAGAAAAGGGGAGTACGAATATGACATCAACATTCAGTATCAGGATTTCAACAGAAAAAATATAGACGATGTTCGCAACCTGATATTTGTAAATACTGCAGGTGCACAAATTAAGCTGTCCCAGTTTGCAACCATTACAGAGGGTTCGGGTCCAAGTCAGCTGGAACGTTTAAACAAGTCTACTTCTGTGACTGTCAAAGCGCAATCCATTGGCCGGCCAACGGGTACGGTTGTTGCCGAATTCCAGCAAAAACTGACAGACCTGCAAAAGAACGGCAAATTGAAAGCCCCAATCGGGGTAAGCTATGCATGGGCGGGTGATCAGGAAAACCAGGCAGAAGGATTTGGCACTTTGGGTATTGCATTACTAGCTTCGGTCCTTCTGGTTTATCTGATTATGGTTGCCCTTTATGACAGCTTTGTGTATCCATTGGTGGTCATGTTCTCCTTGCCACTGGCCTTGATCGGGGCCTTTCTTGCATTGGCCCTGACCAACAATTCAATAGGTATTTTCACCATCTTAGGTTTAATCATGCTGATGGGATTGGTTGCGAAAAATGCGATTATCCTGGTCGATTTTACAAATCACATGAAAGCGGAAGGAAAATCTACAATTGAAGCGCTTGTTTTGGCCAACCATGCACGTTTAAGACCTATCCTGATGACAACCATCGCCATGATTTTTGGCATGCTCCCTATTGCCTTGGCGAGCGGTGCTGGTGCAGAATGGAAGAACGGCCTGGCCTGGGTAATCGTTGGCGGATTAACAAGTTCATTGTTTTTAACCCTGATTGTAGTGCCAGTTGTTTATTTAATTTTCGACATCATGCTCGATAAATTAGGTTTTAATAAAAAAGGTAAAACAATAGATGAACTGATGACAGAACCCTACAAGCACAAGGATGTATTAGAATATGATTTAGATAAAAGTCACTAAATCGACGAACAAAGCAGAGAAGGTATAGAAAAGAGGAACCCTAAAAAGTTCCTCTTTTTTTTATTCTCCAAACAATTATAATTACTTTGTTGTATTATTTGCATCATGCTGAAATACATCACTTTAATTATCTTGTTTTACAATTTTTCATTCCACTCAAAAGCCCAGCACCCACCGGTGTTTGAAGGAATGCTAACAGACACTGCTTTCGTAACGTTGAATGATCTTGACATCAACCTTGTCAAATATAGCTATGGCAAACCTAAGATCAACTTTTTAGCCATTCACGATGATGAAGATACAGGAGTTAAAGCCGCATTCGAATACATTAGGTTTAGCGGGGGCTCCATAATTGATTGCCAGTATGGAGGTACCCGAAACTATAAATTCTCCCATAAAGGTGTGGATTTTCAAACAGACCCAAACAGCATCTATTCTTATGGCGGAAGAGTTATGGGTTTGGACAAGTACAGGAACACAGATAATGACGATGTGATTAAACAATTGGAAGTAGCCTCAAAAATGATCCTCAATTACTACAATGCCAAAAAACTTGGTTATATGTTCACCCTGCACAATAATGCCGATGGAGGATTTGGAATATCTTCTTATTTGAAAGGCTACGAGCTTGAAGAGACAGCCGATTCTGTACACATTAACTTTGAGGCAGATCCTGATGACCTGATTCTGGTTACTGATCTGGCTCTTTTCAATAATTTCAAGAAAAAGAATGTAAATGTGATCCTGCAGTCTGACAGAGGACCGGACGATGGTTCGCTTTCTGTATATGCGATGGAAAACAAGATCCCTTATATCAATGTGGAAGTACAGCATGGACATCAGTATGAACATCTGCAGCTCATAGAAATCGCTATAAAGGTCTTGTACGAAACTTATCCGGATTTAGCAAAGAAGGCGGCAGAATAATCTGTCGCCTTCTTTGCTAAATCCGGCCCTAAGGCGCGTGAATTTTATTAAATATGTATGGGTCTGTTGTCGGTTGCCGCCATTGCAGCTTCTTTAAACGCTTCCGTATAAGTTGGGTGAGCATGGCAGATACGGGCAATGTCTTCCGCGGATGCCCTGAATTCCATAGCAACTACAGCTTCCGCGATCATATCCGCAGCACGCGGGCCGATCATGTGCACCCCAAGGATTTCATCTGTTTTGGCATCAGCAAGTACTTTGATAAATCCATCGGTATCCATACTGGCCTTGGCTCTGCCGCTCGCCTTGAAAGGAAATGAACCTGATTTATATTGTACTCCTTTTTCTTTTAACTGCTCTTCTGTCTGACCAACCGAAGCAACCTCCGGCCAGGTATAAACCACACCAGGGATCAGGTTATAATTGATATGCGGTTTCTGTCCCGCAATCCGCTCTGCAACATATACGCCCTCATCTTCTGCTTTATGGGCAAGCATTGCGCCTTTGATCACATCACCTATGGCATAAACACCGGCAACAGCAGTCTCCAAATGCTCATTGACAGGAATCTTGTTTCCTCTTTCCTCGGTTTTGATGCCGATGTTTTCCAATCCCAAACCAGCGGTATAGGCAGTACGGCCAACAGCTACGATGCAGTAATCAGCATCAAATGTCACCTTCTCGCCTTTTGCATTGTCAGCGGTAACAGTGACTTTCTTGCCTTTTACACTTGCTCCGGTCACTTTATGTCCCATAAAAAACTCCATGCCCAGAGATTTTTTCAGCACACGCTGAAGCTCTTTTCCCAGACCTCCGTCCATCGTTGCGATAATCGAGGGCAGGAACTCAATCACAGATACTTTAGTCCCTAAACGGGCGTATACAGAACCCAGTTCAAGTCCGATTACCCCTCCGCCTATTACGATCAATTGTTTTGGCACTTCGGTAATGTTGAGGGCTTCAGTAGAAGTAATGATCCGTTTTTTATCTATAGGTAAAAAAGGCAATGCAGTAGGCTTGGATCCTGAAGCAATAATGACATTCTTTGCAGTTATGGTTTCGGTTTTACCGCCTTCTCCGGTGATCCTGATTGTATTTTTGTCTGTAAACGATCCGACTCCCTCAAAGGCATCAATTTTATTTTTCTTAAATAAATATTGGATACCGGCGGTATTTTGTGCTACCACATCGTTTTTCCGGGCAATCATTTGTGGCATATTAACCTTTAGGTCTTTGAGATCAATGCCATGAGTTCCAAAGCTGTGCGCTGCGTTATGAAAATGTTCCGAAGAATCTAATAATGCTTTTGAAGGAATGCATCCGACGTTCAAACAGGTTCCCCCGAAAGTTTTATATTTTTCTATAACTGCCGTTTTCAAACCTAACTGAGCACATCTTATTGCTCCAACATAACCGCCCGGACCCGAGCCAATTACAACTACATCATATTGCATATAAAGGATTTTTTTACGGTGCTAAGTTAATAAACCTATGTTGAAATACTTAGCTAATTAAAAAGATTGTAATTTCTTTGACCATTTCAATGCCATTTTTAACACTAAACATTTGCATTTGCTATATTTAGATTTTAAATCTTATTATATCATCATGATCCCTTTCAAACTCCGCTGGCTCACTGTTATTTCTATTTTTTTTGCGGCTCCCGCCCTTGCCCAAACTACTGATTCTGTTTATGTGCTCGAAAATTACACTAAAGTAGAGCAGCAGATCACGATGAGGGATGGTGTTAAGTTATTTACTTCGATTTATATCCCTAAAGACCCGTCTAAAAAATTTCCTTTTCTAATCAACAGAACCCCTTATACGGTAGCTCCTTATGGTGCTGACAAATTCAAAACAAATCTGGGTAATTTTCCGGCAATGATGCAGGAAGGTTTCATTTTTGTATACCAGGATGTGAGGGGCAAATGGATGAGTGAAGGCACTTTCGATGACATCAGGCCACAGGTTGCCAATAAGAAAAGTAAAAAGGATATTGATGAGAGTACTGACACCTACGACACCATCGACTGGCTGGTCAAAAACATAAAAAACAACAATGGTAAAGCCGGGATATGGGGCATCTCCTACCCAGGATTTTACTCCACGACTTCATTACCGGGTGCCCACCCTGCGTTAAAAGCCGTTTCACCTCAGGCTCCCGTTACGGACTGGTTCAGGGGTGATGACTTTCACCACAACGGGACACTGTTCCTGATGGACGCCTTTGGTTTCATGAGTACGTTTGGAGTACCGAGACCTAAACCGATCACTCCGGAAAAAGGACCGAAAAGCTTCCAGTTCCCTATTGCTGACAATTACCGTTTTTACCTGGAATCTGGTTCTGTTAAAAATCTGAAAGACAAATACTTTGCAGACAGCATTAAATTCTGGAATGACCTTTTTGCGCACCCCAATCTGGATACTTTCTGGCAGGCGAGAGACATCCAACCGCACCTGACCAATGTAAAACCTGCCGTCATGGTGGTAGGAGGTTTTTTCGATGCGGAAGATGCGTATGGAACTTTTGCTACTTATAAAAGTATAGAAAAACAAAATCCCGGTGCTAATAATATTCTGGTAATGGGCCCCTGGTTCCATGGCGGGTGGGTGCGCAGCACCGGGAGCAGCTTTGGTGATATTGAGTTTGGACAGGCCACCAGTACCGATTACCAGAAAAATTTTGAACTTCCTTTCTTTAAATATTACCTCAAGAGTGAAGGGGATTTTAAACCTGCCGAAGCGAATATCTTTGTGACAGGGAGCAATGAATGGAAAAAATTTGACACCTGGCCACCGAAAGACACAAAAACCAGGACGCTTTATTTACAGCCAAACGGAAAGCTCAGTTTTGAAAAAGTGGGCAGAACAGACAGCTGGGATGAGTATATAAGCGATCCAAATCATCCGGTCCCTTATCAGGATGGTGTGCAGGCTAAAAGAACCCGTGAGTATATGATAGACGACCAGCGCTTTGCGGCCCGCCGTCCTGACGTTAAAGTATATCAGACCGAAGCGCTGACGGAAGACATTACGCTGGCTGGCCCGCTTATGGCCAACCTCGTAGTATCAACGACCGGATCAGATGCTGATTATGTGGTTAAACTGATTGATGTTTATCCGGAAGATGCTGCAAGTCCATCCCCCAATCCAAAAAACATCATCATGGGTGGCTATCAGATGCTGGTCAGAGGGGAGATCATGCGTGGTAAATACCGCAATAGTTTTGAGAGACCGGAAGCAATTGTGCCCGGAACAATTACAAAGGTAAACTATACATTACCTGATGTCGCCCATACCTTTAAAAAAGGTCATCGCATCATGGTACAGATCCAAAATTCCTGGTTTCCGCTGGCAGACAGGAACCCTCAAAAATTCATGGACATCTACCAGGCTGAACCGGCCGATTTTCAAAAAGCAACACATCGTATTTTTCATGACGTACACAATTCTTCCGCATTAACCATCACCGTATTGAACCCGTAGCATGAGAAAGATCCTGCCCCTAACCGTTATCTTTTTCTGCCTGTTCATTGAATCCAGGGCGCAACTGATCAGCGGAAAAGCCAATTACACGAAGGCGGATACGCTGAGGGGCATGCTCACACCCTTGCGTACCTGTTATAATATAGACTATTATCACTTAGATGTTAAAATAGATATCGAGCGTAAATTCATCGGCGGCAGCAATGAATTTGTGTTTACTGCTGCGCAGAACTTCAGCAAACTTCAATTCGATTTGTTCAGTAATATGAAAGTAGAGAAGGTTGTATATGACGGACGCGAACTACTTTTTGAAAGAACATTTAATGCCGTGTTTGTTACATTTCCCAAAGAAATCAAAAAGGGATCTAAAGGACGCTTTACTGTATTTTACTCGGGCAATCCGGTTGTGGCTGTAAATCCGCCATGGGACGGAGGTTTTATCTTTACGAAAGACAGGTCCGGCAACCCTTGGGTATCAGTAGCGTGTCAGGGTTTGGGAGCGAGCGTCTGGTGGCCTACCAAGGATCACCAAAGCGATGAGGTTGACAGCTTGTTAATTAGTGTAACAGCGCCCGCGGACCTGCAAACCGTTGCCAACGGACGCCTTCGCAGCATTGTTCAAAAGCCCGGCGGCTATGCTCAGTCCAACTGGTTTGTATCCAGCCCGATTAACAACTATAACGTGAGTTTATATATTGGCAAATATGCGCACTGGACCGACCAGTATCAGGGTGAAAACGGGAGCCTTTCTTTAGACTTCTGGTCCTTAAAGGAGGACAGTACAAAAGCCCGCCCGCATTGGGACGCTGATGTAAAACCGATGCTCAAATCCTTTGAACATTGGTTTGGTCCTTATCCGTTTTACAAAGACGGGTACAAACTTGTACAGGCACCTCATCTGGGAATGGAACATCAAAGCGCAGTTGCATACGGCAATAAATTTAAAAAAGGATACCTTGGCGGAGACCTCTCAGAAACAGGCTGGGGACTGAAATTCGACTTTATTACCATCCACGAAAGTGGCCATGAATGGTTTGGGAATAACATAACAACCAAAGACATAGCAGACATGTGGGTGCATGAAGGCTTCACAAATTACTCAGAGACTTTATTTACGGAATCTGAATACGGTAAAGCTGCAGGTTCAGAGTACGTCATTGGGATCAGAAAAAAGATCAGGAATGACATCCCCCTCATTGGACCCTATAATGTCAACCATGAAGGATCGGGGGATATGTATTATAAAGGAGCGAATCTAATACACCTGATCAGACAGCTTGTAGATAATGATGAAAAATTCCGGGGCCTGCTGCGTGGATTGAATAAAACTTTCTACCATAAAACAGTTACCACGAAAGAAATCGAAACTTATATAGCGACACAATCCGGCCTCAAGCTGGACAAGATCTTTGATCAGTACCTGCGTCATACACAAATTCCTGTATTGGAGTATAAAATAAGGAATAACCAGCTGAGTTACAGATGGGCCAAAACAGTGAAAGAATTCAGCATGCCAGTGAAGGTCACACTTAAAAAAGACATTTATAACTGGATCACACCAGCAGCAGCCTGGAAAACAATCCCAGTGAACAAGGAACTTACCAATGAAAATTTTAGGGCAGATCTTAATTTTTACATTCTAACAAGAAGGGTTGATAAATAGATCATAGTCAAATAAAAAAGGACGCTCTACCTAAAAAGCGTCCTTTTTTATAGATCTACAGGCAATCTATATGCCTAAAAGCAGTCTTGCCGGATCTTCCAGTAATTGTTTCACTCTTACTAAAAACCCAACAGATTCTCTTCCGTCAATGATCCGGTGATCGTAAGATAAGGCTACGTACATCATCGGGCGGATGACTACCTCGCCTTTTTCTGCGACCGGACGTTCAATGATATTGTGCATACCTAAAATTGCAGATTGTGGTGCATTGATAATTGGAGTTGACATCATCGATCCGAAAACACCGCCATTGGTAATGGTAAATGTTCCGCCTGTCATTTCTTCTATGGTCAGTTTGCTGTCGCGTGCTTTAGTAGCCAGTTCAATAACGGCTTTCTCGATCTGAGCCAGGCTCATGCTTTCAGCATTTCTAATGATCGGCACTACCAGGCCTTTTGGAGCGGAAACCGCGATAGAGATGTCGGCAAAATCATTATAAACGACAGATTCCCCATCTATACGTGCATTTACCGCCGGGAAATCTTTGAGCGCCTCACAAATAGCTTTGGTAAAGAAACTCATG
Source organism: Pedobacter sp. (assembly GCF_035317785.1). Lineage (GTDB taxonomy): Bacteria > Bacteroidota > Bacteroidia > Sphingobacteriales > Sphingobacteriaceae > Pedobacter. The sequence goes on along the minus strand of NZ_DATHGC010000182.1, from coordinate 21,978 downwards.
AAACCCAGACCAACACCATACTTTTCCTTAAACTGATCTTTATACTTTCCGCGCAGATCCATAATAGGTTTCATGTTCACCTCATTAAACGTGGTCAGCATGGCAGTTTCATTTTTAACTGTTACCAGGCGTTTTGCCACAGTTTTACGCAGTGGCGACATTTTTTCTCTGCGCTCATTTCTTGACCCCGCAACAGGGACAGCAACTGATACCTTAGGTGCTTCAGTCTTAGCAGCCGGCTGGGCTGCTTTTTCAGCATTCTGTGCATCCTCTTTGGTAATCCTGCCATCAACGCCGGTTCCTTTAACAGCATCCGCAGCAATTCCTTTTTCGGCCAGTATTTTACCAGCTGAAGGCGAAGGTGTCCCGCTTGCATAGCTCTCGCCCGATTTTTCTGCTACAGGGGCAGCTGCTTTGTCTTCAGCTACCGCAGGCTTCTCTTCCTTAACTGCTGCAGGCGTAGATTTTGGAGCCGCTCCGCCATCTTCAATTTTGCAAACTACAGCGCCAATAGCCAGGGTATCTCCCTCAGCTGCTACTGTTTTTAAAGTTCCCGCTTGCTCAGCAGTCAATTCGAATGTTGCCTTATCAGATTCCAATTCAGCAATTACCTCATCCATTTCAACTGCATCACCGTCGTTTTTCACCCAGCGGGATAAAACAACTTCGGTTATCGACTCGCCAACCGGCGGAACTTTTATTTCTATACTCATAACGGTGTATTATTTTATTCTAATCTACATTAAATACTTTACTCACAGACTTCTTAGCGATCTTTTGATCCTGCTCAGTGACCGGTGTTTCAAAGGCTTTTGCTAAAATATAAGCTTGCTGGTCTGCATGTTGTCTTGCAAATCCGGTAGCCGTACTGCTGCTTTCTTTTCTTGAGATCACTTCAATGTCACTAAAGGTAGTTTTTCTTAATCTGCGAAGCAAATACGGCCATGCGCCCATGTTTTCCGGTTCTTCCTGAACCCACAGCGCTTCTTCAGCATTTTTGTATTTCCTATATACAGCTTCCATTTGCGCCAATGGTGTAGGATACAGCTGCTCTATTCTTACTACGGCTACATGTTTGATCTGGTCTTTTTGTTGTTTTTCGAGCAGCTCATAATAGATTTTCCCGGAGCAGAACAATACCCGGGTTACATCAGCTGCCTTCACATTTTTATCAGCGATTACCTCCTGGAACTTACCTTCTGTAAATTCTTCAAGTCCGGACACACAAGCAGGATGACGCAAAAGGCTCTTCGGCGTAAATACCACCAAAGGCTTTCTGAAGTCACGCTTAAATTGTCTGCGCAAAGCATGAAAGAAGTTTGCGGGAGTAGTACAATTGGTTACCTGCATATTATAATCCGCGCAAAGTTCCATAAAACGCTCAATACGTGCTGAAGAGTGTTCAGGACCCTGGCCTTCATAGCCATGTGGCAGCAAAAGCACCAGGCCATTTTCACGCTGCCATTTCGTTTCTGCACTGGCGATATACTGGTCAACCACGATTTGCGCACCGTTAAAGAAGTCTCCGAACTGTGCTTCCCAAATAGTTAACGCATTCGGATTGGCCATTGCATACCCATACTCAAAACCCAGGACACCATACTCTGAGAGATGTGAATTGTAAATATCAAAAGGGGCCTGCTGATCAGATATATTTGCAAGTGGGATGTACTCTTCCTCAGAATCCTCAAGGGTGATTACTGCATGCCGGTGAGAGAATGTGCCGCGTTCCACATCCTGTCCGCTTAGACGAACTCTCTTGCCTTCAGCAAGCAAAGTTCCATAAGCCAGCTGCTCTCCCATTGCCCAATCAAAAACATGCGTGGTGTTCGCCATTTTGCTGCGTTCTTCAAAAAGCTTTTCTATTTTCTTAAAGAATTTCTTATCTGTCGGCAATGAACTTATTCTTTTAGCAATCTCCAGAAAAGTAGTCTTTTTAACAGCGGTATTGGGAGATTCCTCAAAATCTTTTGGTGTCGCAATACGCATATCTGCCCATGCACCTCCAAATTTAACATCCTGATAGGTAGAGGTAACCTCTTTGGCTTCATTCAGGCGCTCCTGCAAAATGCCGCGAAACTCTTTTTCCATTTCTTTCGCCAGACTTGCTTCCATTTTACCTTCAGAGATCAGTTGCTGAATATAAATGTCACGCGGGTTGGCATGTTTCTCTATACTTTTATACAATAATGGCTGTGTAAATTTAGGTTCATCGGCCTCATTATGACCAAATCTGCGGTAGCATAGAATATCGATAAACACATCATTCTTATACCGCTGACGATACTCCATAGCCAGATTAATGGCATAAACCAATGCTTCAACGTCATCACCGTTCACATGAAATACCGGAGAAAGCGTCACTTTAGCAATATCGGTGCAGTAAGTGCTGGTACGGCCGTCTTTATAATTTGTTGTAAAACCGATCTGGTTGTTAATAATCAGGTGAATAGTCCCGCCAGTTTTATAACCATCCAGGCCGGCCATCTGAATCACCTCGTACACAATGCCCTGCCCGGCCACAGAAGCATCACCATGGATCAATATCGGTGCGATGCGCGCATCATCACCGCCATATTTAAAATCTATTTTAGAACGGGTCATTCCCTCTACCACGCCATTTACAGTCTCCAGGTGAGAAGGATTAGGGCACAGGCTAAGGTGCACACTTTTACCGTCATTTGTAGTAACATCAGTTGAATACCCCAGGTGATACTTTACATCGCCGCCAAACGGAGACTCCGCACTATAACCCTTGCCTTCAAATTCAGCAAAAATATCTTTATAGGTTTTTTGCATGATATTGGCCAGCACATTTAAACGGCCTCTATGCGCCATACCAATCACAAATTCTTCAATACCAAGCTCCGCCCCTATTTCAATTACCGAATCCAAAGCGGGAATCAATGCTTCAGCACCCTCAAGTGAAAAACGCTTTTGGCCAAGAAATTTAGTTCCTAAAAAGTTTTCAAAACTCACGGCTTCGTTTAACTTTTTCAATATCCTTCGTTTCTCATCTATCGAGAAATTTGGCGTATTGCGTACACTCTCCATCTTTTGCTCAATCCAGCTTAAGACTTCAGGGGTACGAATGTATTTATATTCTGCACCGATCGAATGGCAGTAGGTCTGTTTTAAGAAGGTAACAATATCGCTCAGCTTGGACGGGCCGATTCCTATTTCAATACCTGAATTGAACACGGTGTCGAGGTCTGTCTTTGACAGCTCAAAATTTTCAATTTCCAGTGTTGGCAGATGCTGGCGTCTTTCCCTAACCGGGTTGGTCCGGGTAAACAAGTGGCCACGCTGTCTGTAGCCGTTAATTAAATTTAGAACATTGATCTCTTTTAAAAAGTGCTCAGGGGCCTCTGAACTAACGACGGTTCCTGATGAGTTTCTGCCAAAGTCGAAACCCTCAAAGAACTTCTGCCATCCAAATTCTACAGAATTAGGTTCTTCTTTATACGATTGATATAGGGATTCTATGTATTCGGCGTTCGCGCCATTGAGATAAGATAAATTATCCATTATATGTGAATTGCTGTAAGTATTGCAAAATTAGGTTTTTTTACCTTAAAAAACAGGTAAATGCGGCTATAAATCTTCAAGAAATTCAACCATGTCACAAACATTTTTTAGAGGCGTAAGCTGATCTTTAACCAGAATGTCGAATTCCGATATCAAACTTCCTGCCACCAGCAAGGGGACCTTGAGATTGTCCATCACTTTTCCAATAATTTTATTTATGTTTTTACCTAAATTTAGTGAGGTGAGTACAATAAAACAATAATCAGGCTTGTAAGACTCCGCTACTTTTTTGAGATCCTGATAAGGAATTTCAGACCCGAGGTATAAGGTATGCTGTCCGCACTTTTTTAACAGGTAGCGGGCAAACAACAGTCCTGTTTCATGCATCTCTGTTTCCGGCAGAAACAGCAGAAATCTTTTAGGATCTGGTTTATCCGGCATTTCAACCTGATCTATCTCCACGATCAGCCTGTCTCTGATCAGGTTTGCGGCAAAATGCTCGTGCGAGGGATCGATAGCTCCGGTTTGCCACAGCATGCCAACTCTTTTCATAAACGGAAACAACATTACATCCATCGCGTTAATCAATCCCATTTCTTTAATGCAGCCTGCCAATATTCCCGAAAATGTCTCCTCATCATATTCAATAGTCGCGTTAGACAAATTGAGCATCTGAACAGAGTCGTTGTTCCAGTCGGTCTTGAGTTGTGCCACCAGATCTGTTATTTGCTTTTGGCTCATTCCGGCAATTTTACTGATCTTATACCCATTTTCATTCAGCGTCACGATGTTGAGCAACATCTTCAGGTCGTCTTCATCATAAAATCTGATGTTCGTTGGTGTACGTTTAGGAGGTACAAGATTGTATCTGATCTCCCACGCCCTTATGGTATGAGCTTTTACGCCGATCAGGCTCTCTATGTCACTTATAGAAAATTTTTTCACGCCATTGATTAATAACAAACGTTAAACAGCTTTCTTTACGAAACAATTATTGTTTAACAATTCGTCGAAGATAGCAATTAATATAAAACTACAACATCCATAATTTTGAATTGTTTTTCCAAATCAAAAGCCCCTTTTGATCCAACTGACAGTCCCGCGCCCGCCACATTTGCCCAGTTCCCCCAGTTGCTTGCAGCAGAATAATCCGTCAGTTTCTCTTCAAAATATGCCGCTCCTTTAGTCCAGTGTGCTTTTATAATATGGATGAGGTAAGTTGCTACGATCAGTCTGCCCGCATGGGGAATAAATCCCGAGCGGTTCAGTTCCTGCATGTATTTATCCACCAGCAAATGTCCTGTTTCCCCTGCTTTCCATTTTTTTACCAAATCCGAATCTTCCTCCACAGGTGCCGCGATCAGCTGTTCAAAATCCGGCTCCTGAAAGAATTTGATACCATGTTTTTTAAACATAAACCTAAAATAGTCGCGCCAAAGCAAACCCAACAGCACCTGATTGAAATTTGAATTACCACCAAACTCATTTTCTGCGGCTTTAAATTGCCAATACACTTTACGCGGAGACAAACAGCCCAAGGCAAGCCAGGCCGAAAGTTTAGATGAAAACCCGGGGCTATCCGTGGTTACTTTGCTGCTGTTTTTTAAATAGATTTCTGACCCTTGTTCCAAAAGCTCTTCCAGGTGTGCCAATCCCGCTGTTTCACCGCCTTCAGCATCCTTACCTGCAGTGATGTGTTCCCCATCATCAAAGTTCAAATCTTCCAGACCAGGCAGAGCCCCCCATTCCTTATTTTCGACAAACGAGATCTGTTTCGGAGTTTCAAAGCAGGACTTCACTATTGCATCTCTTTCCGTTTTCTTCTTGAACTGGCTAAAAATATCAGGAATATCCTTTATTGGAAAAGGCAGATCTTCCTTGTTATAAAGTGTATGGCCAATGAAATGTCTGAGGTTGATCTTTTGTTTCCACAAGGCATCCTCCACATGAGCAGATATATCGGTCTCTTCCGGACCAACTTCCCTGTGATGGTAAACCTCCGAAATTTCAAATCTCTCCACCAGATCCAATATGCTGTCTTCCGGCCTCCCTTGAATCAGCAGAATATCGCCCCCAAAACCCTGAAAAGCCTTTCTAAGCGCATAAATGCTTTCTATCAGAAACCGGGCCCTGGTCAGACCCGTTTTTGCCGTTTCAAAACGGGTATTTTCAAAGTATCTTGGATCGAAAAAATACACAGGCAAAATACTGTCCGATTTAGCTATCGCTTCTACCAGCATTTCGTTATCATGCAGGCGAAGGTCGTTTCTAAACCAAACCAATATCTTCCTTGACTTCATTAGCTTTGAGCTGAGTTTTGTTACAGATTACAAAAATATACGAAATAATAGCTTAGTTCGAATGACTAACGCAATATTTACATAAGCAAAACAAAAAAAACTGTAATAATCCGTTTTATAAAAACCAAAATCAATACCAGAGGTTCTTTTATTATGAAGAAGCACATTTTAATTACCGGCGCAACCGGCCTGATTGGCAAAAAGCTGATCCATGCATTGCAGGAAAACGGACACACCATTTCTGTTCTTGCCAGGAAACCCGGCAAAATTAAGAATGTTACCGTTCATTTATGGAACGTATACAAGCACCAGATTGATCCTGCTTGTATCCAGGGAGTAGATACCGTGATACACCTGGCCGGTGAAGGCATCGCTGAAAAGAAATGGACCAAAGAGCGTAAGCAAAAGATCATTGACAGCCGCGTCTTGTCTGCTCATCTGATTCACAAACTTATAAAAGATGCAAACGCACCGGTAAGAGCCTTTATTTCGGCTTCAGCTGTCGGTTATTATGGTGATTGCGGCGATGAAATCCTGACTGAAAGCTCATCCAATGACTATGGATTTCTGGCCGAATGCTGCAAGTTGTGGGAAGATGCGGCAGACAAAGGGAAATCTCTTGGCATGAGGGTCGTTAAATTCAGGATCGGCTTCATTATGGCCAGGAGAGAAGGAGCGCTGGCTGCACTTGACAAACCCATTCGTCTTTTCGCAGGCGCCCCCTTAGGCAGCGGCAGGCAATGGGTTCCCTGGGTGCACATTGACGACATCATATCCATGTTTACAGCGGCCGTTGACGAACCATCAATTAATGGGGCTTACAATGCCTGTGCACCGTTTCCTGTAACCAATGAAACATTGACCAGAGCAGTCGCCAAAGCATTGCATCGCCCGGTATGGCCCATCCATGTACCTGAAAAGGTATTGGAGATGATATTGGGCCAAATGAGCAATGTGGCGCTCATTAGCAACAATACTTCAGCGCAAAAATTGCTGGACGAAGGTTTTAAATTTAAATATACCCATTTGGAAGATGCTTTGGCAAACATCTATAAAAAATGAAAAAAGAAGTTAGTGTTTGCTGGTTCAGAAGAGACCTCAGAATAGAAGACAATGCTGCATTGTTCCATGCACTCAAAGGAAGCCATCCCGTTTTGGTCCTGTTCATATTTGACAAGAATATCCTGGAGAAGCTATCAGACAAGCAAGATGCCAGACTGACCTTTATATACCGGACCCTGGAAGACCTGAACCAGCGACTGATCAGCCATCATTCGGCCATCCTGATCAAATACAACACCCCTGAAAAAGCCTGGGCGCAAGTCCTCGAAGAATACGATGTCCAGGCAGTTTTTACAAATCACGACTATGAACCCTATGCAAGAGAACGGGATAACAGCCTGGCAGAATACCTTGCATCTGAAGGCATTACCTTCAAAACTTTTAAAGATCAGGTCATCTTTGAAAAGAACGAAATCCTAAAGTCCGACGGCCAACCCTACACGATCTTCACACCCTATTTCCGTCTGTGGCAGCAAAAACTCAATGAATTTTATGCAAAGTCATACCCAGTCGGGAAATACCTCAAAAAATTGCTCCGGACCCAGAGTTTCTCTTTCCCCGGACTCCTGGAAATGGGATTTGAGCTGTCAGATCAGAAATTTCCAACCCGGAGCTTTGAGCATAAACTTGACGCCTATGAAAAGAAAAGGGATTTCCCCGCGGAAGATGCCACCACACACATCGGCCTCCACCTTAGGTTTGGAACAGTCAGCATTCGCCATGCTGTTAAAAACGCGATCGATCATAAAGCAGAAAAATGGCTGTCAGAATTGGCCTGGAGGGATTTTTATATGATGATCCTCTGGCATTTTCCATATGTCGCTAAAAATTCGTTTAAACCCGCTTATGACCATATCGCATGGAGAAACAACGAGTCTGATTTTAATGCCTGGTGCGCAGGCAAAACCGGCTATCCCCTGATAGATGCAGGGATGAGACAATTAAACCAAACGGGCTACATGCACAACCGCGTACGCATGGTAGCAGCAAGTTTCCTCACCAAACATCTTCTGGTGGACTGGCGTTGGGGTGAAGCCTATTTTGCAGAAAAATTGCTGGACTATGAAATGGCAAGCAATGTAGGCGGATGGCAGTGGGCCTGCGGCTGCGGCAACGATGCCGCACCCTATTTCAGGGTTTTCAATCCCGAACTGCAAGCAAAGAAATTTGACCCTGAAAACAGGTACATCTATAAATGGGCACCCGAATACAAAGAACAAAAGCACATCCAACCTATTGTTGAACATGCTTTTGCAAGAGAAAGAGTCTTAAAGGTTTTTAAAGCTGCGCTAAATGAACAGCCGTTATAATTAAGGAGTTACGTCTAAAATTTCTATATCAAAATCCAAACAGGCATTTCTGGAAATAATCAACTGACCCGTTGAATCATCGGTTGCACCGGCCGCTCCATAGCCAAGCGCAGAAGGGAAAATTAACCTGATCTTGGTACCTTTTCTATACTTCTTCAGCAAACCCCATCCTGATACCAAATACCCAAGTTCATTCTTAAATGTTCCGTCAGTAAAGGACTGAAATACAGTCCCATCCAGATACCGGCCTGTATAACTCGCCGTTATTGTAGCAGTACTTGTGATGGGTTCTGTACCTGTACCCTCCTGCGTCACAATGTAGTAAATACCCGCTTCAGGATCTTTAAGCGGAGTAAGTTTATTACTAGCCACAAACTCAACGATCCGTTTTTCATCAATTGCTGACTGGCTGTCCGCATAAGTGGTCACCGTAATATCAAGAATTTCGTTAGAAGGGATATTTAGACTCGCAATTCCGTTTTTGCCAAAACCCAGGGAGGAAGGAAGAATAATTCTGAAGCTGCCGCCCGCTTTAGTCTGATTGAGTAAGGTTGGAATTGCTTTCACATTAATCCCTAAAACCTCGTTTGTATTACCCAAAAAAGAAAGCTGGCTTGAATAACCCACAAAAGTTCCAAGGTTCAAAAAATCAGGTGAAGCATAATAAACCTGACCAGTCAGCAATGACTTGAGCGAGAGATTATAACGAACTGAATCCGTATTTGTATAAACATTTCCTGTTCCGGCATTAAGCACCTGGTAATAATACCCTGTACCTTCCGGGTCTTTAACGGCGTTAATGTTATTCTTTTTCAGATACTCTTCAATCTTTGCACCATCTATATTTTCGGCAGTCTCATATTCCTTTTCACATGAACTCAATATGACCATCAGGGCCAGTAACATAAAGGTATACGAGGATATTTTTTTTAACATATTTATCTATTTTCCTTTTAAAATATTCTTTTCTTTTTTATAACATTTCTGATTCTGACCATAAAATCCAGGGGTGAATTGGCAGGTATGGTGCCAACTACCACGTCTCTGTAAGCCAAAGGCGAGGGCACCAGCAAGCGGATCTGTCCACCTTCCCTTATCAGGGGCAGTCCAGATTGCCATCCCGGTATACCCTTTTCAAGTGCAAACTTATAAAGCGAACCGCCATCAACCCGGCCCACTACAGTATCTCTCAGCAGTTTGCATACGTACTCGACCTCAAGCGTATCTGTCAGCTCAATGGCATCGGCACCCGTTCCAAGGGTATCAATGTGATAGAGCAACCCGCTTTCATGTTTGGTAAGCTCAATACCATTTGCATTCGCCCAAAGCTTAATACTGTCTTCTTCGATTGCAAAACGTTCTGCCGGATCATAGACTTCAGGTTTTTCACAAGCAGCAATCACACCGATCATGAAAATCAACCCAGGTAAAAGTCTATTTTTTAACATAATGCACAAAAGTAGTCTTTTATTAGAGATGGCACAATTTTTAACCAATTTTAACAATTCTACCCTAAATAAAAATGCCCGCAATCAACTTACGGGCGCCCAGTTTAGTTATGAATTATTAATTAAAAGCAGTATTTGTTGGCCGCTGTCAATTGCTGCGCCACCTTCTGCCTTACCTCTTTTACATTAAAAGGTTCAGATTTTGTAAACCTCTTCAATCCCACCATCATCATTCTTAGTTCATCACCTTCTGCAAAAGCCCACAATGCTTCCTTGCCAGCTTTCTGTATGGCATCCAGGGCCTCTACAAAATAGATCCGCATCAGGTTCAATTGTCCTTCGCTGGATTCAGCTCCTTTCAGGCTCACCAATTTTTCTGTTCTCAGCATAGCTGATTCCGCTACATAAACATAACCAGCCATATCTGCGATATTCATCAGGATCTCCTGCTCTTTTGACAGGCTCATCATCAGTTTCTGCACAGCAGCCCCCGCCACCATAAGTGTTGCCTTTTTCAGGTTTTTGATGGTCTTTTTCTCCGCTGCAAAGAGCGCATTATCTTCCTCACCAAAGTCCGGGATGGACATCAGTTCGGCAGCTACAGCCGTCGCCGGTGTCATCAGGTCCAGTTCCCCTTTCATTGCCCTCTTGAGCATCATATCTACCGTCAGCAACCTGTTGATCTCATTAGTCCCTTCAAATATCCTGTTGATCCTGGCATCACGATAAGCCCTGTCCATTGGCGCTTCCGCAGAAAAGCCCATACCGCCATAGATCTGCACCCCTTCATCTACCACATAATCCAGCACCTCAGAGCCCCAGACCTTTAGAATGGCACATTCCACAGCAAACTGTTCTGTTGATTTCAGCTTTGCTTTTCCCTCATCCATTCCTCCGGCTACCAGCGTATCGTAAGCATCATCTATATTTTGCCCTGCACGATAGTTGGCAGATTCAACCGCGTATACTTTTGAAGCCATTTCAGCAAGCTTGTACCGGATGGCACCATATTTTGAAATCGGCCTGTCAAACTGGATCCGTTCATTTGAATAATTGACAGCCGTATCAATCACTGATTTAGAAGCCCCGATAGCAGCGGCTGCTAATTTTATGCGGCCGATATTTAGAATGTTGACAGCGATCTTAAAGCCATTTTGTCTTTCAGAAAGCATATTCTCCACCGGCACAGGGCAATCATTAAAAAATACCTGCCTGGTTGATGATCCCTTGATGCCCATCTTATGCTCTTCCGGATTCATGGTAATGCCGCCAAATTCACGTTCCACAATAAAGGCCGTTAAATTGGCATCGTCATCTATTTTGGCAAACACAATAAAAACATCGGCAAAACCGCCGTTAGTGATCCACATTTTCTGACCATTGATCAGATAATGCTTTCCGTCCTCAGTGAGCTTTGCTTTAGTCTTACCGGAATTAGCATCAGAACCGGAATTGGGCTCAGTCAGGCAATACGCCGCCTTCCACTCACCGGTGGCCAGTTTAGGAATGTATCTATCTTTTTGTTCATTATTTCCATAATAAAGGATCGGCAACGTACCAATACCTGTATGGGCAGAAAGCGCAACAGCAAAAGAATGTCCGGCACCGATCACATCAGCGACCAGCATTGAAGTGTTAAAGTTCTTCCCAAAACCGCCATATTCTTCAGGAATAGATACCCCCAGAATTCCAAGTTCACCGGCTTTGTCCATCAAAGAAGGCATCAGGCCCTCTTCCTGGGTATCAATCCTGTCCAGATTGGGATAAATCTCTGCAGCCAGAAAATCACGGCAGGTCTGGGCAATCATATTTTGCTCTTCATCAAATTCCTCCGGAATAAATACATCCTGGTAAGCTGTTTCGGTGATTAAAAACTCCCCTCCCTTAATTGTTTTTTTATCTGTAGTTTCCATAATGTAATAGATTAAAGCATTTCAAAAATTCCGGCCGCACCCTGTCCGCTACCCACACACATCGTTACCATTCCGTATTTCAGCCCCCTTCTTTTTAATTCGTTAAATAATTGTACTGATAATTTAGCCCCTGTACATCCCAATGGATGGCCCAATGCTATCGCTCCTCCATTTACATTCAGCTTATCAGTATCCAATCCCAAAGTGCGTATGATGGCCAAAGATTGTGAAGCAAAAGCTTCATTAAGCTCAATCAGTTCCAGCTGATCCAAAGTCAATCCGGCCTGCTTCAAAGCTTTAGGAATAGCATATATAGGCCCGATCCCCATAATTCGCGGCGGCACACCGGCTACACCGTAGCTCACCAGACGCGCAACAGGCTCGACACCGAGTTCTTTCATTTTCTTTTCAGACACTACCAGCACAAAAGCCGCACCATCAGAAGTCTGAGAGGAGTTACCTGCAGTGACACATCCATCGGCAGCAAATACAGGTTTCAGCTTGGCCAGTTTATCTAAAGAAGTGTCTGCTCTGGGACCTTCATCCGTATCCACCACATAAGTCCTGGCCTGTTTTTTCATGCCCGCATCCAGGTAGTTCTCCGTTACAGTAATGGGCAGCACGCCCTCCTTTAAATGTCCGTTTTTAATCGCCTCCACCGCCTTCATATTCGACTGATAGGCAAATTCGTCCTGATCTTCCCGGCTCACATTATATTCTCTGGCGACTGCTTCCGCCGTCAAACCCATCCCCCAGTACCAGTCCGGGTTATTTTTGGCTACATCAGGATTGGGTACTACTTTCCAGCCGCCAAAAGGCATACCAGACATCACTTCTACCCCACCGGCCACAATACAATCCGCCATTCCGCTTTTGATCTTGGCCACCGCAGTGGCAATGGTCTCCAGTCCTGATGCACAATATCTGTTTATGGTCACCCCGGGTACTTTATCGGTATCCAATCCCATTAGGGAGATCATACGGCCGATGTTCAGGCCCTGCTCTGCCTCCGGAGTTGCATTGCCCACGATCACATCATCAATTTCCTCCTTGTTCAGATTAGGAACTGAGGCCACCAGATGCCTGATGACTTCGGCAGCCAGGTCATCCGCCCTTGTAAAACGAAATACACCACGGGGGGCTTTGCCTACCGCAGTACGGTATCCTGCTATAATATATGCTTCCTGCATGTCAGTATCTATTTATTAAACGGTTAATTCCTTAAAGGTTTGCCTTTGGTCACAATACTCTGTATCCGTTCCAGGGTTTTGCGCTCACCGCACAGCGATAAGAACGCTTCCCTTTCCAGGTCCAGTAAATATTGTTCCGTTACTTCAGTGGGTGAAGACAAATCACCGCCGCACATGACCCAGCCCAGTTTTTCAGAGATCTTCTTGTCATGTTCAGAGATGTAATGTCCGGAGTACATGGTATTCGCTCCCGCATATACGATCCCCAGACCTTGTTTACCCAGCACTTTAATGTCTTTTCGCGGAACAGGCCTGGTGTAACCCGCATCGGCCAGCTCTATAGCCCTGGCTTTTGCATCAGCGATCAGCCTGCTCCTGTTCATGGTGATGGAATACTTATCTTTTTGCAGATAACCCAGTTCAAAGGCCTCCACCGCAGAGGTAGAAACTTTGGCCATTCCTATAGTCAGGAAGCGGTCCTTAAGTACCTGCTGAACAATCTGGTCATCACTATACTCATCCGAAGCACGCAAAGCAAACTCTTTGGTACCACCCCCGCCGGGGATCACACCCACACCAAACTCGACCAGCCCCATATATGTTTCTGCATTGAGCTGCACATGATCGGCGTGCAGGCTAAACTCACAGCCACCGCCCAGCGTCAGATTATGTGGAGCCACCACTACCGGAATGGAAGAATACCTGATGCGCATACTGGTGTTCTGAAACAACCTTACTGCCATGTTCAGTTCTTCCCATTCCTGCTCCACCGCCATCATAAAGATCATCCCTACATTAGCACCGGCGCTAAAATTAGCCCCGTCATTGCCGATCACTACCCCTCTGTAATCTTTTTCCGCCATGTCAATGGCTTTATTGATCGCCTGCAAAGTATCGCCGCCAATGGTATTCATTTTGGAATGAAACTCCACATTGATGATCCCATCGCCCAGATCAATGATCGAAGCTCCGGAGTTTTTCCAGATCAGCTTGTTGGTCCTCAGGTTGTCAAGAATGATAAACTCCTCGGTACCAGGCACCGCTTTATAACTTTTAGAAGGGATGTCGTAATATTTTCGAACACCATCTTCCACTTTGTAAAAAGAAGAATTCCCTGCAGCAAGCATTTCATGGACCCAGGCCGCAGCCTCATGTCCGTATTTTTTCATGCCTTCGATAGCTTCTGCCACACCAACAGCATCCCAAACTTCAAACGGACCAAGGTCCCAGCCAAACCCTGCACGCATCGCATCATCAATGCGGTACAATTCATCAGCTATTTCCGGGATACGGTCAGACACATATTCAAACAAGCCAAAGAAAGAAGCCCTGAAAAGCTCTCCTGTCTTATCCTTACCAGCGGCAAACACCCTCATCCGGTCCTTTACATTTTCAATGGATTTGGTCTGGTCCAGCGTAGCAGATTTTACTTTCACCTGAGGCCGGTATTCCAGAGTTTTCAGGTCCAGCGCGAGGATCTCAGTTTTACCCTCAGCCGTCTTGGTCTTTTTATAGAAGCCCTGACTTGTCTTATCACCAAGCCATTTATTGGCGGCCATCTTTTCCACGTATGCCGGAAGCTTAAACAAATCATGCGCTTTGTCATCCGGACAATTGTCATAAAGTCCCTTAGCCACCTTGATCATCGTATCCAGTCCTACCACATCAGTCGTACGGAAGGTTGCAGACTTGGGCCTGCCCAGTGCCGGACCAGTAAATTTATCTACCTCTTCAACCGTAAGCTCCATCTTTTCTACCAGATGCAGCAATGCCATAATTGAATATACTCCGACCCTGTTGGCTATAAAGGCGGGTGTATCCTTGCACAAAACAGTAGTTTTCCCTAAAAACTTGTCCCCGTAGTGCATCAGGAAATCTACCAGTTCAGGCCTGGTGTGCGGTGTAGGAATAATTTCCAGCAACCTCAGATAACGCGGCGGGTTAAAGAAATGCGTTCCGCAAAAGTTAGCTCTAAAATCATCACTTCTGCCTTCCGCCATCAGGTGGATCGGAATTCCGGAGGTATTGGAGGTCACCAGCGTACCGGGTTTGCGGTGCTGCTCCACTTGTTCAAATACTTTTTTCTTGATGTCAAGGTTTTCCACGACAACCTCTATGATCCAGTCATACCCGGCGATCTTTGCCATGTCGTCTTCAAAATTACCGGTACTGATCTTACCCAGCACTTTTTTGGAGTACACCGGTGAAGGATTGGTTTTAACGGCAGTTTGCAAAGCAGCATCAACAATACTGTTCCTGGGGCCCTCTTTGGGCACGATATCCAGCAGCAGCACCTCTACACCTATATTGGCAAAATGACAGGCGATACGGGAACCCATAATACCGGAGCCCAGCACCGCAACCTTATTTATTTTTTTGTTCCTCATCTTGAGTAGGGATTGAATATGCTAAAGTGAGTTTGTTGAGTTTCTGCAAAGTATTGATCAGGTTGTTCTTTTCGGGTATGGTCATATTGGCATTCAGGTATTCATTAAAAGAGATGACGACCCCTTTGGCCAGCTGCCGCTTTTCTACCCCAAACTCCGTCAGGTAAACCTTTACCGAGCGCTTGTCGCCCAATGAAGCCTCACGGTAGATCAGCCCCAGTTCTTCCATATTGTTTAACATCCGGGACAAACTGGTCGCCTTTACACCAAGCAGACCTGCAAGCTGTGTCACAGCTGTACCTTCTTTATCAATATTGATCAGGACATAACCAATGGCCTGGGTTATTCCAAAACCAGAAGCGATCTGGTTATACGTGTTGGCTACGTTCTGCCAAACTACCTTCAAAAAATAATCTACTGTTTCCTGCTGTTTCATTAAATACTATGCTTGCATAACAAAGCTATCGAATTAATAATTAGTTTCCAAGCACAATCTTCAAAATTTTATTATGCAAAAAAGCCATTCAAAATAATTGAACGGCTTTTTAAACTAAATACTATTTCAGACTACAAATTGTATTTTTAGATTTATTCGGACGTCTTATAATTTTCGGCATCGGCATATATCTTTTCTATCAGTTCTTTATTTTTCTCCAAAATTACTTTCCGCTTCAAACTCAGCTTCGGTGTAAGTTCACCGCCATCGATGCTCCAGGGTTTGTTCAGCAGGGCAAATCGCTTGACCTGTTCCCATTTGCCAAAATCCTTGCAGGCATTTTTTACGATCTGGTCAAACTTGACCAATACCTGTTCATTTTTAGCCATTTCCTGATCGGTGGTGTAGTTGATTCCTTTTTTCTGTGCCCATAATTTCAATGCTGGGAAATTTGGCACAAACAGGGCCGCCGGAAATTTCCGGTTTTCCCCCAGCACCATCACCTGTTCCACCAATGGGGTCTCCTTAAATTTGTTTTCCAGCATCTGGGGAGCTACGTATTTTCCGCCGGCAGTTTTAAAAATCTCTTTTATCCTGTCAGTGATCTTAAGGAACTTTCCGTCAACGAGCTGTCCGATATCCCCGGTATGGAACCAGCCATCTTTATCAATGGTTTCAGCGGTGAGGTCGTCCCGCAGGTAATAACCCTTCATAATATTGTGACCGCGCGCCAGCACCTCCCCGTCCTCGGCAATTTTGACCTCTACACCTTCTATTACAGGACCTACTGTCCCAAACATGGTATTCCCAAAATGGTTCACGGTGATCACCGGAGAAGTCTCTGTAAGACCATAGCCTTCAAAAACGGGCATCCCCGCTGCCCAAAAAATCCTCGCCAGCCTTGGATTTAGCGCGGCTCCTCCCGAAATGATGACCACGATGTTGCCACCCAGCGCTTCCTGCCATTTTTTAAAAATCAGTTTGCGGGCAATGCCAAGGTTAAACTTATAAAACCAGCCCTTTTTAAATTCAAATTTTTCAGCCAGGGAAACCGCCCAGAAGAACAGTCCCCTTTTGATCCCGGTTAGCGCTTTGCCCTTTTCCATGATCTTTTCATAAACCTTTTCCAGCAGACGCGGTACCGTAGAGAAAACATTAGGTTTTACGTACTGGATATCGGCAACAATGGTATCCATGCTCTCCGCATAATATACGGCAACGTCGCAGTACATATAAAGGTAAACTACCATGCGCTCAAAAATGTGTGACAATGGCAGAAAACTCAGCCCTTTTTTGATTCCTTCAGGCAGCAATACAGCAGAGTTTTCAAAATTTTTGACCAGGTTATCGTGGGTCAGCATCACGCCTTTGGGTGTACCTGTCGTACCTGAAGTATAGATTAAAGTTAAAATATCATCTGGTTTTATCTGCGTTCTGTAACTGTCCAGATCGACCTCGAGGTCATGCCCTGCTTTTACCAGTTCTTCCCAGTGGGCGACATTCTTTACCGCGTTGAACGTATAAATCTTGATGTCATGTTTTAGTTCCTCACAAACCGCTTTTACTTTGTCGTAAATGGCTTCATCGGCCACAAAGATCAGGCTGACCTCCGCATTTTCCAGAATGAACTTAATGTCGTGTTCCGCAAGCGTGGGATAAAGGGGCACCTGGTAAGCGCCCAGCTGCATGATCGCAAAATCAGTAATGTTCCATTCAGGCCTGTTGTGAGACATTACCGCTACCCTCGATGCTTTGCCAATACCGATACGGGTCAGACCCCGGCTCAAATCGTCCACCGTGCGGCAAAAATCGGATGTGCCATATTTTTTCCACTCGCCGTTTACCTTACCGCTTATAAATTCTTCTTTCGGAAATTTCTCTGAGCTGTATTTGAGCAGATCAAATACCCTTGTTATTGTTTCGGCCATGGCGTATAGCTTTAATTATAGATTTGGTTCATTTATGAATGTAAAGCAATATAAGAAAAAATATGTGTGATGAGCTTCCTTACTATGTGGTATATGCTTCTATATCCTCAGGGAGTTTTTAGGGAAACAATAAGGACATCTCTCAGGCCTTTTTAGGGTCGGGGGTCATGCAACCCCCTAGCAACCCCCTAGTAAGGGCCTTGAGACGGTGGAGAGGATATAGCCGCAGCAGTCACACAGGATGAAGGCAGGACTGATCTGGCATAACTTTTTACAGATGGGCAAAAAGATATGAAGACTTATGTGCTATCGGCACAATAGTTGTTAGGTTTCGTTTATCTATAAAATTAAACAAATACTATGATTATGAAAAAATTACTCTTTACGCTAGTTGCTTGTGCAGGCCTGTTTTTATTTTCGAATACAGCTCAGGCTCAAAACTATAAAACCGCATTGGGTATGCGCATCGACGCGGGTGACGGATCAACAGGTGTCGGCTTCAATGTAAAACACTTTTTTTCCAGCAATGGTGCGGTGGATGCCAACCTGATCTTTTTTGATGGTAATGTTGTAGGGCTTGGAGCAGAGTTTCAATACAACGACAGGATTACAGGAGCTAAAGGACTGGACTGGTATGTAGGTATTGGCCCAAATTTCCTGTTTGGCAAACATGCTACAGCAGTACAATTGAGACCGACTGCAGGTCTGGATTTCAAGGTCCCGGGCGCACCAATTGATTTTGCGTTTGACTGGCGTCCAATGTTTACCTTAAACCAGGGAACAGAATTTACCGCAGCCAGATTTGGTATATCACTGCGCTACGCATTTTAGAAAAAATTAATCTCTACCCGATTAAAAACAAACAAGGCCCCGGTAATACCGGGGCCTTGTTTGTTTTTAAGATAAATTCAGGTTGTTTAGATGAATTATCAATTTGTCTTTCTATTCCAGCATCCTGACCACGCGTGATGCATAAACTCCCGTAAAAAATAATACTATGAAGAGGCATCGCATTATTTTTTACCCAACCACATCACCCTCACCGCAACTTTCCCCGCACTTGCATCCGCATCAATAGTTGCTTCCAGCTTCACATTGGGGTTCACCTTCAGTTTCACAGCATTCGTTTTGATCAATCCGTCCCTTCTTATTGTAAACACCACATCATCACCTGCTTTCCTGCTCGTGATGGCCGGCATCTTATCTATCGCAGCTTCCACCGGAACTCCGTCAACATAAAGGACCTCATCGTTCACATTCAGACCGCTGGTCCATGCTGCGCTGCCGCGGACAACAGCAGAGATCACTATACTCCCTTCGATTTTTTTGGAAGCCGCACCAAGATAAGGTGTATTGTTCCCATCAAACAGGTCTTTAACACCAATACCCGCATAACCCAAATACTTCTTGTATTCGATCGGGTCAGTTCCATTCACATATTTCTTCCAAAAATCAGTAAAGCTGATTCCACTGATTTTTTCTGTCATGGCTTTGAATTCGGCATCGGTATAACCCCTGCCTTTTTTTTTATAATATTCCTGGTACATCGCATTCATGACATCATCAAGACTCTTAGTCCCCTTTGTGGCGTTGGAGATCTCAAGATCCATGAGCAAGCCAATAATCTCTCCCTTATTGTAATAAGAAATGGTTGAATTGCTGGAATTCTCATTGGGTCTGTAGTATTTGATCCAGGCATCATAACTGGCCTCGGAAGCCGACTGCACTTTGGATCCTTGCGTATTCATGACCACGGAAACTGCGTCAGCAAGCGCCTGAACAGTTTCCTGTTCGGTAAAAAAGCCTGCCCTCAACATCAGTTTATGCTCAAAATAAGCGGTAAAACCCTCAGCAACCCAGAGATTCGTCGTGTAATTTTCATTGTCATAATCAAAAGGGCCCAGGGCAAAGGGACGCAAACGCTTCACATTCCACAGGTGGTGATACTCATGGGCCACCAGTGCTAAAAAGCCCTTATATTTCTTTTCATCAGTATAAGCGTCGCGCGTGGCACCTAAAACTGTAGAATTTAAATGCTCCAGGCCACCGCCTGACAAAAAGAAATTGTGCACAATGAACGTATAGTGTTTATTTGGGTTTTCACCATATATTGCTGTAGCTTCTTCCACTATTTTAGCCATATCAACCTTTAGGCGTTCTTTATCATAATTGCCGCCGCCGTACATGGCCACCTCATGTTTTATGCCTGATGCGGTAAATTCAAATACATCCTGGTTGCCAACTTCAAGCGGGCTGTCGTATAAGATGTCAAAGTTCGGCGCGGTATAAGTGAACGCTTCGCCGGCTATCGGCTCCAGCCCTGTGGACACTTTTTCCCATCCTGCAAATGGTTTGATCTTTACGGTGCTCGGCAAGCTGATCATCCCATCGGGATACATAAAAATACTTGCGCTGGATAAAAATGCGTGGGTATTGTCTATAAAGGCGGTACGTACAGATGGTTCATTGGCATATACTCTATACTGAACTGCAAGTGTTTTTGCTTTGCCAGTATAGACTCTCCAGGTGTTTTTCCTTACTTTCTCAAACTTAAGGGGCTTACCGCCTGTGTTTGCCTTAAATCCTTCCAGGTTTTTAGCAAATTCACGTACCAGGTATGACCCTGGTGTCCATACCGGCATCTTCAGGTCAACATAATCCTTGTTCAATCCGGAGATGGTCATCTCTACTTCGGCATAATGCGCCTGAGGCTCAATAAAGCTCACCTCAAATTGTATCTTTATTTGGGATTTGCTTGTCATACTCATAGCTAATAAAATTAATAAACCTGCTAACGATCCTTTCATGCCACAAACTTAGAAATAATTTTACTGATCTTATGCCCCTTAAAAAGTACGCAGGGTAAAGTTTGGATTTATGTAACTTTAAGCATGAAGTTGGGATTTAGGCTGTAACATCCTTAATACAAGCAATTGCAGGCAGCATATTTGAATATTTTTGCATTCAACTAACGAGGAACACACCAGATATGAAGTTAAGATATATCATTTACGCCGTCATCATTTTAGGGCTTGTTTATTTAATTTATTACAGGATTTCTGCAAATAAAAAAATAGAAGGACAGGGCGGCGGCATGAGGGGCGGCAAGGGCGGCGGGCCGCAAAGTGGTTTGCAGGTAGAGGGTATCGTGATCAAAGCCAGTGATTTCGCTTCAGACCTCGAAATTACAGGAACACTGGAAGCCAATGAGGCTGTTGAGCTTCACAGTGAGGTCTCTGGTTTGGTAACCAGCATAAATTTCAGGGAAGGCTCTAACGTCTCTAAAGGAAGTCTGCTGGTCAAAATTAACGACAGGGACATACAAGCTCAGCTGCAGGATGCGCTAACCAAACAAAAGTTATCGGCTACAAATGAGCACCGCTCCAAACAGCTGCTGGAAAAAGGCGCAATAAGCCAGGAAGAGTATGATACTTCGCTGGCTGATCTGGAATCGTTAAAATCACAGACACAATTGATCAGGGCTCAACTGGCAAAAACTTCTATCCTGGCGCCTTTTAGCGGAAAGATAGGTCTGCGCTCGATTTCAGCGGGCGGATACCTTACCCCAGCTACTGCCATTGCAAACCTGTCAAGCATCGATCCGTTAAAGATCAGTTTTTCTGTACCTGAGAAATATATCGGACAGATCAGGCTGAACTCAGAAATAACATTTCATACTGATGGTTTTAACAAAGCTTTTACAGGAAAAGTCTTTGCGATTGAACCAGGCGTAAACGTGCAGACCCGCACCCTGCAAATCAAGGCTTTGGTGCCCAATGGCGACAATGAGCTTTTGCCGGGTTCATTTGCCAAAATAAAATTGAAACTGAGTACACTTAAAGACGCTATACTGATCCCTAATGAGGCCATAATTCCGGTATTAAAGGGGAAAACCGTTTTTGTAAGCAGGAACGGCAAGGCACAGCAGGTAGATGTAGAAACTGGCACACGTACTGCTGAACACATTGTGGTCACCTCAGGATTAAAAGTAGGTGATACAGTAATGACCACCGGTGCTATGGCACTGAAACCTGATGCCCCGGTAAAAGTAACTGTGGTTAAAAACTAAATCCCCATCATGAGCATTTCGACCACGAGCATAAAAAGACCTGTACTGGCTATAGTCATGAACCTGATGATCCTGCTGTTTGGGGTGATCGGATACAACTTCCTGGGCATCAGGGAATACCCGAATATTGACCCTACCGTAGTTTCGGTGAGGACTTCTTATCCAGGCGCCAACTCAGATATTATTGAATCTCAGATCACTGAGCCTCTTGAAAAATCCATTAACGGGATAGACGGGATCAGGAACATTTCATCTTCAAGTAATCAGGGAAGCAGCAATATCACCATAGAATTTAACCTGGATAAAAATATAGACGATGCGGCCAATGACGTGCGTGATAAGGTATCACAAGCAGCAAGGAGCTTACCGAAAGATATTGATGGCAACCCGGTGGTGAGTAAGGCTGA
>NZ_DATHGC010000181.1:0-2314 GCF_035317785.1 Pedobacter sp. | reverse complement strand
GTGCTTAAGGCAGATGAAAACATACTTCCTGTACCCGGTTCCCCATCTGCAGTACTGGAATTCCGTGGGGTACATTTTGGATATCCCGGAGGTCAGGAGATTTTGCACGGAATCGATTTTTTACTGGAACGGGGAAAGATGTATGCCTTTGTAGGACCAACAGGTGGAGGCAAGACCACTACGGCCTCACTGATGGCGAGGTTATATGATCCCCGGCAAGGTACAGTAATGCTGAACGGCCGCGACATCCGGTCTTACACGCATGCAGAGCGTACTCAAAAAATAGGGTTCATATTGCAGGAGCCCTTACTCTTTACCGGCACAGTAAAGGAAAACATCCTGTATGGAAATGAGGAGGCGGTCATTGAAGAAGCCGGCCTCGCTGAATTGCTTTCGGTGTTTGATGAAGGGCTGGATACAGAAGTAAAGTCTGGCGGTGAGCACATGAGTTTAGGCCAAAAGCAGCTTATTGCCTTTATGAGGGCTTTCCTGCGCAAACCTGAATTGCTGATCTTAGATGAAGCTACAGCAAATATTGATACCATTACAGAGCAAATGCTAGGCAGGATATTAGAAAAACTACCTAAAGAAACTACGTTGGTGGTGATCGCTCACCGGTTAAATACAATTGAAAACGCCGATGAGATCTATTTTGTAAACTCAGGAGATGTGGTACAGGCAGGATCGTTCAAAGACGCTGTTGATAAACTGATGAGCGGGAAGCGGCTGAGTTAAAACAAAGATCCTTCAGGAACCCCTGAGTTTTCCCTTTCAAATTTCAGCAGCCATTTTTTCTTGTCTATTCCGGCAGCATATCCTGTCATATTTCCATCGCTGCCGATTACACGATGGCAGGGTATGATGATGGCCAGACGATTCCGGCCATTTGTTGATGCAATTGCACGGATCGCTTTGGGATTGTTCATCATTTCTGCCTGTTCTTTATAAGAACAGGTTTTTCCGTAGGGGATTTCCAGGAGTGTTTTCCATACCGTTTGCGCAAATTCATTGCCTGGTGTGTGGAGGGGCACAGAGAAAGATTTTCTTTTTCCCTCAAAATACTCGCTCAATTCATTCTCCAGCTGATCCAGATGCTGATTGCTGCCCGGCTGCATCGTTGCATTGAGCAGGCGCTGCAATTCACTAAATTCCTTTTCTAACCGGATGCGGTTCGTGAATTCCAAAAGACAAATTCCCTCTGATGTGGCACCAGCCAGCATAGGGCCCAGTGGCGTGGAAAATTCGGTCATATTTATTATTTCCATGATGATCTATTATTTTAATACCTAAAGTTACAATACTCTCGAACGAAATGAAACCCGTTTCTTGCGCAGCAGTTAAATAAAATAATTTTTTTAGTCCTGTACAATAATATGGAATAAAGAACGTCTATATACTGAGAGCGTTAATTTAGATAAGCGGGAATGACTGGTATGGTTATTCTCGCTTTTTTTATGCCTTTATCCCGGGCGGCTGAAGTTCTGTATGGCTTCTTTCAAGTAAATCACTATTATTGTAAGGTTAAAGATACTGGATAAATGAAGAAGCATACAAGCTGCGACATGCAGAGTTGTTTTATGTGTCAGCTGGCATTAAAAGAATGGAAACCGGCTATAGATGCACACAAAAGAAACTTTAAGGCAAAAAAAGGAGAGCAGATCATTACCGAGGGTGAACCCGTACATGGGGTTTACTTTGTGAACAGCGGTAATGTAAAAGTTCATAAAAAATGGGGTGATAAGGAACTGATCCTTCGTTTTGCGAATCAGGGCAAGATCTTTGGTCATCGCGGACTGGGCAGTAAAAGCTCCGTTTACCCCATCTCTGCTACAGCATTGGAAGAGACCACACTGTGCTTCGTTGATCTTGAATTCTTCATTGCCACGCTTAAAGTAAACCATGACCTTGCCTTTAACCTGATGATGTTTTACGCAGATGAACTTCAGGATTCTGAAAAAAGAATGCGGAACCTGGCGCTGATGTCGGTAAAAAGCAGGCTGGCCGTAGCTCTGCTCAATTTGAAAGCACAATTTGGCCTGGATATGAATGGGTCCATCAATGTTGATATGAGCAGACAGGACCTGGCGGCCTATTCCGGCGCAACTTACGAGACCGTGTTCCGGACGATGAACGATATTATACAGGAAAACCTGATCACTTTAAATGGTAAGCGGATTTGTATAGTCAATGAAGTAGGATTAACACATCTTACCAGTGAATGACGGGTCAGGCTGCAGGCCAATGTATACTGTGCCGTTCTCTACCTTGACCGGGTAGGTTTTAATGGAACATTCATCGCCGCTCAGACACTCAC
>NZ_DATHGC010000180.1:0-9060 GCF_035317785.1 Pedobacter sp. | reverse complement strand
ATCGTCATGCTGCTCAGATCTGATGTCTTGCTCCCGGGAAGCCTGGCTGAATTTCGGACCGCATGTCGAATTAACAGATTTATCAATTTTTAAATTCTTAACAAAATGGGAATTATCAGACAAGGAATCCTGGGTGGATTTCGCAACAAAACAGGGTCAGTAATCGGAGCTTACTGGCGCTCATTAGACGTGATCAAAGGCTTGCCACGTAAAAGCAACAAGCCGCCAACTGAAGATCAGCTGAACCAGCGTGCCAGGTTTGGGCTCATCACCCGCTTTCTAAGCTGGATCAGTCCGCTGATTGATGTGGGCTACAAAGCATTAAGCAGTGTAGAAACTCCAATGAATCTGGCGGTGTCTTATCACTTGAGCAATGCAATAACTGGTGTGGCACCCAATTTCACCATTGATTATCCGAAGGTGAAATATAGCCGCGGTAAGCTGAAATTGCCTTCGAATATCACGATGGCAACTACAGTTGATGCACAGCTGGACATTAGCTGGACAAATATCGGTAATGATGGCAAGTATCAGGATGCGACTGACAAGGTTACACTACTGGTTTACAATCCTTCCAAAATGGAGTTTGTAAGCGTAGAGGATGTAGTAGCGAGGTCAGTGCAGCAGTACGATTTGGCATTGCCGTCTAACTTCAGTGGCGACAATGTGCATTGTTACCTGAGCCTTAATTCTGTGAAAACCAAAAATCTGGTTTCTGAGAGTTACTATCTGGGGGCAACAGTGGTAATGTAAGGCAAGAAGGTAAGGGGGCATACCCGGGGAAACCCGGGAGCCCCTTTTTTAGTTGGTTTTTTATATCTAAGATACATAGTTTAGCAACATGGAAATCAACATCTATCAATCTTTATTGACGAATATACGAGCTCGTATTCGTAGTGCTCAAATAAAGGCTGCTCTTTCAGCTAATGCTGAAATGATCATGCTTTATTGGGACATTGGCAAATTAATCCATCAACAACAGATAGAGCAAGGTTGGGGAGCGACGGTAACATCTCGATTGGCCAGAGATATCAAAAATGAATTACCAGAAATTAAAGGGTTTTCAGAAAGAAATCTTCAGTTCATGGTTCAGTTTTTTAAGGAATATACTTTTGAAAATATAATTGCGAAACAGGCTGTTTCACAATTACAAGATAACGCCATTCTAAAAGCTGAGTTTATGAAACAGCCTGTTTCACAAATTCCCTGGGGGCACAATATTTTACTCATGCAGAAGGTCAAGGAAAAGAAAGCCAGACTTTGGTATATGGAGCAGGCGATAGTCAACGGCTGGAGCAGAGATGTCCTGGCATTGATGATAAAGAGCAATCTTCATTTAAGGCAAGGAGAGACTGTCAATAATTTCCCGAAAACATTGCCAGATCCGCAATCGGACTTGGTGAGGGAAACATTAAAAGATCCATATATTTTTGATTTCATAACACTCACTCAACCTTTTACTGAAAGAGAATTAGAAACAGAACTGATCAAGCATGTAGAAAAGTTTTTATTAGAATTGGGTGCTGGGTTTGCTTTCGTTGGAAGACAATATAAATTGACAGTTAGTGATCAGGATTTTTATCTTGATCTTCTATTCTATCACTTAAAAATGAGATGCTTTATTGTGATTGATTTAAAGAAGGGTGACTTTAAGCCGGAATATGCAGGAAAGATGAACTTCTACTGCTCAGCTGTAGATGATTTGATTAAAAACGAAGAAGATAAGCCCACTATTGGCCTGATTCTCTGCCAGACTAAAGACAAAGTTATGGCCGAATATGCTTTGAGGGATATGAACAAACCCATTGGCATTTCTGAGTTTGAGTTGACGAGATCATTACCTAAAAACCTGCAGTCAAGCCTGCCTACAATCGAAGAGATAGAAAATGAATTGAAAACCAAAGAGAATTAGCAAATGGTTGCTCAGCTGGACATTATTAAAGTATTGAATACTAAATAGTTACATCCCGATTCTCATAACTTAGTAACCTCAAATGCTCAGATGTGGAGGGAGAATTTTATGCTGACCATACTGCAAGTTCATTACCGTCCGGATCTGTGAAATGAAAGCGTTTCCCACCGGGGAAATTGAAAATGTCCTTTACAATTATACCACCCGCCGCTAATACTTTATTCTTGGTTGCCTCGATATCTTCGGAGTAAATAACAACTAATATACTTCCTTTGGCCGGTTTCCCCGTAGTAAAACCACCATCAACGTACTCGCCTTCAAAAGCTGTATATTCAGGGCCATAGTCAGTAAAGCTCCAGTCCAGGCTCTCTGTATAAAATTGTTTGGCCTGTTTAAGATCTTTGGAGAGAAATTCAATGTATTGGACTTGTCCGTGCTTTAGCTTGTTTTGTGATTGAGTATTAGCCATAATGTCTTGAGATTACTTTTGTAAATATAGCAGACAATTCTTATTAAATAAAGGACTTGGCGGTGCAGCTACTAATAGCTTCGTAAAATATTTATGAAGGATGATGTAATTAATATAAAATTTTATATGTTTGGTTATATAATCCAGATGAATTGACAGCAACTCTAAAGAAATATCAGCAGCTTCGCCGTGATGTGATCAAGCAATTGTACTTGAATCAGCTGCTCACTTTGCCGGATCTCAGCAGGCTGACTGCAAAGAGCTTGCCGCTGATAACCACCGCTGTCAACGACTTACTGCAGGAGGGCTATATTCTGGAGTCGGGACTTGCGCCTTCTACCGGCGGAAGGAGAGCTTCTACATTCCTGCTCAACAAAGATAAACAAAAATATATTGTTGCAGTGGCTATGGACCAATTGGTTACGCGAACTGCCATCTATGATCTGCACAACAACATCAAGGTAGAGGAAGCGTCTTTTAGCTTGCCGCTGTCTGACGATCCTGCTCTGGTCAAGAGCCTGATAGATTTCTTAAAGGATTACATTTTGCGTTCAGGAATCCCGCAGGAGCAGATTCTGGGCGTCGGAATTGGGATGCCAGGCTTTGTAAATGCGGAATTGGGCTTAAATCATACTTTCTTTAAATTGAAAGGCAATGTGAGTCTAAGGGATCATTTGAGCAAGGAGCTTGCTTTGCCGGTTATGATTGACAATGATTCGAGCCTGGTTGCCCTTGCGGAACTGAGATTTGGCGCGGGAAAAGCGGCAAGTGATCTGCTGGTAGTTAATATTGGCTGGGGTATAGGATTGGGCATGGTCATTAACGGGAGTTTGTTCAGAGGCCATAGCGGATATGCGGGTGAGTTTAGTCATATTCCCATTTCTCAAAACAACAAGATCTGCTCTTGCGGAAAACGCGGCTGTCTTGAAGTAGATACTTCTCTTTTGGTACTGGTCGATAAAGCTAAAGCGGAAATGGCCAAAGGGGTAAGTTCAAGATTGCAGGATTTATTTGCTGACGACAGAAAATCTGCCGGTGATCATTTTCTCGATGCGGCGAAAGCAGGGGATCCGCTGGCGGTATCTATACTTTCTGAAGCAGGCTTGCTGATCGGCAAAGGCATAGCGACACTGATCCACATCATGAACCCGCAGGTGATTGTGCTTGGCGGCCGTGGTTCCATAGCAGGAAAGATCCTGATGGCGCCGGTGCAGCAGGCCATCAATGAATTTTGTATTCCGATGCTGGCAGAGCAGACTACCATCTCTGTATCTGAACTTGGCATAAAATCGGAGCTGCTTGGTGCAGCGATACTGGTAGTAGAAAACTGCCAGTTCACCTAGTTTTTCTCCAGTTTTATTGAAATAACGGTGTCATTCCGATGGAAATATGACGTTGGGAGGCGCTCTGTGTGCAGTGCTGATGTTATTATCGTACAATTTCCCCATTTTCCTTTTAAATTTAATCACTCTTTTTTAGAATGCTAAATGCTTTTAGTGCTAAAGTGCATATTAGTTAAAAAATAATTTATAAAGTTTCTAGGTTTCTTTGAAAAAATATTTTAAGTTTAGCCTAACTAAAAACTTAATTTTTGAATGTAGGGGCTTCTTAGCAATATATTCTGACAAACTAAACTTAAATAACCATGAAACATTTCTACTTAAGGTGTTTGGTGCTGTTGCTATGCATGTGCATTACGACAGTCTCCTATGCACAACAAACAGTTACCGGAAAGGTAACGGATCAGTCAGGACTGCCGCTGCCAGGGGTGAGCGTCCACGAAAAGGGGACTAAAAACGGAACCTCCTCAAATGCTGCGGGAAATTTCTCGATCACTGTGAAACCCGGGAGTATATTGACCTTTAGTTCAGTAGGTTTGGTCACCAAAGAGGTAACAGTCGGCACTTCAGCTACTTTAGATGTCTCGCTTGTGGAAGACGCGAATGCGTTATCTGAGGTGGTGGTGACGGCTTTGGGCGTGAAACGTGAGTCGAAATCGCTTGGATATGCGGTGAATACAGTTTCCGGCAAGGATATTACCCAGGCTGGTGCAACCAATTTTGCTTCGGCATTGTACGGTAAGGCTCCGGGTGTGAGAATTGCTTCGGCTACAGGTGGTTCTACCAGTGGTGTAAACATCAACATCAGGGGAGTAAACTCAGTTACCGGTAAAACGCAACCGCTAATCGTATTAGATGGCGTTCCGATCAGAGACGGGGAATTCAATAATAATGACTATTGGGGTGATCAGCGTATGCGTGGAAATGGTTTATTAGACCTTAACCCTGAGGATATAGAAAGTGTTACTATTCTAAAAGGCGCGTCGGCTGCTGCACTTTATGGTTCGGAAGCGGTAAATGGTGTGGTATTGGTAACTACTAAAAGCGGCAGAGGCAATAAGGGTTTTTCTGTTGATGTAAATGCAAATTATTCAACAGATCAGGTTGCTTATCTGCCAAGATATCAGGATGTGAGGGGTCCTGGTATCCATTCCTTCCTTTCAGATGGCGGACAGGATGAAGCCGGATTTGTGTGGCAGGATCTGGATGGTAATGGTAGCAAGGAAACCAGGGGTGTTGGTGCATTTAGTATCAACTTCGGGCCTAAGTTTGATGGTCAGCCTACACTAAGCTGGGATGGACAGATCAGACCTTATGAAGCGCAGAAAGACAACTATTCTAATTTCTTTCAGACAGCTCAAAACTCTAATGTAAATGTGGCAGTAGCCCATGGGGGAGAGAATTCGAATGTGAGGTTTTCGTTGACCAGGCAGGACAATGAGGGTGTAAGTTATGGCGCAATTCATCAGAAGAACATCGCAAATTTAAACAGTACTTTTAAGTTTGGCCCAAAGGTGACTACTGACCTGATGGTCAACTACAACAACCAATATATTCATAACCGTCCTTTCATGGTTGATCGCATGATCAATAACTTTACCGGTATGATTGGCAGGTTTGACAATCCTGACTGGTATGCTGCAAGATATAAAACCAGCAGGGGATATAAATATGTATCCGGTGCCGGGACTCAGAGCTTAACACCCGGGGAGAATATCATATATCCTGGTTTTAAGCCAGATGTTGCAGATTACATGTGGAATGTAAGGGAGAATCAGGAGAATGAATACAGCGACAGATTGATAGCGAGCTTGACAAATACCTGGCAGATCATCGATGATCTGAAATTGAGAGCGAGGTTTTCAACTGACAATACTTCCAGAAGGATTGAGAATTCTAATCCTAATGAAAAGCCCCTGGCTTTTGGAAATTCGGGCTCTTTTGCCTTTTCAAGTTATATGGCCAAAATATTATATGGAGATGCTTTGCTAACCTATAGTAAAAAAATAACTCCTGATTTTGGGATCAGCGCAATGGGCGGTGTAACTGCTACGAGGGAAACTTATACTTCGTTGCAGCGCGAAACGCGTACTGGCCTGAGTGTGGAAAACTGGTTTGACCTGAAATCTTCAGTAGATCTGGCGGGTTCGAGCGATCGATATAATTTCAGAAATTACCTAGTTAAAACTGCTTTTGTCGGAACATTGAGTACTAATTATAAAGAGTTTCTATATTTAGAAGGTACGCTCCGTAAAGACAGGATCTCGGTAATGAGACCGGAACAAAATAGTTTCACTTATCCGTCAGTGAATTCGAGTTTTATTTTTTCTGATGCGTTTAAATTGCCTTCATTTTTTAACTATGGACGTTTAAGGGCTTCGTGGGGAATTGTAGGAAATTATCCTGAAATATATGCTGCAAATGTGGCCTATACGCAAAATACACTTGGCTCGCAGGGAGGAACCAGTTCTGTATTGTATACTACTACTCAGACCGCTTACGGTAATGACCTGATTGTTCCGGAACGTAAAAATGAATATGAATTTGGACTGGAGACGAAATTTTTCAATAACAGGCTGGGAGTGGATGTCACCTATTACAACACGCAGACCAAGAACCAGATCCTGCCGCTTACTCTACCTGGATCTTCCGGAGCTCAGTCTATCCTTGCAAACATCGGTACTTTGCGCAATCAGGGTATTGAGATCGCGTTCACAGCAAGTCCGCTTAAGTATGCTACAGGCTTTAACTGGAATACCATCTTAAATTTTGCGAAAAACAAGAATGTTCTGGAGAGCCTTAATAGTGGCGCGACTGAATTGCTGCACGCGGATTATGATGGAAACGCGGCTCAGTTAAAATCTATAGTGGGCCAACCGATGGGAGATATCTATGTTCACCCGATTGCTACTAATGATGCCGGGCAACAACTGATCAGCAGCGACGGACTTTATCAGCTGGATGCCAATAAGATGGTTAAGGCCGGTAATGCCATGCCTAAGGTGACTGGTGGTTTCATCAACAATTTCAATTATAAAAACTTTTCTCTTGATGTGGTATTGGACTTTAGAATAGGTGGGCATGTGATGCCAACAGGTATCAACTGGATGATCAGCCGCGGCTTGCTCGAAGAAAGTTTGAATTACATGGATGCGGAACATGGCGGCTTAAGCTATTATATGTCGGGTGGAAAAGGTGTACAGACCAACGCTGTTCAGGGGCCTAACGGCGAAAAAGTATATACTGACGGTATGCTGATGCAGGGTGTAAATGGCGATGGCACACCTAACACAAATGTAATATCTCAGGCGTATTATTACTGGAACACTTATAACTGGGGTGGTCCGCAATATGGTGCGTCGAGGTACGAATTGTATGTAAAGAAAAACTCTTATGTAAAAATGAGGGAGATCTCTTTTGGTTATAAGCTCCCTGTTAGCTTCGCGAGTAAACTGGGCGCCAAGAACATACAGCTTTCTGCTTTTGGCAGGAACTTGTTCTTTGTGTACAGGACATTGAAAGATCTTGATCCTGAACAAATGACCTCGGGATCGAGATGGACACAGACTGTAAATAACGCAGGTTCAAACCCGGCGACAAGAACATATGGTTTAATGCTGAGAGCTGGTTTTTAATTGGCAGGCAGAAAAAAATTATTGATATGAAAAAGATATTATCACTTATAATGGTGACCCTTATCCCTGCGATACTTGTGGTCTCATGTAAAAAATCAACGTATGAGGATTCTTATGCAAACCCCTCACTTATAACAAATTCCTCTGTTGAAAAACAGTACACTGGAATGATGTTCACCAATAGAGAATATGTGGTTCCCAGTTATTGGAATTACTTTGTTGTGCTGCGCACTTCGGTAAATCACTATATACAGGCTGCAGGGTGGGTTAATGCTCCGGGACAATATGTGCCTGGCAGCGCCGGTATTACCGACAGATGGAATAACTACTACAACTTTCTGACCCAATACAGGGAGCTGCAGAAACTTTACGGCAAGCTAACCGCTGAACAGCAAGCGGAAATGCGTGTTTTTATGCTGACGGCCACGATCTACTTTTATGACCATACGCAAAAAATAGTCGATTTGCACGGCGATATTCCCTGGGCTGAAGCAGGTATGCTAAGCACTAATAATGGCAATTATTCTGCTTCATATGCCAAGTATCAGAATGCAGAGGACATTTATACCACCATGCTTGACAATCTTCAGAAATTTTCTGATGAGCTGAACACACTGGTAATTCCGGCAGCACTTGTAAAGAGTTTTGAGACCCAGGACCTGGTGAATAAGGGAAACCTGACACTTTGGAAGAGGTACTGCAACTCGCTTCGTTTAAGAATGCTGAACAGGGTTTCGGGTACGACTAAATTTCAGGCAAGGGCTAGCCAGGAAATGGGGGCAATATTTAATGATCCTGCGAAATATCCTGTGGTGACCACTAATGATGAAACCATTGCGCTTAAAGTTTTTGACCTGGGAAGTGACATCAATGCGAAAGGCTTTAGAACTGGCCTTGAAGACTGGAATGGTAATATTGCAGGCAAAGTGACGATCGACAGGATGAAAACAACTGCTGATCCGAGATTGAGAGCAATGTATGAACCTGGTGAAAAGGCAGGTGGAGTTTATAATGGTCTTGACCAGACATTAAACGGGGGTACACAAACTGATTTGATTAATGGGGGTACTATAGCGATCTATAACCGCTCTACACTTAGCCGTAATGAATTCTTCCCTGGAGTATTGATCTCAGCGGCAGAAGTTAGTTATCTTAAAGCGGAGTATTACCTGAGAGCGGGCAATGATGGTGCGGCAAAAACGGCATATGAGGCGGGAATTAAACAATCTGTCAATTATTATTACTGGCTTAGAAGCTTTAGTAAAGACGGGACTTCACCGGCACTCGTTCCAACAAATGATGTACAAATTGCTGCTTATACCAATCACCCGCTTGTATTGTGGACAGCGGCACCAAATAATGCGGCTAAATTGCGGCTAATAGCTACGGAGAAATGGCTGCATTATGGTGTTGTACAGCCTTTGGAAAGCTGGGCAGAGATCAGAAGAATGGACGCGCCGGTGCTTACTTTTCAATCTGACAATTCAAGTGCTCAAAAATTACCGCCTAACCGTTGGATCTATCCTTCGAGTGAGGTTGCCTACAATACTGCAAACTACCAGGCGGTTCAGGCTAAAGACAATTTACAAACCAAGATTTTCTGGGACGTAAACTAACAATTCCTAAATTTTAACCTGAAGTGCGGCATGTTCTGCCGCACTTTTTATTTAAATGGTATTATGTTATTTTCTATTCACAATAAGT
>NZ_DATHGC010000179.1:0-2184 GCF_035317785.1 Pedobacter sp. | reverse complement strand
TTTGAACAAAGACAGGCAGGCCCGCACTCCTTACGGCGAGGCGGGAGACTTGTCCAGTATCGCCACAATCTATTTATACCAGTCCAATATGCCCCAGGCATTGAACTATTACCAGCAGTCAGCTAAAATTCTAAAGAGCATCCCTGAGAAAGACCCCAAGAACTACAAGGACAGAAAAAGAGACGAAGCAGCGATCTACAGCAATATTGGACTGGTGTACATTGAAACCGGAGAATATCCAAAAGCAGTAGCACATTTCGAAAAAGCCATCGCTTCGCACTTAAAACAACAAAACAAACTTGGAACCATACCCGCCCTCGGTAATATTGCCAATGTCTACAGCAGAGAGAAAAACTATACCAAAGCCATATTATATGCAGACAGCGCCACAAAACTGGCCGACGCTCTTGGAGACAAGATGAGTTATGCCCGAGAAACCGGAAACCTTTCCGGCTATTACAGCAGCATCGGAAAATACGATCAGGCACTGCGTTATGGCCTGAGGGCAGTCGAATTGAATAAAACATTGGGCAATACCAAAAGTGTGGGCTTTAACCTGCAGAATGTATCCTCAGCCTACGCCAAAAAAGGAAATACAGGACAGGCAAAACAATACGGACTGGCTTCCCTGAAAATCGGTCAGGATTTAAAGATACCTGAGATACAAAGAGATGCCAGCTCAGGATTAAGCGAAATATACGAAGCGCTGAAGATGCCTGACAGCGCACTGTTCTATTATAAAACGGCCGCCCAGCTCAAAGACAGCATCAACAACAGCAAAAAAAGAGATGAAATTGCCAGACTGAGTATTCAATATGAATTTGATAAGAAAGAAAACGATTACAAACAACAGCAGGTGCTTTCCGATGAGCAGTTGAAACGACAGCGCTTATACGCAGTTTTAGCGGTTGTAGTACTCATATCCATCCTCTTGTTTATGTACAACAAATACCGGATCAGGCAACTACGGTTCAAAAGCACCCTGCAGCAGCAGCTGTCAGAAAGCGAACTGAAAGCGATCCGTTCCCAGATGAACCCCCATTTTATCTTCAACGTGCTCAATTCCATTGAGTCGTACATCATGGACAACGATAAAAAGATCGCCTCCCGGCTGATCCAAAAGTTTGCAGCACTGAGCAGGCTGATCCTGGAAAACTCAACCAGGAGCCTGGTGATCGCAGAAAGGGAGTGGAAGGCCATGAAGCTGTATACAGAACTGGAAGCCATGCGGTACAGCAATGCATTCAGCTATGAATTTAAACTCGATGAAAGCATTGAACTGAAGGACCTGTTGCTGCCGCCCATGCTGGTGCAGCCCCTGATAGAGAATGCGATATTACATGGATTGATCGTAGAACCGAAGCCAGAAGCACATTTGATCATCAGCCTGGAAAGAAACCAATCCGGCATCTGCGTGACCGTGACCGATAACGGCGTCGGATTCGGAAACGGACAAACGCCTAAAAGCACATTTCAGAAAGGGGTAAAAGAGAAATCCATGGGACTAGAATCCATCAGAGAAAGGATAGCGATGATCAACAAACAAAGTCCGGCAAATAAAGCCAGTTTTAGCATTAAACCCGGCGAACAGGGCATTGGCACAATAGCAGTCATTTGTTTGCCAGTCAATTTGCCCTGAGTCCCGTAGCGATCACTCCATAAGCTTCTTATTCGCTTGATACTCACCGTGGGTGTGATACCGGTAGCCTTCTATTTTCCCGATGCTAAACCCCTGTTCTATGACGAGACTGTATGTGAGAAACTGGATTTTGTCAGCGTGCACCTATACCCTAAAACTGGTGAGGTGGAAAAAGCACTAAAAGGCCTCAGTTTTTATGAAATCGGAAAGCCGCTCATCGTAGAAGAAATATTTCCTCTCGAATACACGACCGCAGACCTGGATTCATTTGTCGCTCAATCCGGCAAATATACCGATGGCTGGATTGGCTTTTACTGGGGTGCTACCCTTCAAGATAACCGCAGGAATAAAGCCGCCAGTCCTTACATGATTCCCTGGCTGGAATATTTTAAAAAGAAATCATCTGAATTGATAACAGCAGCGCCCTGATAGGCAATGTGATGTTTTTCATTTTGGCAATTGACATCAGTTCCTTTTTCCTGGGCGAGTTTACCGAATTCTACTTCAGCCATCCCACCCACAGCAGCTTTGTTGGCAAAATCGAT
>NZ_DATHGC010000178.1:0-23122 GCF_035317785.1 Pedobacter sp. | reverse complement strand
TGTATGGCTGGGTTGATCTTTTTATAGTTATGGATTCCATGCAATTTCCATTTTAAAGATAGTAATTTACAGAATTAACCGACTCTCTATGCCAGCAAAGGAGATTTTTCATGGAATGCCGTCTAATTATGAAAAGATTGTTTTACCGATCTTTAGAATTCCCAGGGCAACCAATCCCGCGACCAAACCAATCGCGAACTCCTTAATGATCGAGGGAATATTTGGCAATAAATGGTGTAAGAATTCAATGTTGTGAGCAAAGATACCCCCTGAAACCAAAATCAAAGCAATAGTTCCCACGACACTTAATATCCTGATGATCACGGGCAGTGATTTCACAAGTAAATGACCAATACCGGCAAAGACGCCTTTATCGCCAGAGCTTTTGATCAATTTGTAGCCTGTATCATCCATTCTGACAATAATGGCAACAATGCCATAAACCCCAACGGTGGCCAATATTGCAACAACAGATACAGTTAAAATCTGTAAGGTCAGACTTTCCTCTAAAACAGTTCCCAGCGCAATAATTACGATCTCTACAGAAAGAATGAAATCAGTAGTGATCGCAGATTTGACCTTTGCTTTTTCTGCATCAGCACCATCTTGTTTAATCTCCGCAACTACCTCATGACCTGTCTTTGGACGATGAAAAAAATATTCAATTATTTTTTCAACCCCCTCATAAGCCAGATAAAGTCCTCCCAGTATTAAGGCAACCTTAATAGCAACCGGAAAAAACGCATTTAGTAACAACGCTATAGGAACAATAATAATTTTGTTAATCAATGAGCCTTTAGTAATTGACCAAAGCACAGGTAATTCCCTTGAAGACAGAAAACCAGTAGCTTTTTCCGCATTCACGGCTAAATCATCACCCAAAATGCCTGCAGTTTTTTTCGTAGCGATTTTAGCCGTCACCGCGACGTCGTCCATTAAAGCAGTTATATCATCCAAAATCGCAAAAAAACCTGAAGCCATATTTATCTCATTAATAATCCCGCAAAATACCTATTTTACTACTCTTTTTCACGATAGGCTTTTACCCACAATGGGGATAATTGCACGACATCACTTGAAAACATGATTACACTTTTGCCGATGGTCAGTTCAGCATGGGCGATAGTCCGGTCGTCACTTTTGAAAATCATCTTTTCCCTAGCATCAAAAACCTCTTTCATAAACCTGATAAACCCCTCGGCATCTTTAACTACCAGATAAGACATGACTTGCTGGTGATCATTTGGGAAATTTGGTGTTTTCATTATTGTAGAATTTGTAAATAAACAATAGTCAGTGTAATTTGTTGCATTCCATACTAGAAATACTTGGCGTAGGTTCCCAAAAATTTTATCATATTTATTCAAAGAATTTAATATAACATCCTTGAACATGAATTTACGCTCTGTTATTTTCGTAGTAACCACTTTATTCAGTACGCTATTTATTTCTTGCGGAAATGCACAATCTCCCCCAAAAGCAGGCCCATCATCTTCTGCCAAGCAGATTACCTATCCGGAGTGGGAAGAAGAAGCAAAAGTGAACATCAGGCTGCTGCCTAAATATGGAAATCGTCCTAAAACTGAGCAACAAAAGGAAGCTGACAATGAGCTCATTAATAACTATGTAAAACAAGAAGGAACAAGACACAAGGCTTCAGAAGTATTGATCAACCAGGGTTTTAAACATTTATATCAGGGAGATGCCAAAACCGCAATGTACCGGTTTAACCAGGCCTGGCTGCTGGATTCAACAAATGTGGATACATACTGGGGCTTTGGTGCTGTATACCATTCTTTAAAGCAATATGAACTTGCATTAGCGCAATATGATGAAGGATTGAGAACTGATCCGAAAAACTCAAAGATAATTACTGATAAGGCAACCATCTATATGGCAGATTTTCAGTTAAATAACGATACTTCTAAACTCAAGGAAGCAATAGTACTAATGGAACAATCCTATGGACTGGATTCAAAAAATCAGAATACCTTGTTTAAACTTTCAGTTTGTCATTTTTTTAATAACGATTGCAAGATGGCTAAAAAGTATTATAACGAATGTATGGCTCTTGGTGGCAAGCCTGTAACTCAGGAATATGCCAGGGCACTTAACGAAAGGTGTAAAGGCTGAGTTGTTGATGCCTATAATAATATTGCCCTTATGAAAATAAACACTAAGTATCTTTTTGCCCTGATACCATACTTAAACCTGCTTTTCGTTAATGTGGTTTTTGGAATAAACCCAAAAAGACAATATGATGCCACTCCGGATGCGATCGGTGTTGAATATAGCGTACATAAAATTCATATCAGCGACTCAGTAAAATTGAATTCCTGGGTATGCCTGCAAGCCGATAAAGGGAAACCATTTATCATAATTTCCGGCAGTGACGCAGGGAATATGGCGAACGCTCTAGGGCAAACGAAAGCATTGTACGATGCTGGTTATAATGTGATACTATACGACTACCGGGGGTTTGGGGAAAGCTCAGATTTTAACATCAACCAAAACATGGTTTACTACAATGAGTTTTCCGATGATCTAAAAAAGACCATTCAATACGTGAAAGCTACATTCACACCAAGTTCAATTGTGTTATACGGCATGTCAATGGGAACGATCGTTTCCCGTATGAATGCAGATTCTGATCCATTAATAAAGGGACTCATTTTGGATTCTTTTGTCATCGATCCGAAACTAATAGTAGAAAGGATATTCGCATTAAAAAACAAAAACCTTGTGTTACCGGACAACTCCATTGACTATTCCCGGGGGAATGAAACAGTTTTAAAAAAACCAGTGTTGATTTTCTCTGGTCTTAAAGATATTGTCACCAAAACAACTGATTATACAAAGTTTCTATCGAGGAACCGGGACTCGCAAATGGTTACCTGGGACTGCAATCATCTTGAATGTTTCACTTCGATGGGGTCAGAACCCAGCCTGTATATTGCTGCAGTAAAGAGTTTTATTAACAGCCTGTTGAAGTAAACATAAATTTTTATAGAGATTTCTATAAAAACTTTTTAAACTCCAATGCGACATTAATATGAGCCAGATGATGATTGAGATGCCATGCAGACATTGCGACGGCCTGCATCTGGCTAACGTCAAATGCCCGTATAGGGTGATAGTAAGCTATCTTCAACTCTTCCTCTGTCAGCGATCTGATCAGATACACATACCTCTTGGTGATGCCTTCAAGCATGAGTAATGAATCCTCAACGGGTGCAATCGCTCCGTCTTTCGTGTTGACCCAGGCATTCATATCAATAAGCGTTATAGTCTAACATGAAATCACCGCTTTGTCAAATAGTTGACAATAGCCTTGCTAGTCACCCCGGTACAGCTTAGACTACTTTTTGAAAGTGCTGTCTAACTTGATTGCTTCTTTTAAAAGCTTTTTTATTGGCTTTTCATCAATCTCTTCCGCGGTCTGGTAGATTTTATAAAAAATTTGCTTGTTAGTTCCGTGAGACAAAAAGCGATCTTCGTCATTTAATTTGTTCCCATACCAAAAACCTAAAAGAACTCCTTTTTTGATACCACCCCTCGGAACAGTTGAAGGCCAAATGATACATATACCTTTGTTGCCATAAAAAAATGGAACATTGTATGATATTTTCTCTTTGCAGTAATCAGGAAGAGATTCGATGACTATCTGTCGCAATACATCTACAATTATTTTTTCCTCCTCAGGTAGAATAGTAAACAGATCAACAAGGTTTGTGATTTTCATCGGAATTGGTTTTGGTAGAATACAAATGTCGGACAAAAAATAGCAATTTAACAATCGCAAGTCTCAGCGTTACTGAAACGGAGTAACTGTAATTGCCGAGGCTTCACCCCCTTTACCGATAGACGAGGAAAGATATACGGGTATACCGTTTTTCCAGAAGATAGCAACCGATTTATTCTGATAGGTAGCCTGTCCCGCGGTATAAACATCATTGCTAAGCACTGCGATACCAGATATTGTTGAATGAAGCTCAGAAAACAATGTTAATTTATCATTTTTATAATAGCCAGACCCCTTTGATGTAAGGGCAGCGAGATACACATCACTGCCAGTTACAGCAATATCGACTGCAATGATCCCAACAGTGCCGTCAGACACCCTTACAGGCGTGCCGTTTTTCCAATAATTAATAGCACCCGGACGAGGCTCCGTATAAGTCGCCGGGACATACACAATTCCATTTTGAACTGCAATGCCACCGGCATAGGAACCAAAATTGTTTTCAAGCCGGGTTGGCTCGCCATTTTTCCAATACACAGCAGACGCACCATTTCCTAACTGATACCCGGAGACATAAACATCCCATCCTTGCACTGCGATTGCTGCAGTACTTCCTGCGTTTGCACCCGGCAACAACGGGAGAGTAACTCTTTCCTCATTCTTCCAGTAAACAGGCCAGGTATCTACAAAACCTGTGATATAAACATCACCCTGATGGATCACTATGCTGCCGGTTGAAGCACTTGAATTATCGGTTGTTAAGTTTATCTGCACACCGTTTTTCCAATAGGTGGCGACATATTTGCCATTGGCGGCGGTAGTATAGCCGGCAACATAAACATTGTTGCCCTGAACAGCAATGGCAGTCGCCACGGCATTCCTGGTGCCACGGGTGAGGATTACAGGAATTCCATTTTTCCAGTAAGCCGCCTGTCTTACATAAGTTTCGTCATCGTAGGTACTGCCAGCTACATAGATGTTTTCGGTATAGACATACAAATCTGAAACTGAAGTGGTAGTCTGTGTCTGTGCAGTAACAGATATTTTTTGGGCTATGCCGACAATATCGGGCACAACAACCCTAATGAGCTTGCGGTTGGCAGTAATGATCTCTGCTGGTATTTGCTGCGATCCGCTGTCGAAGCTAACTTTGATACGGCTGATATCAGTATCGAAGTGATCTCCTCTGATCTCTATAATATCGCCAATGTGTGCTGATGGCGTAAAGCTGTCGATAACCGGGGCCCGAAGTTCTACGGATCTGAATATTTTATACCGGTTGGTGGCCAGATCTTCTATTCGGACATCTGATTTTTTATTGCGGAGGGTTGTTGGTATAATGCAGCTGATGGTACTGTCATCGGCGTTTACAATAACCGAGTTGAACAATTCGGTTTGACCGTCCTGCCTGTAATTCATGAAGGATACTTTAGTGTTTTTTACGCCAAAATTCCTTCCGCTAATGGTAATGGTATCGCCCAAATGGAAGGGGGGAAGGCTCACCTCATCGATAACCATGGGGCTGTTGCCGCTGTAAATAAAGCTTTTGGACAGACCGGTATACACAGCGTCCTGCCTTTTGACATATGCCCTGTAATAGTAAATTGAGCCGGAGTCGAGACCCTGTGTTATGGTGCTGCTGAATTCGGCGGTCGTCTTGATGGCAGATTTGTAAATGCCAATGATGTCACTGGTATCGCCGGGCGGAAAATCAGTTTTAGCCAGCAGGAAGCCCCGTTCGGTATAAGCTTCTTCTGAATACAGCTTTCCATGAAGTACCACACCTTTTGTATCCGGTATAGTGGCTTCAAGGGTTTCTATAATTTCCTTTTTTTCATCTGTTTTTATGGGTTCATCCTTTTTACAAGCGACGATTAAGATTATAGAGAGGATTAGAAGTATTCTTACCGAAAATCGCAGTTTCATTAGAGATCGTTAAAATTCAGTCCAAAGATAATAACATTTCGCTGTTACAAGTTTACCGTATCTTCAAAAATAAACCTGACAGGGCCGGCTAAACCCGCAGGCACCAGCTTGCTGTCTTTCCGGTAGTAATACCATATTGAAAATGCCTTGCGTTTCGATGGCCTGGGCTGATGCTTTATAAACCAGTCCGGATAAGATTTCATTGCTCTTCCGTTTTCAGCCCTGTCGAAACCCCATTCGAAATCCGCAGGCTGCTGTTCGTCTCCGATCAGGCGGTTTGCCTAGTTATTGGTCACCGTGATCTCTAAATCATTAGCTCCCGTCTTTATCACTCCCGTAACATTAACAATATAAGGCGGATACCACAACACACCCAGTGATTTTCCATTGATCTTCACAGAAACAATATCATTTAATGTCCCCAAATCGAGCATCACCTGCCGGTTAGCTTTTAAATCTGCCTTATCCATAAATACTTCTTTCTTGTAGACAGCTGAACCGGCAAAATAAGCGACCCGGGGATCATCCAGCTTGCTGAAATCTTTCAGCGCAGATAATGACACGGAAAAAGGGGCATCCAGTTTGGGATATAGCTTTACATTCCAGGAACCGTCGACAGCCTTGTACGAAGACGCGTTTATCTGCAATGTTTTTGTTTTTCCTGATGCATAACTGACCGTCGTTTTGCCGT
This sequence comes from Pedobacter sp., assembly GCF_035317785.1. Classification (GTDB taxonomy): domain Bacteria; phylum Bacteroidota; class Bacteroidia; order Sphingobacteriales; family Sphingobacteriaceae; genus Pedobacter. The sequence goes on along the minus strand of NZ_DATHGC010000178.1, from coordinate 16,763 downwards.
CAATCACCTTTACCGATACGGCGTGATCCTGCAGATCAGCAGGCTTTCTGAAAACGACAAAGACCGGCTGAAAATCATTCAGTTTTAAATTTACAAAAGTCCGTTCATCGTCCTGCTTCCAAATCCCGGCATTCACGAAAGTTCCATCTTCAGCATTCCATATTTCAGGCTGCAGATTTTTCTGTCGGAAGGAGATCTGCAGATTTTGAGGCTTGTCATGCATGTTGGCCACATAATATACCTCTCCCTGATCGCCGCTGCGGTGTACGACTGCAATCGAACCGGCCGGGCCCACTGACCCCTCCGAATCACCAGATTCTACCCGATAATCCGGCTGATAGCCTATTGATTTTAAGGCCGCACTGATGGTGGGCAACAAGCGTTCAACAGCTTGACCAGACTGTTCATCTCCCCATAGTGAAGCAGTAATCTCTTTCAGAGACGTGTCACAGGATGGATAATTCTTTAAACTAGGCGACGAAGATGGCCTGCTGGCCACCACGGCAGCACCCTGACCGAGCAGGAGTTTTATTTTTTGTGCAGTTTCAGGCAGCATGGTACTGCCCGCAGGAAAAACAATAAAAGGATAGCTCCTCCCGGAAGGCAAAACAATCCTTCCATCCGTCACTTTCAACTCTTCCCTCAAAAAACCCCGCATGGAGATCAGGTCCGCATTTCCCTGCAATTCATCCACACACAGATAATCGGAGATATGCTGTCCGTATTGCAGCAGTACTTGCGAACGTGCCAAAAACTGAAAAAAAGCCTTACCGGGCTCGGCCCAGGTCTGATGTCGTCCAAAATGCGTTCCCCACCAGCCCATGCCCATGCCCGGCTGGTACTGGTCATCGAAAGGCTGATGTACCCAATGGTGCAGTATCAGCCTGTTCACACCCGAGGCAAACGCACCGACAGCCGCAGGTTTTAACGAAGCCGGATCTTCCGTGTATTTGCTGATGCCTGGAGCGCCCGTAAAAGCCTCCGCACCAACTATCCTTTTACCCGCCGCGCTTGCGGCAGCCGGAATTCTGGCATCTATAGCACCTCGGCCGTCAGACCAGAATTCGCCCATGGGCAAATCGGCAAATACAGCCCCCTCCACAGTATTAAACGGGCCCTCATAAGGCTCCCATTGGAGTTGCAAACCCGCATCATGCAGCGCTTTCTTTCCAGTCGCCCAACCATTGTCAAAATACAATTGACTGATCACATCCTGATAATCCCATTCAAACCGCTTGGTCTGCGCTTCATCAAAACGGACACGGCCAGCTTCTTTTGCCGCTGCAGATTTATATTCGTTGGTGATGGCCGCTGTAAACGTGGGCAGCCAGGGCAATGGATCATAACCTTTTCTACTGATAAATTCCTTCCTGAACTCCGGCGTCCAGTTCTGATATCCTGCTTCATAGCTGTCAATCAGGACATGCTTAAAACTTTTTCCCAGGTACTCCCCAAGATGACTTTTCAAAGGTTCCAGCACATTTTTCCAATGGTATTCAGACTGCTCCCTGCTCATTTTATCCGCCTCAAATGTTTTGCCTATAATGTCATCGGGCAGGGGATGAGGTATAGACATGGTTGGGGCATAACCAAATCTGTAAATGATCCAGTCCCCCTTAGGAAATGACTTGATTTGGTTTCCCGTGCTGTTAAAATATTTTGTAAAATCCAGAGGCGACTTAAAATGCGCAGCATCTGCCATAGGAATCGCCAGGTAAGCAATGTCCTGATACCTTGTTGAGGGGTTTCGCGGCAGCACGATGGAACCCCATCCTTCTGATATTACTGGTTCAGGTTTTTCAATCGTGATCTTTTCAGACTGCCGTTTGACCATCAACTTCCTCCATACCAGTTTCTGCATCCCTCGTTGTTGATCTATCCAGGGTCCGCCGGTCGTAGAGTATCCAGGGGAGTTGTGCAGGCCGATTTCCAGACCAAGCCGGTCCGCCTCCGAGGCTGCAAATTTCAATGCCTCCCAGTAAGCCGCACTGCGATAAGTTTGCTCCGGCCATGGGTTGTTTAATGTTGGCGCGTGCGATTCCTGTACAGCAGAGGCGATGTTAAAAATCGTCGCGCCGCCTATACCTTGTTCCTTCATCGCTTCAAGGTCTTTTGTAATCCCTGTTTTGGAAAAGTTTGAACCCATCCAGTGCCACCAGACATAAGGCTTCGAGGTTGCCGGAGGATGTTTAAACAGGCTATCCAGCTGCTGTGCATCGGCAGATAGACAAAACATCAGGCAACATGCAATGGAGAGCGTTCTGAGCATTCTTAAAAGTAACAATGATCTTTAGTAAAAGCAAACTGTACCCAACAAATATCTCTAATTGCCTATCGATATTTTGTCTCAAAGTCCTTGTAAGCTTCCTTATTGCCTTTAAACCAGGTGTAATAATAATTGAAAATTATACCCGACATCCCATCCGGATCTGAAAATCCACGTTCTTTAAGGTAAGCAGATAATCTGGAGCCACTCCAAAGCCCCCAGTTGTTTCTTATCCACATGCCCATTCCATGATGATATATTCCCATTTGTCCCGGTCTTTTCATCGCTTTAATTTCACTAACTGTTTCCGGTTTCAACATTTTATCAAGTTCCGTAAAACAGTCTTCCATATTTCGGGGAATGTACACATGGTTAATGGAATCCAAAGTCAATCTGCGCGCAAATTCTAATTTTTTGGCAGTTATTTGCAGTTCAGCAGCTGAGTCAAGAGGTTTTCTAAATGAACTCAGGAACAGGAAACGTTGTTTGTCCAGTTTTAGTGAAATCATTCCAGCTTCAAACCTGGTTGTTAGAAAGAATTTTGCAATCAACTTTTTGTCAAATATGGAATCCGGCTCAAAATTGTCAAAAGAAAACACACCATCCCGGGTTAAATATCCGCTGAGCCGTAAATGATACAACTTGTATTGAGCGATGTCCCTGTCATCAAATTCTACAAACTTCATCCCAACTATTTTTTCCAATGTGTCAGAAACTATCGTTGATCCGCCTTTAATTTTAAATTGACTAATACGCTTATTAGACATATCGGCATCATCGAAAACGGAGGTACTTCTTTTATAATTTCTGATATGAGCATAGATGCTGTCAAAAGGGAGCTTTTTCAAAATCTCTGCACCTTTCACATCAAAGACTGTTACCATCCTTTGTGAATCGGTAAAATAAAGGGTGTCGTTGTGGTTCAATACTGAGTTTTTATTCAGGAAAAGTTCTTGTTCATCAACACCTTTCCTGGCTATTTTATGATAACCACTGTCTGGGGTAGTTATGTAGTCAAAAACCTTGCTGTTATTGTCGTAGAAAAATTGAGAGTCTTCGTCCACAGTATCGCAGCTTGTGAACTCAATCTGGTTAAAATCCCTGAAGAGTTTGCCTTTTTTATAGATAACAACGTTCTTAAATGCAGGATATGGAAAGTGATTTTGTGATAGATAGGCAACCATTGATCCATCGTTTGAAATGGTCAAAAAGTAAGGTTTATTGACGAACAAATCAAAGGAGCGGTCAATTTTGTACAACACTTTATTGCCTTTGAAAACTGTAGACACACCCTTAGTATTATTACTTCCGAAACTGTAGGAAACAGATTTAATCGAAAACTTTTTATTTTGGGAATGAGTTATGGTAATCGGCAGTTGGGCAAAAAGCGATTGACTAAAAAGAAAGAATAAAATCAGAAGGTGCTTCATTAGGTCCACTTTACAGGCCGATGCAAAATACTAGAATTTACTTACATTTAATATATGGAAGTTTTCATCGCTAAATGAGTTGCCTTAAAAACATCTGATCAATCATGTCAAACGACTTTTATTACAAATTCATTAATCCAGAGGGCGCCCTTGCCGACTTTGTAGAAAGTATCGGCATGTTCCATAATCCGTCAGATGCGCCAAAAGAAGTGGTGGTCTTGCCCGACGGCAGAGTCGATTTATTTTTTGTAAAATCTGGTCAGGCTCCTTTACAAGTGATGCTCATTGGGTTGGAAACCGAAGCCGAACAAAGAAGCATCCCACCGCAGATGCTTGTTTTCGCGATTAGCTTTAAGCCGCTCGCTGTTGAATACATTTTGCAGGCACCCATTGCCGGGTTTTTAAATAGCGCGACAGATCTTCCCGACGACTTCTGGGGCTTCAACGAAGATGACCTAAAGGATTTCGACGTGTTCTATAAAAAGGCGACAGAGAAAATAACCACACTGTTGCCACAAGAAGCAGACGAGCGGAAACGTATGCTGTTCAATTTGATTTACACTTCGAAAGGCGAAATGAGCGTAAAAGAACTCTCAGAAAAGGTGTTTTGGAGCAGCAGGCAGATCAATCGCTATTTCACCCAGCAGTTAGGACTTTCATTGAAAGCATATTGCGATATTTTGCGCTTCAGGACCTCACTTGAGCACATAGCACAGGGAAAATTGTTCCCCGAACTCAATTTTACAGACCAAAGCCATTTCATTAAAGAGATCAGAAAGTTTTCAGGTGTTGTACCAAAAGAGCTGTCCAAAAACAAAAACGACCGATTTGTACTATTATCTGTGTTAAAGGAGAAATAATTTTGTGCCGTTCAATAAACTGAAGGTATGAAATTAAAGAATAAACAAGTCGCCATTGTGGGCGGGGGTCCTGGAGGGCTTACACTGGCAAAGCTCTTGCAGCGCAAAGGCGTAAACGTAAACGTATATGAAAGAGACCTCAATAAAGATGCCCGGGTGCAAGGGTCACCACTCGATTTGCATGAAGAATCGGGATTAGCAGCACTGCGCAAGGCAGATCTGCTGGAAGCATTTAAGCAGAATTATATGCCAGGTGCAGATCGAATGATCGTTGCAAACGAACTAGCGGAAGTATTTTTAAGCGATCACGAAGGCAAGCCGGAAGAAGACTTTGGCAACGAATATTTTCGTCCTGAAATAGACCGGGGTGCGCTTAGAAAGATCTTGCTGGAGTCCCTGCAAGTCGATACAGTAGTGTGGGACAGCCATTTTCTAACCATGGAGATACAAAATGAAGGCTGGCTCCTGCACTTTAAAAACCGCCCATCAGTCTATGCCGATCTGGTCATCGCCGCAGATGGCGCCAACTCTAAAATACGCCCCTACATTACTGATATTAAACCGTTCTATTCTGGTATCACGATGCTTGAAGGCAATATTTATGATGCCGAAGAAACGGCACCTCATATCAATGCATTGCTCAATGGCGGCAAGATCATGGCATTTGGAAACACAAAGAACCTGCTGCTCGGTCAAAAAGGCAATGGAGAGATCAGTTTTTACGCAAGCTTCAAAGCAGGAGAGGACTGGGCAGCGACCAATGGTTTAAACTATCATGACCGCACACAGCTGCTAAACTGGTTTAAAACAACATACCCCGAATGGAGCAGCATCTGGCATGAGCTATTTGAAAATACAGTAGTCCCTTTTATTCCCCGCCCGATCTATTGTACACCGTCCGACCAAAACTGGGACGCCTTACCTAACCTCACTATGCTTGGCGATGCCGCACACGTGATGCCCCCCTTTGCAGGAGAGGGTGTAAACATGGCCATGCTTGATGCACTTGAATTGAGTGAATGCTTAACCACCGGTCAGTACAGCTCCATACAGCATACCATCTCTCATTATGAAACGGATATGCGCAAACGGGCAGCAATAGCAGCAAAAGAATCGCTTGAAAATGGTGAGCGGATGCATTCAGCAAGTGCCCTGCAGGACATGCTGGATATGTTTGGCGCACACACTTGATGCCATTCTAAATTAACCCTTGCAGGACGCAGGATTTAATCAGCTGGGCGGTGTTTTTGCAATCAGACTTTTCTAAAATATTCTTCCGGTGTTTTTTCACAGTTGATTCGGCAATGAATAATTTATCGGCTATTTCTGCACTACCCAAACCCTCCGCTATGTTTTTAATGATATCGATTTCCCTTTTCGAAAATGAGGCGGGAACATCGGTGCTTCCATCAAGACTTAAATTCATGTACGAGGGTTCACCATGTAAACCAATAAGCGAAATTTTATACGTGGGAATACTACTAAGATGGTCAATCCGTGTGTGAATATTCAGTGATTTTCCATACCCTCCATTTTCATCCAGCGTAAGCATAAGTGCCTGATGATTAAATAAAGCATACTGATTATTTCTTAACCTGGCCCTATGGCTGTAACTGATTTTATAACTCATTAACTTTTCCCGGCCAACTTTCTCTAAAAAGAACCTGGTTAAAAAATCTTCTGCTTTAATTACAAAACCAATATCATCTGGATGAATAGCGCCCAGTATATCATTAAACGAAGTGTTTTCTGGATTGAAATCATGCATTTCATACAATGAATCACTAATATGAGAAAGAGACATATCGTAGAAATCAATGATGTAAAAAGAAAACGGGCCTGTACTAACGATTGAATTTGTAAGCTCATTGAAAGATATCTGATGGTTGGTCGTTTCCTTTACTGCTCTATTGGCTGACCAGACATTGTGTAGTGTTTGTAATTCGGGTTTCATTCAAAAACGTTTCCCGAATATAGCGTTAAAGCTGTAAATATCTATATCATAACTATCAATATTGTGCAGTTACAATTTGATACAATTGAACACCCAAAAGTATCCAATAGTCTTGCACGAATAAATACTCATTTATGGGTATTTATTCAAGCTTTAAAAGCCAATTTTCTTTATTTATCTCCACGATTATGGTGCACCCATCGGGCTTCAATTGTGCATCAATCACCCTGAAAAAATTGCCGGTATCATTGTTCAGAACGGCAACGCACACCGTGAAGGTATGGGGCCTGAATGGGACGAATATATTGAGTATTGGTACAACCCGACTGCTGAAAAAAAGAAAAAGCTGATTAAATTTTTAAGCACAGAAGGTATAAAAAACCAATACTTTGGCGGACTTCCCGAAGAAATATTACCCCGGGTCAGTCCGGAATTGTGGATGCTGGACTGGGAATTTCTGAAAAGACCAGGCAATATCGAAAGGCAGTTTGAACTCAATTGTGATTTCAAAACTCACCTTGAAATGTTTCCTTTTTACCAGGAGTATTTTCGCGATTCATCGAGCTCTTCTCAACATGGGCTGTACAACAGGCGAGCTGCCGGAATGAATTTCGCCGATAATCTCGAAACCGTGACGCTCATACAGCGAAACATTTTTAGGATTTGAAGATTCAAGATATGCAATTGATCCATCGCGGTCAACGGCCTTGAGTGCTTCAGTCATCAGTGCAGAGCCTACTCCCGCACCCTGATGCGTCGGGTCCACACCGATCATCGGCAAGTACCAGTGCGGTTCCGTTGGATGAAATCTTTCCATTTGCTCAAAAATTCCCTGCATATCCTCTTTTATATCGTCATCAGTGTTCTCGTCGAACAGCCTCTTTAAGGAGTCTTCATCGGATTTGGCACCGGGCGGCAACCATAGGGCAGCTCCGGTGAAACCATTGGTAATGTAAGCCGTTCCCTTCTCGAACGCACTTCCACCGAAAGCCTTCGTTATCGAAGGGAAAGCTGCCAAAAATCTTGCCGGGTCCGGCAGGGACCATCGGGCCATGGGATCAACGCTGAATGCCAACGTTAATACGCCAATGGCGCCGGCTTGATCCGCTGCCAAAGCTGCTTTTATGATCGTGTTCTTGTTGTCTGCCATGGATTTGTTTTTTTAGCTATAAAAACAAAGGCATCGTATAAATGTTTGAAAAGCCAACCAGGGTGCTTTTATGATACTTTATTCCTAATTTAGCCTTTGCGGCTTGGAGACATCCTGCCTGGCACCAATAAAAATATAGAAATCATAACCCGTCTAAAAATGATGAGATTTACTTCATTACTTTGTTTAACGCTTCTGGCAATCAGCAACATCAACAGTACCGCACAAATTATCACAGGTGCCGACCAGACCGAAAAATATTTGTCCCATCTAAAAGGAAAACGAATTGGTCTGGTTGCCAATCAGAGTTCCCTGATCGGCAAAAAAAGCAGCGTAGACAGTTTGAAGAGCCTTGGAATTAAAATTGTAAAAGTGTTTGGACCAGAGCATGGTTTTAGAGGCAATGCCAGCAATGGAGCGGTGGTGGGTAATGAGGTAGATGCTAAAACCGGTATTCCAATCATTTCGTTATATGGCAAAAACGAGAAACCAACAAAAGAACAATTAGCAGATGTCGACCTGATGGTCTTTGATATCCAGGATGTGGGCTGCCGCTACTATACCAATATCAATACGCTCGAGTATGTGATGGAAGCCTGTGCGGAAAACAACAAAGAACTGCTCATTCTTGACAGGCCCAATCCAAACGCATATGTAGTAGACGGGCCGGTCATGACTGATGATAAATTTAAATCTGGTATAGGGATCCATTATACGCCCATGACCCATGGCATGACCATTGGCGAATTTGCACAATACCTTAACGGAGAACGATACCTGAAAAAACAATGCAAAATAAAGATTATCAAAGTGGCCAACTATGATCATGACATGCCATACATATTACCGATAAATCCCTCACCCAATTTGAATACACAGCAAGCCGTGATGCTTTTCCCGAGCTTATGTATGTTTGAAGGAACAGCCATCAATGAAGGCCGGGGAACTCATATGCCATTTACCATATTGGGAGCACCCGCACTAAAAGGCAAGTATTCATTTTCATACAAGCCGGTAAGTATTCCTGGAATGAGTGAGCGGCCAAATCACAAAGACACTGTTTGCTATGGCCTTGACCTTCGCAATTATGACATTGACAAGCTTCGGAAGAGCCGCCAGATTGATTTATCATTAGTGATTGAACTGTACAAAGCCTACCCGGATAAAGCCCGCTTCTTTGGTCAGGAAAGGGCTAATACAGGCGTATCTCCCTTTGATTTGCGCATAGGCACCGATCAATTGAGAAAACAGATCATAGCAGGAGTGTCCGAAGCAGACATCAGAAAAAGCTGGGAGCCTGGATTGCAGAAGTTTAAGGCGATAAGGGCGAAGTATTTGCTGTATCCGTAACCTAAATATAAAATATTAAGGCGCAAAAAAACCTGTACCATTTTTTAATAGTACAGGTTCATCATTCCTATTTGATTACGCCAAAGATTAATTGGCCTGAACTAAAAGTATGATGGTTAAAATTATGGTCCTAGATTATATTATATCATTTACGTTACGTAACAGAGATGATATAATGGGATATAAATTCCACTCAAAAATCAAGCAAACTGCGCATTTAATGACTGCCGCTATGTATTTTGGAAATAAATATTAAACTAAAGTAATAATACACGTGAAATTCATCATACGCAACCGGTCTATCATATTATACGGGACATCCCTGGCTGTTTTGTTGTTGACGATGAAATGGCTGGAATGGCGTCTCGTTGTCATTGACCATGCTTTTGAATTGTATGCAGGTGCCCTTGCCTTGATGTTTACCGCGCTTGGTATCTGGCTGTCAAGGAAATTGACCCAACCCAAAACCAATACGATAATTGTGGAGAAGGAGGTAGTTGTTGATACCAAAGATTTTATATTGAACGAAGCGGAGCTTGCCCGCCTGGGCCTGACCAAACGTGAAATGGAAGTATTGCAAGCTATGGCTGACGGCCTGAGCAATCAGCAGATTGGCGAGCGCTTGTTTTTATCATTAAACACCATTAAAACACACTCGTCAAAAGTGTTTGAAAAACTGGAGGTACAGCGCCGTACACAGGCTGTTGAAAAGGCCAGGAAATTAAAAATTATACCCTAATCTTACTCACCTTTTAGTATTAGAAATGCTATTTTTATCAAAATCATACTAAAGTATGAGGTTAATGATACGGCAAAAACTCAACTTTGAGGCCTAAACTTAATTGAAATCAACATGAAAAGAAATGTACTTGTTTACGGATTGATATCGGGTATCTGCGTGGCCACCTTTATGGCTGCCTCAATCGCGTATTGTTACAATAAGGACTCATTTGAAGGCAGCATGCTCCTTGGCTATGCAGCCATGCTGCTGTCTTTTTCACTAATATTTGTAGGAGTGAAAAACTACAGAGACAAATTTAATGGTGGTATCATCAGCTTTGGTAAGGCTTTTTTAATGTCTATTTACATGGCACTCATTGCCTCAACACTGTATGTTATCGGCTGGATGATTGCTTATTATAATTTCTTCCCTGATTTCATTGATAAATTAGCAGCCTACCAGCTGAGTCCCGCTAAAACAAGTCAAATGAGCCCGGAGCAGATAGCCGCCATTCGCGAACAAATAGACATGTTTAGAGAATGGTACAGTACCTGGCTTGGCGTCGCAGGTGCCACATATATGGAAATATTGCCGGTTGGGCTTCTGGTAGCTATCATCACAGCCCTGGTACTAAAACGAAAAACTCCGAAAGCATCTACAATATAGAAACCTTCATAGATTCTCAAAACCTGCTAGTGCTGTCGTTTGCGCGTTTGTATTGAAAAGCACACCGAGCGCAATCAGAATTAATAATAAAAGCGTTTTCATCGTGAGCGAGTATAAATTCTAATTTAAGCAATAGGATATAGAATGCAAAAATTAGTTACTCTGCAAAGACGATCCTCTTGTGGAATTCTTAAAAAAATAGCATCATTGCAATATGCGCTTCATTTTGTACACCGTCGTCATCCTGTCATTTGCTTTCCAATCTGCATTTTGCCAGGACCCATATCTGGACAGGCTTTCGATAAGCGGTACAGTTGGCGAACTGGGCATTTCACCGGGCGGAGACCTCTGGGTTGCAACAGCAGCAGGGAAGGTATATTACAGATCCCGGGCTGATCAGCTATGGCGGGAGAATAAAATCAGCGCGAGTGATGATGACTATTCTTCGAATCACTTCGAGCGCGTCAATTTCCTTTCAGACAGCACAATAATCCTGTCTGGATTTCTGCAGCAGGACGGAAAGCAGGATTTTGTTTTAAGGACCGAAGACTATGGCAAAACCTGGACAAAGGTCAGGTTTGGAGCAAGCAGCTGGCTTGACGGCGCGCACTTCAGTAAAGATGGTAAAGCCTGGATGACTGGCAATTCACAATACATTTATTATACAAACGACAGCGGCAAGACCTGGCAAACATTTGATAAAATTGAAAAGACAGGAAACCTTAGGCTGATCTCTATGTACTTTAAAAAAGATGGTAAAACGGGACTATTCGGTTCCACCTGGAATTCACTATACCTGACAACTGATAATTGTGTGACCTGGAGTAAAATTCCGACGCCGCTAACCCAAAAGAAATATACACGTATTTCAAAAACAAATCATCCGGCAATAAGAAAAATAAGGTTTTTAGGTAACCATTATATCATAAGGCAGGAGGGTAGGACCTTCATTACCAAAACAGATCAAATTGAATGGCGGTATCTTCCGGAAATCGAAGACTTCGAAGTGACTGAAGCCGGAAACCTTTATACGATACAAAAAGACCAGAGCATTCAGCTCTATGATTCTGAATTTTCAAGCATCTGGATGTCTGATCGAAAACTTCAGCTGCCGGCTACCGCAATAGCTGTTCAAGGCGAAAGACTGTTTGCCTTAACTGACGAACAACTCTATCAGATCAGCCCAGACAATTTTGAAAGTACTGAATTGCTAAAAAACAACAGCATCATAGCTGAACCTGGTTTGAAACTGCGGATTGACAATGAAGATTATTGTTTTGACCGAAAAGACGTGTTGAAATATGATACAGTGAGAAAGCAATGGTTCAGGTATATGCAGCTTGATTTTTATGTCACAAATGCCACCGTCGTGAATAGCAAATTACTGATTTCAGATCAGACCTTTAATAACTTTTATGAGCTGAATTTGCAACAAAAAATTTTAGCACCTTCACGTTTACCAGATAAAATAATCGACCTCAAAGTCAATCCTATTGTGGAATTTCATTTTGAGGAGGGCAGTCAGGGATGCTTTCATCAAAGCAATTCTATCAGGTCTTTTTTGCGGAAGGATGATCAGTTTATCATCAATAGCAAAGCTTCCCGCGGATCATATCTGCCAGATCTGAATAAAACTATTGATGCAGATATCATAGACTCCCTGGCTGGTATGATCGATGGCTTCAGGATGGATAAGCTAACCGTCGAAGACTTAAAGATAAGCCATCGGGATATAGCACATTTCAAAAAATATATTGATCAGCAAGCGGAGCAAATTAAGAAAAAGGGGCTGGATGAGTATCGCATTGATGAAACGGTGTACACCTTTCCCGGAGAAAATACTGACTTCAGTTATTATAAACAGGTTGCAGACTCCATATTTTCACTATCTCCTGAAGTGATCAGCAGTACATTTGCACAGCCTGACAGCTATTGGAGCACAACAACCAACACAAGAAGAGTAATTTTCATTTTTAAAGATGGCAAAAGACTTATTGCCGGAAACTCCTATAACCATCCAAACTACCTGTTTATGCCCTGGGAGGTGGGTTACGAGCAGCTAAAACTCAAATCCAATTCCATTCAGTTCAGTCAGGCCATTGATCGTCTAACCCATGGCGGCTTCTTTGGCCGGGATGCCCGGGATAAGAATTATGCAATATTCAGGATAGCAGACTACCTCTACAGACAGCGCATCACTAAATAACCATCGGCTTTCCAGCGATCCCAGGTGCCGGTAAGTATTGAGCAGCAGCACGCCTGTTGAGCGCGTAAAAATGACTATTTTAGGGGGCGATTATGTCAAAATAACCCTTTTTATTGTCTGTTAAGAATTACTTTTCTTATTTTCCCATCCGAGCCTTTAAGCGTTAAATTGACTCTGTTTTTTGCGTCAAAAAATTTAGATGCCTTTACTAAGTCGCATAAAGAAAACCGGGTATAATCCTGGTCATCTACAGATATGACCTGGTCGCCCACATTGATCCTGTCTTTTAACTCCTGATCCCAAAGCATGCCGATGGCTACTTTATTGTTTTTAAAGGCGAGCGTTACCGGAAAAGATCCGGCGTAAAGATCCAGCGGTGATTGAAAAGGCTCAAAGTAGAATTTTTTGTTGATATAGTCGAGTGTGACCGTTCCGTAATTTAACAGTTCAGATCCGATCCTGGAATCTTCAGCCGGAGTGGTTTGGACATTTACGTTTTTAAAAACAGCACCATTGAGACTGACTTCCGGTGTCCGTAAACGATAGGTTGTGGTGTCTTTTTCTATGCCATGCGCACTCACACCGGTGCTGCCTTTTGACTTTCCCAAAACTGTAAAAATTTCCTGGTTTTCGCATAGCGCATAATGCTGCAAAGCAATGGAAAAGAATCTGCTGTCGCCTGTATCGAACACCATGGGAAGGTTAACACTGCCTTTATCCTTCATCTGGGTGATGACCAGGGGGGTGCTTTGCGTTTGGTTTAAATATAGAACAGAAGAAGGCTTATTATTCAAATTCAGTTTCTCTGGCTGATCGGTCAGCGTTATTTTGTGCTCTTTTGATGAAAAGCGAACGATAGAATTTCTAAGCATATTGCTGCCTATGATGCCATCAAACTTATCACAATCAAAGACAAACTGATCCTTCGCAATCAGCGTAGGGACATCATTAAATACCACATTGCCAAGGGTTATTCCACTCACCGTAATGATGCTTAAACTGTCTACCTTGCCACTGGCATCCCAAATGGCTGCTTTTCTTACGGTATCCGGATTAAAATTTGCTGGCGTTATATCTCTAAGCACCGCTTTACTGATTACATTGGGTGCTCCGGTATCCAGCAGAAAACGGTATGTTTTGCCGCCAAGCGTCACTTTGACAACCGGTGATCCACCGGTATTGTCATAATCAATTTCAGTAAAATAGTTTTTTTGGCTGGTTCCTCCGGAGTTTAAAGAAAGGTATCCCTGCGCATTGGCTGAAATGACAGTAAAGCTGAGCAAAAGTGCAGCAAAAAGGGTTTTGATCTCTGGCAGTTTGGACATGGTATATTTATAGCGTATAATCTCAAGCTAAAATAAGACAATAATCACAACTCATGAACTATTGCTCTCCTATATCTTCCTTCAAGACTCTAGCCAGGGACATGGTGTGTTGTTGTCTTTCAGAAATAAGCAATTCAAAAAAACTGCGGGATCAGTTCATCAGTAGAGATGTCGTTTTTCAATACCTATGTATCAGCTCGCTGGCAGAGAGTACAATATGGAAATTTTCACTCTTCGATCACGGTCCGGTTTTGAAAACAAAGGTACCCCACAGCTGCGGCGTGAGTTCTGCTTCGCTGGCCAGGTCAGAAGTCAGGCCGGTCGATTTATTATTCCAGTAAAGCCGCTGCATGGTTTGAAAACCATTGCCCCGCAAAATGCCGATATCACCCTTGATACTCTGGCCCGCCTGTGGCTGCAACCGGAGCAAACTGAGCGGAACACTCAACTCGTAGTTTTTACCGTCTTGCGCCAGAACGATTTGCGTGCTGACGTTTTCCACGCGGTCTATGGTCGTGGTTTTATTGATCCCCAGATTGGAGATGAACTTAGTCGGTTCACCTCCCGCTTGAGCATCGTGCGTGCGATACAAAACTGCTGTTGGCTGGCCATCAACACGTGTCACCAGAAGGCGTTGGCCACCTTCTACATTGCCCAGCATCAAGTCGAGTGCACCACCAGTTTTAAACAGGTTGGGCAAAGACTCGGGCTTGTTGCTGAGCAGATTTGGGTCGCCGGTTTTCCAGGCGACATACAAACGGTCACCGGAAATGGCCATGGCACCTGAAGATTTCTTGTCGATGGGCACGAAATCGGAGTCCTTCCAGTCAGCCAGTTTGCCATCGGGAGTTGGAGCTACGCCAAGAATAGGGATGGCGAGCGGACCTTGTTTCTGAGCCTGCTGGCGTGCGGCTTCGCGTTGTACAAAGTATTGCTGCGCGGCTTCCAGCATTGCCACCGATACATTGAGTGTACCCAATGACAGGCGGCGAATTCCCTCCAAGCCATCCAGTCGCATAATGCTGGACGTACCCCCGGTGATATAAATATTGCCGTCCGAAGTTTGCGAAATCGTCGGCCAGAAATCTTCTTCTTTCAGGCTGTAATCATTCATCTTCCGGTCGCGCTGTTCGTCTGGTGCATTAAACGAAGCCACGCGCGTATCTTTGAACAGCGTGGTCACGAAAAGTCCGTCAGCAGTGAACAAATACACGTTGCCCTTGTTGCCGTTGAGCGCCCATAGGGGTCCGGCATCAGAGCCTTTGGGAGTAACGAAACCTCCAAGCAAACGCGTGGTACCCAGAAGCTGGCCGGGATGTTCGGGCAGGGGAGCGTCGTGGCTGGCATGAAGTCCATGCCAAACACTCGGATAACTCCATTTGGCCACACCGTTCTGCGCGCCACCAACCCCATACGGAGAGAAAGGCTTCGGCGCGTTGGTGAGTACCGTCCAGCCGTTGGGGGCAAGAATCACCTGGTCGCCGCCACTGGAAACCGGAGGTTGCGCACCTTCTACTAACACTTTTCCCCGGCTTAAATCATAGCGAGGAGTGCCTTTAGCATCGATACTCACAGGCGTAAAGCGTGTGGCCTTGTTGTTGAGGCGCCCTGCGATAAACGACAGGTCAGGCATCAACGTAATGCCGCCAGCCGCCTCTTCAGCAATGGCAAATTCCACTTCTGTGGGCTGAGCCTGAGCGTCGCCGTTGGTGTCCGACCAGGCGAAGGTGAGCTGGTCTCCCCTCCGATAACTTTCGGGCAACCGCGCACGAAAGGCAGCGGCGTTTGGCGATTCGAGAGGAGTGGGGCCAGTTTTAGCCCAGTCAAAGTCGATGCTGGGATCAACCTGGCGCACATTGTGGCTGGTGCCGCGCAAATCACCATAAACCGAGCCGGCGAAATAATGTCCCGTAATTCCTCCTGGTTGTTTCGCCTCAGACGTAGGGAAAAGCTGGCTCGACGGCACGATTTCGCGTGGTTGACCCGGGCCTTCCCAGAACAAGCGTGCCTGTGCGCCTGACCCGTTCTGATAGAACTCCATCGTGATGTCATAACGCTTTCCCGCTTCAAGAGTGATGGTACCAGAGTCTTCGCTGCGACCCTTTTCCTCCCAGCGGTCAATCAATTTTTTATCGCCGATCCACAAGCGCACGCCATCATCCGTTATGGTGCTAAACTTATAGGTCTGGCCATGCCGAGGCACGATTTGCCCTGTCCAGCGCACATAAAAGTACTGGTTGTAACCAGGCAGCGACCAGGCCAGGGCAGGCCAGCTGGAAGCGCTGCCAAACCCGGCACGTGGCACAGCAATGTTATTTTCCATGGTCCACAGGAAGCCAGCCTGAGCACCGCCGGTCGGATTGTTGTTAAACACATTGGTCAAATATTGGCGGCCACGGTGATAGAAAACTGTTTGTGGTTGTGTCGAACCAATAGCACCTTGCGGCAGATTTGCCGGATTCCATTCACCACGCGAATAAACATTGAGCAGGCGGTCGGTTCCCGCCTTCCAGTCGAGTTCAAAGGTCATTCCGCCACCTTCGCCAGCATAGTGGAACAGGTTCTTATTGCGCGGGTCGAGTTCGCCGCCGCCGCCATACTGGGAGGGGCCATAAAACGCGGAGACCAATTGCCCTTCGCGTGTCCATACGCTCAAGCGCTTAGGCGTAAAATCGTTTTCCGCTACCCAAAGACGATTTTGGCCGTCAATAGAAACTCCGGCCGGATTGTTCATGTGATTGGGGTCATACAATCCCGGCTTCGGCTTCCCGGCACGCCCGATCGACCGTATGTATTTGCCGCCTGGGCCAAACATTTTGACCTGGTGTGAATTGC
>NZ_DATHGC010000177.1:0-3399 GCF_035317785.1 Pedobacter sp. | reverse complement strand
CGGTTACTTTGATCAAACGCGATGGTAAAATGGTAAAATCAAGGGTAAAAGAATTATATACTTTTGAAGGTCTGGGCAAGATCAGGACTACAGAAGTAAAATCGGGCGATATTTGTGCGGTTGTAGGTATTGACGGATTTGATATTGGTGATACCATTGCCGACTTTGAGGCACCGGAACAATTGCCGGTTATCAAAATTGATGAGCCGACCATGAACATGCTGTTCACGATCAACAACTCACCATTCTTTGGTAAAGAAGGTAAATTTGTGACTTCTCAGCGTTTGAGAGAGCGTCTGTATAAAGAAATGGAGAAAAACCTGGCGCTTAAAGTGATAGAGACTGAATCTCCTGATTCTTACCTGGTATATGGCAGGGGTATCCTCCATTTATCGGTACTGATCGAGACTATGCGCCGTGAGGGGTATGAGATCCAGGTAGGTCAGCCACAGGTGATCATCAAGGAAATTGACGGTAAAAAATGTGAGCCTATGGAGACTTTGATCGTTGACGTACCAGGAGAAGTTGCCGGTAAAGTAATCGAGCTGGTGACCCAGCGCAAAGGTGATTTATTGGTGATGGAGCCTAAAGGTGATCTTCAGCATTTAGAGTTTGAGATCCCTGCGCGCGGGATCATCGGTTTGAGAAACAATGTTTTGACTGCAACTGCAGGAGAGGCGATCATGGCGCACCGTTTCAAAGCTTACGAGCCGTGGAAAGGTGTAATTCCGGGCAGGCTGAATGGTGTTCTGGTCTCTATGGATAAAGGCAACACTACTGCTTATTCAATTGATAAGCTGCAGGACAGGGGCCGTTTCTTTGTGGATCCGGGAGTGGACATCTATGAAGGCCAGATCCTGGGCGAGCACATTCGTGACAATGATTTAGTGATCAATATTGTAAAAGGCAAGGCTTTGACCAACATGCGTGCTTCGGGTACGGACGACAATACACGTATCGCACCGGCGATCAAATTCTCTTTGGAAGAAGCTATGGAGTACATCCAGGCCGATGAGTATATCGAAGTAACGCCGCAGAGCATGCGCTTGCGTAAGATCTACTTAAATGAGAACGAGCGTAAGATCAATGCCAAGAAGTTCCAGAACTAATTTCTTCATTTGAAGGCCGGTTCATACCGGTCTGGATTTAAGAAATTTCCCATAGAAAACCCCTGCTGAGTTCAATCAGCAGGGGTTTGTTTTTGAATGGAGGCTGCATTATGCGTGCTGGCCCTCGTGTACGCCTTCGGCAAATTCTTCTACTATTTTATCGTTGAAGGCAGGGAGGTCAGCGGGGCTGCGGCTGGTGACCAGACCCTGGTCAACCACGACCTCCTCGTCTACCCATTTGGCACCTGCATTGATCAGGTCTATTTTGATGGTCTTCGTAGAGGTCAGTGTCCGGTCTTGTACCACCTCTGCGGTAATGAGCACCTGCGGACCATGGCAAATGGCGGCTACCGGCTTTCCGGCTTCAAAAAATGCCTTCACAAATTGAATGGCATCTTCATTTTTTCTCAGCGAGTCGGGATTTAATACTCCGCCCGGCAATACCAGCCCATTGTAGTCGTCTGCGTTTACCTCTGCGAGGGTTCTGTCTACATCAATTGTTATCGTCCATTCATGGTCGCCTTTCATGGCCTGGATCTTTCCGGGTTTTGAAGAAATGATGTGCACGGTAGCGCCTTCTTCTTTTAATCGCTGTACCGGACTGGTCAGTTCGGATTCTTCAAAGCCGCTTTCTGCTAAAACGGCTATTGTTCTATTGCTTAACTGTCCCATAATTCTGAAATTTTAGGGTGATGAATAAAAAGATATCAGAGCAGGTTTTTTAAACCCGCCCAATAACAGGACATTCTTAAAGAAGTATTGTTTTGATAATTTGAAAATAGTCGCTTAATCGTTAGTCCGCCTGTGGCGGACAAAATACATGGCCAGGTTTCCGGCAATGAAGAGGTGATTGATCAGGTTGGGGATCAGACCGTAATACTTGCTGAAGATGCGGAAACGCTCCCTGAGACTTGCAAAATGCTTTTTCTTGGACATTCCGCCAACCAGGTATTTGGCCACATACATGTGCGTATTGAGAATGCTCGATGCGTTTTTGGCGACCCTGATGATCCAGTCTATATCTGAACTGTATTTGTACCTGAGATCAAAGGGCTGTGCCAGGCTTCGTTTTACATAAATTGCCTGATGGCTTATGCTCATGCCATAGCGGAAGCTTTTCCAGTTGAATATCTCGGGGGCGCAATGTCTTCGCTGTCCCAGGCTTTCCCATCGCTCGTTGTACATTTCCGTTTCCCCATAGTAAATGTCGGCCGAGGCTGCGGTTTCAAATACTTCAGTTACCGTTTCCGGGGCATAGATTTCATCGCCTGAATTCATGAAAAGTACATAGTCGCCGGTGGCCAGGGCCAGGCCTTTGTTCATGGCGTCATAAATGCCGTTGTCCGGTTCTGAAATGAACTGTGCCAGCCTGGATTTGTGTTTATAGATGGCCTCTGCAGTTCCGTCTTTTGATCCGCCGTCGATCATGATGTATTCAATGTTTGGATAGGTCTGGTTCAGCACAGAAAGCATGGTACGCTCAATATCCTTTACATTGTTATAAACGATAGTAATGACACTTAACTTTGGCTGCATTCTGCTGGAGGTCTAGAGGATTGTTATTTGGGTTGTAAGTCTAACAGGGTTTGGTACAATAATAAGTGTTTTTCGGCAATAACCGCTTCAGAGAACTGAGTTAATATTGTTCTTCTCGCTTCTTTTTGTATCTCGGGCCCATGCTCTTCGTGGTAAAGCCATTCCATACCTGTTGCCAGATCTTCTGAGGATTCATATTCAGCAAGATAGCCATTTTCCAGGTGCCTCACCATGTCGGGAATGCCGCCGGTCCTGAATGCGACTACAGGTGTGGCACAAGCCAGGCTTTCCATTACTGTATTTGGAAGGTTGTCTTCCAGAGAGGGGGTGATGAAGGCATCCGCGGCAGAATAGCATTTCGCCAGGTGCTCATCATTGTGGATGGTTCCCAGAAAAGTTGTTTTAAAAGGGAATTGAGGCATTTCCGCATTGGGCTTATTGCCAAATATGATGAGCTCGATGTTTTCTTTAATGATGCCCGGCCGGGTGGAAAGGTCATTCAATGCATCGATCAGGTAGGAGGTTCCTTTGTGCTTGTCGTCTTTTGAGGGCATGAAACCGCTCATCAGCACAAATTTATCGGGCTTGATCTTTAAGATCTTTTTGGCTTCAGCTTTAACGTAGGGCTTGAAAATGTTGGTCTCGATGGTGTTTGGGATGACGGTGACCTCCCTGAAACCCATCAGACTGCTCAGCTTTATGGATTTTGCCATCCAGTTGCTGGGGGCTACAATGTGGCAGTTCAGTTCAGAAT
>NZ_DATHGC010000176.1:0-2251 GCF_035317785.1 Pedobacter sp. | reverse complement strand
TGTGTTGACGTTCAGCACTTGCTTGTTTAGCGAAAGCCGGTGGTCATAATTTACCTTCCCACTGAAAGCGAGGTTATATTTCCTGTTGTCCAGTTGCTTACTGACGTTATAATTACCACCCAAGCGATAAGCACCGTTCATATTTACGAACCTCGTTTCAGTAATATAAACCGGCTTATCCCCTGGCTTTAATATTATACCCGGATCCTGAATCTCTGCATTGCTCTGTATAACCGAATTGTCAAAAAAGTTTGCATTTAAGTTCACATTAAAATTCAGCTTCGAGTTTGCGATGTAATTATTATAATCTGCCCTTATAGTATGGGTAAAAGAAGCCGCCAGATCCGGATTACCAATTACCGGATTCTGCGGGTTTGTAACATCCCTTACGGGTTGGATCTGGTCAAATGTAGGTTCATTGGCAGTGCCTGAATAGTTCATCGAAATTTTATGCTGTCTGGACCACAGGTACTCGAGTCTTGCTATCGGTATCAGGTTAAAACTGTGTCTGTTAATGGTGGTACCCAAGCTCAGTTTTGTGCCGGACAATACCGCAGGCACACCAGTTATGCCCGCTGAAAACCTGATCCTGGAACTGCTGCTCATGCCATATCTGAAATTCAAAGCCAGGCGGCCCTGGGTAAATGAATATTTATAGATATTACTCAATGAATCGATAACCTGGGAAAGTCCTGCAGGCGTAACATTCCTTGTGGTAGCGTTGTTGTCATATCCATTGTAGTTGATCTGCCCGTTAAACTCCAGCTGTGTATTTATGCCCAGGGGTTCTACGTAGGTTAAACTTCCACGATAATTATTTCTCAGGTTCTTACGTGCAACAATTCTGTTTACGAGAGAGTCGAGTGTTACATCATTGTTGTCATTCAAAAACAGGATATTTTGCAGTTGCGCCTGCTCCGCTTCATAATCATTGGTATTGGCATCTGCCTGTAAAGACAGATTTCTTCTCCTGTTCCCATTAAAGGTATGCTGATAAAAGACTGAACCTCCAAATTCAGGAGTTTTGTTGTCGTTGTTGCTGTTACTGGTCCGGTTTTGATGGCGAAGTCCCGTTTGAAAGGTCGTTGAAGTTCTCACATTGGAAGAGGAGTTGTACCTGAAAGTAGGGATAAAACGCAGAAAGTTATTGGAGTCCAGCTCAGCTTCAAGCTCTAATTTGAGATCGTGGCTGCTCGTATTGTTGTCTCCCTGACTGGCACTTAAAGTATGGGTGGAAAAAGTTCCGCCGTCTAGGTTGCTGTAAAGCAGGGATTCTGATTCATTTAATGAATTTGTACCCCGGCCATTGAAGCTATAATTAAAATTATACTCCACTTTCTTGCCTACCTTATCACGGATGCTCACAGAACCTCGACCAGCCTTGGTGGTACCGTTGCCGCCACCTCCGCCTTCAGAGCCTGCTATACCGTTTACTGTATTTTCGAAATTACCCCTTACGCCAATTTGCTGGTTGCCATTGATACGGGTGCCAAATAGTCCGGCTTCAAACCGGTCCTTATTGCCCGCTGAACTGTTTAACCGCAGCATATTTCCAACAGATTTATCGGTCCGTGTGGTAATGTTCAGGATTTTGGAAGGATCACCGTCCTTAACCCCTGTTCTTGCGGCCTGGTCACCATAATCATCTACGATCTGGATTTTGTCTACAATCTCAGCAGGAAGGTTCTTAATGGCATTTGCGATATCACCACCTAAGAAATCTTTGCCATTCACTTTTGCTTTTACCACCGATTCTCCATTATGGACCAGCGTACCATCGCTGCCGACTTCCATACCTTCCATTTTTTTCAGCAATTCATCAATGGTAGCGTTCTTTCTAACGACATAATCGCTTGCTTTATATTCCACTGTATCTGTTTTGTAGGTAATGGAAGGCGTACCGTTGATCACTACTTCATTCAGCGTATTTTTCTGCTCTTTCAAAATAATGGGATCCATAACGATCCTTGGGGTTACGTCGTTTTGCTTAAAGCGCATAGGAGGCGTACTCGCATAGCCTATACTTTGAACAACAATGGTATAAGTTGCTGATTTTATATTTTTAAATATGAATATACCGTCACTGTTTGTACTTGTTTTGACGGTGTCTTTGGCAGAAGTCAGGCTTACAGTAGCGCCGATTACACCGAGATCAGTACTATCTTTTACAATTCCGCTGATCTCTCTGGTCGGCAAAGGCGGAGGCGTTTCTGCTTTTGGCCTGTCCTGCGCCATCAGGCCGCCGGAAAAA
>NZ_DATHGC010000175.1:0-10856 GCF_035317785.1 Pedobacter sp. | reverse complement strand
TTGCCAACATTCTTTATGCGGTCTGGATCAGGAAATTCTCCAAAACTGCATTGAGTATTTTAGTGGGTATTGCTGCTGTTGCGCTTGCACATCTGGCCATCTCGAACGGCGACGTCAGTGGTGGCTGGACCTTGAATGTGGAACAGGTACGCATTGGATTCACGCGTGTCATGTATCCCTTCTTTGCGGGTCTCTTGTTGTCCCGTATAGCCAAGCCGGCCAAAATTAAAAATGCCTTGTTGTGGTGCTGTCTTCTGGTAGCCGTGGTGCTTTACATGCCGCGGATTGGCGGTGCCGGGCATCTTTGGCTGAACGGAATCTACGATTCTGTTTGCATCATCATCGTTTTCCCGCTGATTGTATACCTCGGCGCCAGTGGTGTCATGCAAAATCAAAGAGAGCATAAAGTATGCAAATTCTTAGGTGATATATCTTATCCGCTTTACCTGGTGCATTACCCCATTGTGTATTTTTATGTGGCCTGGATCAGCAACAACAAGGGCATGACCATCGCTGAGGCCTGGCCATATGCTTTGCTCATCTTAATTGGCAGTATTATTTTGGCTTATGCTGCGCTGAAATGGTACGATGAGCCGGTTCGCAAATGGCTGTGGAAAAAGCTTGCGTAGATGATTGTAATCCCAAAACCATAATTGCAGGGGTGTGCATGTTATCAGTTCAAATTCACTCTATTTGTCTTAATGAAAGCTGCTGCCTTTTTTCTGATGATCTGCATGACCTTTGTTTCGGTATTACCCGGGAAAGGTCAGGCTTTGGTGACACAGGAAAAAATGGCCTGCTGTAAGGAAACTGGTAAGGTGTTGCCTTGCGACCACAGGCAAAAACAGGATTGTAAGCACGGGATGTGTCTGACAAGATTCTGCTGCAATGTAAGCGGCTTTGTTCCGGTGAAGCCTTTGGATCTAGGCTATGTATTGCCTGAGTCAAAGAAGGACTTGACCGTTGACTACGTAGAGGGGCAGGTTTCCGACTATTCTGCGAAATCCTTTCACCCTCCCAGAGTTTAATAGTATTTACATCTGCCTTTCTGAAAAGGTCAATTACTATTAAACACATTTTAAAAATTCAATTATGAAAAAGTTTCTTGTCATCACTATGATGATGCTCAATATATCTGCCATTTCTTTTGCAAACAGCCCATGCTGTAACAGCAAAATGAACCATTGTACCAAATGCTCAAAATCCTGCACTAAAGCAAGCTGCACGGATCACTGCGCTAAAGAATGTAAAGCTACAGGCGGATGCAAAGCCTGTAAATAAACATAAAAGCCGGGGTGTCTCCCCGGCTTTTGTTAAAGAATTTCTTTTATATAATACTTTTTTCTGAACCAGAAAGCCAGGTTGACCAGGGCAATTAATGCAGGAACTTCAACCAGCGGACCGATTACTCCTGCAAATGCCTGTCCGGAGTTGATGCCAAATACACCGATCGCAACAGCAATAGCGAGCTCAAAATTATTACCGGTAGCGGTAAAAGCTATAGAAGCACTTCTTGAGTAATCCGCGCCAAAGTATTTGCCTGCAAAAAAGCTGATCACAAACATAATGGAGAAATAGATCACCAATGGGATCGCTATCCGGATTACGTCCATTGGAATCTGCACGATCAGATTGCCCTTGAGGCTGAACATGATGACAATGGTAAAGAGCAATGCAATCAATGTTATCGGGGATATAAAGGGGACGAACTTGTTCTGGAACCAGTCTTCACCTTTCAGCTTGATTAATGTATATCTGCTGATGATGCCCATTGCAAACGGGAGCCCTAAGTATATACCCACACTTTTGGCGATTTCTACTATTGTGATATTTACCTCAAGGCTTTTCAGGCCGAAGAACGGAGGCAATATGGTAATGAAGATATAGGCAAATACGCTGTACAGTAAAACCTGGAATATGCTGTTCAATGCAATCAGGCCTGCTGCGTATTCGCGGTTGCCCTCTGCGAGTTCGTTCCATACCACCACCATTGCGATACAGCGTGCCAGGCCGATCAGAATTAGCCCAACCATGTATTCAGGATAGTCTCTTAAAAAGGTTATGGCTAAAAAGAACATCAGGAGCGGGCCGATCACCCAGTTCAGGATCAGGGAGACGCTGAGTACTTTGGTGTCTTTAAATACTTCGGCCATCTTTTCGTACCTCACTTTTGCAAGCGGAGGATACATCATCAATATGAGGCCGACGGCCAAAGGAACGTTAGTGGTTCCGCTGGAAAAGGAATTGATGAAACCGGAGGAGGATGGGATCAGATAACCGATAGCTACGCCAATGGTCATTGCTGTAAAGATCCACATGGTGAGGTAGCGGTCAAGGAAGCCCAGCTGTTTTCGCTCAGTCGCAGGGGCACAATTGTTTGCGCTCATTATTGGTTTTTGATGTGCTGGTTTACAAAATCAGCTGAATAGGTTTTGATCATGTCGCGCACTTTTCTGAATTCGTTGATTACCTCTTCTGGTGTTCCTGTGGCTTTGGCAGGGTCAGGGAAGTTGTAGTGAAAGCGTTCTACCTTGCCGGGAAAGTAAGGGCATGCTTCATTGGCATTGTCGCACACGGTGATCACTGCATCAAAATCAATTCCTGCGTATTCATCGACGTGGTTTGATGTATGTCCTGAAATGTCAATATGGTCCTCAGCCATGACCTGAATAGCCTTTGGATTGACCCCGTGGGTTTCAATTCCGGCGCTGTAAATCTCTGCCTGATCTCCGGCAAAATGTCTTAAATAACCTTCTGCCAGCTGGCTTCTGCAGCTGTTTCCTGTGCAGAGTACGAGTACTTTTTTCATGTGTATGGTTTAAATTTAAAATATTGTCTCAAATATTAGCAGCAGCCGGAGCCTGGTTCACAAGTTTGTCCTACATCTGCGAGGTTTACCAGTTGTAGTTTGGGTTTTTCGACTTTTACAGCAGGTGCACAGCATTCTTCTCCTGAATCTGTCGTTCCGCAACTTCCGCCTCTGGTTTGGGCTTTGCACTGCGTAAAATCAGGGACCAGGTTGACGATCAGGTTATCACCAGCGATGATGAATTCACCCGGATACATCTGCCTGGTATCAAACTGTGAATTTCCAAATTCTATTTTAACTGTCCCAAGCGGGTTTAGGGGCAGTGATTTTTCAACGATCTTCACGATTGATAAGGCTTTGCTCACCTGCATTGCTCTTTCTGTATCCTGTTTGGATGGCTCCCAAAGCTGGACAATGATCTCTGTCCAGGTGTTCATTTTGCCGCCGCAATCCACAGATACAATAGGTGCCTGTTTGATCTCGGTGATGTGATAGGAGGCGTCGACCCATTTGTCTTCTGCGTACTGAAACTGCAGGGTCAGGTCCGGGTTTTGCTCCAATGTGCTTTTAAATGTCTGCCAGGTGGTAAATTCTGTTGTGTTCATAATATTGCAATTTAACGATTGATGTGAATAAAAAAAGGTTTAGCAGCAGGGGGTTTCTCCTTTATAGGATCCTAAAAAAGCGCCGAGCTGTTCTTCCAGTAATTTCCAGGTTTTAGGGTTGATGCAGTAACATACGCTGACGCCTTCGATAGTGCCCTGTATAATTCCTGCTGTTTTAAGTTCTTTCAGGTGCTGCGAAATGGTGGCCTGTGCAAGACCTAATTCACCAACAAGGTCTCCGCAGATACAGGTGTTGGATAGGATGATCCTTTGCAGGATGGCAATGCGGGCGGGATGGGCCATCGCCTTCAATAAGGTCGACAACTGGTTCTGCTCTTCTGTGAATATTTCTGTCTTTGTAAGTCCCATGGCTTTATATTGCAATATTACGATTAATATTTTAAAATACCTAAAACAATCTTTTTTTATTGGGGTTCTAGTGTAGCACCTGATCTACACTGAACTATGAAAAAAACACTTCCTAAAACCGGTACTGAAGCAGCTATCGATAAAAAGCTTGCCCCTCAGCCTGAAAACGCAAAAACTGATAAATTAAAAGCCCATACTGCGGACAGCAGTGGAGAAGCGATGACCACCAATCATGGGGTGAAGATCAATGACGATCAAAACTCCCTGAAAGCCGGAGAACGGGGCTCAACGCTGCTTGAAGATTTTATCCTGCGGGAAAAAATCACTCATTTTGACCATGAGCGTATTCCTGAACGAATTGTGCATGCACGCGGTTCTGGTGCACATGGGGTTTTTAAACTCTATGAATCCCAGTCTGAATTTACCAAAGCACATTTCCTGAACGACACGCAGACGGAGACTCCGGTGTTTGTACGCTTCTCTACTGTTGCGGGGTCCAGGGGATCTACGGATCTGGCCAGGGATGTAAGGGGTTTTGCTGTTAAATTTTATACGCAGGAAGGAAACTTTGACCTTGTTGGCAATAATATGCCGGTCTTCTTTATACAGGATGCCATGAAATTTCCTGACCTGGTCCATGCGGTAAAGCCTGAACCTGACAATGAGATTCCGCAGGCGGCCTCGGCCCACGATACCTTTTGGGATTTCATTTCCATGATGCCGGAGTCTGCGCATATGATCATGTGGACGATGAGCGACCGTGCCATTCCGCGCAGCCTGCGGATGATGGAAGGTTTTGGCGTACATACCTTCCGGTTTATTAACGAAAAAGACGAAGCCTGTTTTGTGAAGTTTCATTGGAAACCTTTGTTAGGAGTGCATTCGGTAGCCTGGGATGAAGCACAGAACATTTCTGGCAAGGATCCGGATTTTCACCGGAGAGACCTTTGGGACGCCATTGAATCAGGCGCGTTTCCGGAATGGGAGCTGGGTGTCCAGATCGTGCCGGAAGCCGATGAGTTTAAGTTTGAATTTGACCTGCTCGATCCGACAAAGCTGATCCCTGAGGAGCTGGTTCCCGTGCAGCGTATTGGTAAAATGACGCTGAACCGCAATCCTGATAATTTCTTCGCAGAAACGGAGCAGGTGGCTTTTCATGTGGGACACATTGTGCCGGGCATAGATTTTACCAACGATCCGCTGATGCAGGGAAGGTTGTTTTCTTATACGGATACGCAACTGATCCGTCTGGGCGGTCCAAATTTCCATGAGATCCCGATCAACAGGCCAGTGGTGCCTGTTCACAACAACCAGCGGGACGGTTTTATGAGACAGACGATCAACCGTGGTAAAACGAGTTATGGTCCAAATGGCCTGGCTAACAATGATCCGCAACAGGTGAAAGCTGCTGATGGCGGATTTACCAGCTATGCGGAACGTATCGATGCCAAAAAAGTGCGGGCCAGGAGCAGGAGCTTTTTTGACCATTTCAGCCAGGCGAGGCTTTTCTTTAACAGCCAGTCGGCACCGGAGAAAAACCACCTGATTGATGCACTGACTTTTGAGCTGGGAAAAGTGAAGACCATTGCCATCCGGGAGCGGATGCTGGGCATACTTGCTCAGATTGACCAGAAACTGGCCGCCCAGGTCGCGTATGGACTGGGGCTGGTTGTTCCGAAGAAACCTGAACTGCCGATCAATAAAAGTATTCCGGCAGATGGTAATCCTGCTGATTTTGAGCCTTCACAGGTAGAAAGCAAGTTGAAGTCCTCTGCTGCACTAAGTATGGCTAATACAATAAAGAATACGATTAAATCAAGAAAAGTGGCCATACTTGCTGCGGATGGTGTCGACGGGAAATCTCTGAATGCTGTAAAGGCTGCGCTGGAGGCTGAAGGGGCGATTGCAGCAGTCATCGCACCGAGGCTAGGCTCGATCACTGCTGCGGGCAAGGAAAAGATACCTGTTGACCAGAGTTTCTTGACTGCTGCTTCGGTATTGTTTGATGCGGTGTATGTTCCGGGAGGTGAGGCCAGTGTCAACGCGGTTGCTGCTGAAGCCAATGCGGTACATTTTTTAAATGAAGCCTTTAAGCATTGCAAGGCCATAGCGGCTGACCAGGGCGCTAAAGCTGTATTGGACGCCACTTATTTTGGTCCGGCTAAACAACCGGGGCTTGTGATTGGTGGCGATGTTAAAAAGCTTGCTGCGGAGTTTATTGCTGCGATTGCGCAGCACCGTGTATGGGAACGGGAACCGGCCAGGAAGGTACCGGCTTAAGCTAAATTAAGCTGCAATCTTAAATAATAGTTCAAGTTAAAGCCCCGCGGTGTGAACCGGCGGGGCTTCTTTTATATAGATAGTTTAGGTTGTTTTAATTGACGGTGCTATTATCAAGGATGCTTATCGCTTCGGTATTGCCCTGCTGTGCGGCAAGGTCATATACACTGAGTCCACGGACGTCCAATAAATGTTTGTCGGCGCCTGCTGCCAGAAGCAGTTTGAGCAGGTCGTGTCTGCCAAACATGGCTGCAAACATCAGTGCTGTGCCGCCATTTCCATGCTGAAGATCGGTCTGAGCGCCTTTGTTGATCAGCAGCTGTGCAATGTCAGCATAGCCTTTGAACGCGACACCCATCAGTGCGGTATTTCCTCCGTTGTCCTGTGCATTGACATCCGCCCCATTTTCCAGTAACAGCTTTGCGGACTCGTACTGGTTGTTGTAGCAGGCGATAATTAATGGGGTATAGCCTTTCTCATCCCGGACATTCACATCGGCTTGCTGGCGGATGAGTTCCTGCAGGACTTCCACATTTCCCAGCCGGGAAGCATGGATAATGATTTGCGCAATATCGGTCATGATCCTATAACAATCTGCATTCAGGAAATGTTTACTGTTCAGATAGATTTTTACGGGCCTGATTAGTAATGCTGTATGATCTCTGCTTCGATGATCAAATGACCTTCTGATCTGCTATGGGTAAAGATGAGGAACTTTTCCCGGTCAGGTTTGATCTTGTATTTTTTGACGAGGTTTTCTGCTTTGTCAGGATAATTCCTGACGATCACATTGCCGGTCAGGTCTTTTCGTTTTTTGAGTACTGTGGCTGATAGGAAGTTGCTGATTCTGAATATTCTGCCCGGAAAGGAGGGGTTTATGCTTTCGCTAAAATACAACTGTGTTTGCTGGTCCAGTTTTGAAAGGTTGTATTTGTTTGTGATCAGATCAAACGCGCCGCTTTTCATCAGTGCGGCGTCCGGTTCGTAAAGATAGCTATCTATGCTGATTTGTTGCGCTGTAATGTCTTCTGGCTGCCCTGCCGCATCTTCTGAGTGGTTGCTGGCCAAACCCTCCTCAGCAATGTCTCCGTTTTCATTCCTGTAAAAGCTAAACTGCTTCATCGCATAATTGAGGGTCATCGCAACGATCTTTATTTTTTGATCAGCCTGTTTATCCTGCTCTATTACCCAGAGCAGTTCTTTGACTTCGTTTCTGACACTCAGGATATGGATTTCAGCGACATTAGAAAGTTCTTTCAGTCCTGCGGTAAGGTCGAGCAGGGGAGCGGTCTTGATGATGATGCATTTGGCTTTGGAAAGCATCAGTCCGAGGTTGCTGACCACATCAGGCGTGCAGTCTTTGAGCATAAAGACTTTGCCGGAGCTGCTCCGTCTGGCAGGGTCTATATAAATGGTGTCGAAGGTTTTATCGGCAGAGGTGAGGTATTCAAGACCATCACCTTGCAGAAACTGCATATTGGTCTGCCCGAATACCCTGGCATTGTACGCGGCTATTTCTGAGAGTTCTTTATTGATCTCGCAATGGGTAACAGCTGTTGTAGTCTTGGCAAAATAGTAACTGTCTACACCAAATCCGCCAGTAAGGTCGATCAACGGGCCACCTAAAGCAAGGCTGGATTTATACTGTGCGGTGGCCTCAGAGGAGCATTGTTCTACAGACAAGAGGGCAGGATAATAGACCCCTTTCTGCTGAAACCAGGATGGCAGTTTCTTCGCACATTTGTTCTTAGCAGCGATCTGACCTGCCAGTTCAGCAGCGGAAACATCCGGAAAAGGGCTTTTGGCCATTGCGATCTTGTGTACATCGGCAGTCAGGTGACTGTCTATGTATTCCTGGACATCGCTATCTAAGACCCGTTTGTTCAAACCACTTTGTCCCTCATTACGATCTGGCAGGTATGCCTGCTTTTTACTTCCAGGATGATGTTTTTATTGACCGTTACCCGGTCTATGGTCTGCTGGTTGTAGTACCTGATGGTCACCAGTTCCAGCCCGGTATTGTATTTTACTTTGTAATGCACAGACAGATCAGCGATCAGTGCCTGTAGTTTTGCCGGATCATGATCAAAACTTACCGAAAAGCTGATGGCCGAGTTGAGCATGGTATTGATCTTGACCTTATGTTCGTGAAACATGCTGAAGATATCACTCAGGTTCTCTTCAATGATGAAAGAGAAATCTTTTGGGAATATGGAGATCAGTGCCTGGTTTACTTTAAAGATAAATGAGGGCACGGGCAGGTGGTTGTTTAGACCTGTAATGTCTGTTCCCTGGGCATCGGGCTGCAAAAATGAACGGACAAAGAGCGGAATGTTTTTGTTCTGGATCGGTTTGATGGTCTTGGGATGGATAATGGTCGCACCGTAATAAGCCAGTTCTATCGCATCGTGATAGGAAAGCTGGGGGATGCACTGGGTTTCGTCAAACCATTTGGGGTCGGCGTTGAGCACACCCGGCACATCTTTCCAGATGGTAAGGGAAGTGGCTTCAAGGCAGGCGGCAAATATGGCTGCGGAATAGTCTGAGCCGTCCCTTCCCAGAGTGGTGGTAAAGTTCTCGCTGGTACTGCCGATGAAACCCTGTGTGACCGCAATGCTTTTTTCGAGCACAGGTACCAGGTACTTTTGGATCTCCTGCTCGGTTTTCTCCCAGTTTACTTTTCCCTCTTTGTAGGTATTGTCGGTGTGAATGAAATTGCGGGCATCAATCCATTGGGCATTGCAGCCCATCTCGCGCAGATAGGTGCAAACAATCTTCGTGGATACGAGTTCGCCGATGGACACGATCTGGTCGTAAACATAATCCGGGGCATCATCAGGTGCGTCTTCCAGCAGCCAGTCAATCTCGACAAAGGTATTGGCCACATCATCGTAAACGGGATTGCGGTGGTCGGGGAACAGGTCGCCCAGGATATTGAAATGGAATTGTTTGATCTCCTCAAAGATCTGCTGTGTATTTTCCTCGCCGTACTGGTAGGCCCCGCAGAGCTCTTCCAGTTTATCGGTGATCTTACCCATTGCAGAGATCACGATGAGCAGTTCCGCTCCGGGCTGTTTTAATATAATTGAGGTCAGATTTCTAACGCCACCGGCATCTTTTACCGATGCGCCGCCAAACTTAAATACCTGCATTAATGAGATGGACTAAGTAAAGAATTCGGTTTAGCAATGCCTTTGAGGGCAGAAAAAGGGATCAGCAGTTCGGTTGTGCCATATACGTAGGCTTTGATCTCGTAAGGGTTATAGAGAAATTTCAGGCCTTCATCTGTGATGGTAAAGTTGTCGTTCAGCCTGAAGGTATTGTTTTCAAAAAAATAGCCGTCTTTCAAACTTGCGGTGGAGCTTAGTTTCTCATTTTTCCTGAAGATCTGTTCTGCTATGGCGGTCAGTTTGGGCATAGTGCCGGGAAGCAGCAGCGAATCCAGCAGGATTTCCTGATGGGTGGTTGGATTGTAGTTGAGGTACGAATAAACCGTGTTTGGATGTGCACCACCCATATAGCTTACAAACCTGCTCAGTATAGAGAAATAGCCAGTTTTTTGTACTTCTACATCGTTCCTGATTTCCAGGAACCAGGTCTGCGGACTGTCTTTTTCTGTTTTTTGGAAATCGTCAAAGCCTTTGATAAAGTCGGTAGCATAGGCCTGGTAGGAAGTATAATTCTTGCCGGAATCTGCTGTAAGCAGGACTTTTTTCAATATGAAATCGTTCATGTGCTCATCTGCAAACACAGGATAAGAAATCACTGCCTTTGAAGTATCGGTAACATTCTTGTCTTTGGAAAGCGGGTTTTTGCTGTATACTTTTACAGAGTCATAGGTGTAAATTATCGTCTTTGCTGTGCCGGACATGGTAGCGGAGTCGGTAGCATCAGTCGTTTTTTTCTCACTCTGACAAGCCATAAAGCTGATCAGCAGCACAAATATTCCTGTTCTTTTCATGTTAGTTTAGGGTTTGCAGTTTCGAATTCCCGATTTGCTCTTTCGAAAAAGAAGCATTCAGCCAGCCCGGTTCCAGACCGGCGGCATATTTATTGTAAAAGTTGATGGCGGGCTCGTTCCAGTCCAGTACCTGCCATACCATACCATTGTAATTGCCTTCCCGGGCTTCCTGCATCACCTTTTCAAAAAGGATTTTGCCGATGCCTTTTCCGCGATAATCTTCGGTAACCAGAAAATCTTCGAGATAGAGGCGGCAGCCTTTCCAGGTCGAATAGCGGGTGTAATACAGGGCGAAACCAACGATGATGTTGTTGTCTGTAGCCACAAAAGCCTTCCAAACGGGATTTGCGCCAAAGCCTGCATCTTCAAATTCTTCTAACGTAACGGTCACTTCCTCGGGGGCCTTCTCATAAACTGCCAGCTCGTTGATCAGTTCCAGTATGCGCGGACAGTCTGCTTTTTCAGCAACTCTTATATTGACATTCATTATTTTTTTATTGTGCTTTGTAATGTTTGATCACTCTTTTACCAAAAATACTACTTCCTATCCTTACCATGGTACTTCCTGCTTCTATGGCCAGTTTATAATCGCCGGACATGCCCATCGAGACTTCTTTGAAGGCTTCGTCTTTTCTGAAAAAGCTCATTTTTATGCCGTCAAAAAATACTTTGAGTTCAGTAAACTCGTCAACGGTTTGTTTTTCAGTCGCGTTATTGCTGGCTATGCCCATCAGCCCGGTAATGCGGATGTTCTTTAGCCCCGCAAATTCTTCAGATCTGAGCAGCTCTATGGCTTCATCAAATCCCAGACCAAACTTGGTGTCCTCATCTG